>NZ_JBEFRW010000069.1:0-229 GCF_053483195.1 Mycolicibacterium sp. XJ2546 | reverse complement strand
CCAGGCCACCAAATCCCCGGTGCGATACATCCGCGCACCCGGCCCACCGAACGGACACGCCACAAACCGCGACGCACTCAACCCCGCCCGGCCCACATAGCCATGCGCCAAGCCCGCACCGGCCACATACAACTCACCGACCACACCCGGCGAGACCGGGCGCAACCAGGCGTCGAGCACGAAAAACGCCAAATCGGCCAGCGGCACCCCGATCGGGCTGACCGCGTTG
>NZ_JBEFRW010000068.1:0-253 GCF_053483195.1 Mycolicibacterium sp. XJ2546 | reverse complement strand
AGCGTCAACGACAACGGCGGCTGGACCACCCGCATGAACGACCGCGGCGAAGTCGAATGGCTCCCACCCGACGGCCTCGACACCGGCCAAGCCCGGCTCAACTACTACCACCGACCCGAACGCCTGCTGCGACCCGACGACCAACCCCAGGACCGGCCCGCCAACCTCAAACCCAACCCCGCGGTTCGGGTCGACGACGCCGTAGAGGGCGCCCGAGAACTGGATGCCCAACCCACTGACCGCACCGAAAACC
>NZ_JBEFRW010000067.1:0-277 GCF_053483195.1 Mycolicibacterium sp. XJ2546 | reverse complement strand
GGGGCAGCCGGGGATGTTCGGCCAGATAAACTTCGCCCATCCCGCCGGAACCCAGCAGCCGGATAATCGTGTACCCGGCGAACTCCGTCCCTTCAGCCAACGGCATTGGCCAAATCTATCCATCGGGACCGCACGGCCGAACGCGATTTGCACGGGAGCGTTAACAGGCGGTGCGTTACACCCTTCTGGCCCATCGCCTTTGTGAGATGGCCAGCCGTCGCTTGGAAAGCAAGCGCAGCTATGCCCTGTTCACCGACGAGCACCTACTAAGCGCAAC
>NZ_JBEFRW010000066.1:0-290 GCF_053483195.1 Mycolicibacterium sp. XJ2546 | reverse complement strand
AATCGGTCACGGTGTCGACCACATCGGACTGATCAACCACATCAGTCACCGCGTCCACCACATCGGTCTGATCAACCACATCGGTCACCGTGTCAACGACGTCGGACTGATCAACCACATCAGTCACCGCGTCCACCACATCGGTCTGATCAACCAAATCCGTCACCGTGTCAACGACGTCGGACTGATCAACCACATCAGTCACCGCGTCCACCACATCGGTTTGGTCAACCAAATCGGTCACCGCATCCACGGCATCCGTCTGATCAACCACATCAGTCACCGCGTCC
>NZ_JBEFRW010000065.1:0-295 GCF_053483195.1 Mycolicibacterium sp. XJ2546 | reverse complement strand
CGTCAGCGCTGCCGTGCCCATGCCGCTGGTGCATACCGTGGAGCTCAACTCGGCCACCGTCGACACGGACGCCGGCCCGCGGCTGCGCGCCGACTGGACGTGGGCGCCCTCGGCGCTCGACCGCGACCAGGTCTCGCGGTTGAGCCAGCTGTGGTTCGAGGCGCTGGCCGGTATCTGCGCGCATGTGCGCAACGGCGGCGGCGGTCTGACGCCGTCGGACATCGCCCCGGCGCGGTTGTCCCAGCAGCAGATCGACGAGTTGGCGGAGCAGAACCCGATCGCCGACGTGCTGCCG
>NZ_JBEFRW010000064.1:0-298 GCF_053483195.1 Mycolicibacterium sp. XJ2546 | reverse complement strand
GTCCATCGCTGATCCGGTCGCTTTGTCGAATACCGCCAGGTAGTGGTTGGCGTGACCGGCCAGCCGGATCACATCGGTGATCGGCATGACGGTGCCGCCGCCGGTGGTGCCGACCCCGGCGCGAGATTCCAAGTCCTGCAGGGTGGTTCGGATGATGATCGACACCGGCAGTCCGTTGAGCTGGCCGAGTTCGCCACTCATCAACGCGATGCGTCCGACGGCGACCAGCGCATCGTGCTGGCGCTGGGTCAAGGTGCGGTGGTCGTTGTCGATCTGGGCTTGGGTCGGTGTGCCTGAT
>NZ_JBEFRW010000063.1:0-298 GCF_053483195.1 Mycolicibacterium sp. XJ2546 | reverse complement strand
GTCAGGCACACCGACCCAAGCCCAGATCGACAACGACCACCGCACCTTGGCCCAGCGCCAGCACGATGCGCTGGTCGCCGTCGGGCGCATCGCGTTGATGAGTGGCGAACTCGGCCAGCTCAACGGGCTGCCGGTGTCGATCATCATCCGAACTACCCTGCAGGACTTGGAATCTCGCGCCGGGGTCGGCACCACCAGCGGCGGCACCGTCATGCCGATCGCCGATGTGATCCGGCTGGCCGGTCACGCCAACCACTACCTGGCGGTGTTCGACAAGGCGACCGGATCAGCGATGGAT
>NZ_JBEFRW010000062.1:0-330 GCF_053483195.1 Mycolicibacterium sp. XJ2546 | reverse complement strand
TGATCAGTCCGATGTGGTCGACACCGTGACCGATTTGGTTGATCAGTCCGATGTGGTCGACACGGTGACCGATGTGGTCGATGAGACCGACGTCGTGGACACGGTGACCGATTTGGTGGATCAGTCCGACGCGGTTGATGTGGTGACGGATCTGGTGGATCAGACCGATGTGGTGGACGCGGTGACTGATTTGGTGGATCAGTCCGATGTGGTGGACGCGGTGACTGATTTGGTTGATCAGACCGATGTGGTGGACGCGGTGACTGATTTGGTTGATCAGTCCGATGTGGTCGACACCGTGACCGATTTGGTTGATCAGTCCGATGTGGT
>NZ_JBEFRW010000061.1:0-368 GCF_053483195.1 Mycolicibacterium sp. XJ2546 | reverse complement strand
CACGGGCTGATCAACCCCGAACATGTCGAGGTGATCAGAAAATCGGTGGCCAAGTTACCGGGATGGGTGGACGCGGCCACCCGCGATCAATTCGAGGTCGACCTGGTCCGCACGGCCGCCACGGTCGGGCCCAAAGAACTCACCGACACCGCCGAGCTCACGCTGTTTCTGCTGGATCAAGACGGGCCGGAACCCACCGACATCGAACGGGCCCGCAAGCGTGGGGTCAGAAAGTCCCGACAAGGCGCCGACGGGATGGTGGAACTGCGCGCGATGTTGACCCCGGAGGCGTGGGCGGTGTGGGAGGCGATCTTCGCCAAATACGCCGCACCTGGCATGTGCAACCCCGACGATCCCCAACCGTGCAC
>NZ_JBEFRW010000060.1:0-387 GCF_053483195.1 Mycolicibacterium sp. XJ2546 | reverse complement strand
CGGCCCAAACACCGGAGCGCCGACCAACGACACCGAAACCGGCGGCGCGAAATCAGATACAGCAGCGCCGCTCGACAATGCCCAAGCCAGTGGCACGAAACCACAAGACACGGCACCGGCCGATGACACCGACACCGGCGACGCCACGCCCGACACCCCAGCGCCATTCAACGGCAAGCACACCGGCAGCACCCAAACCCACACCGAATCAGCCAACGACAACCACATCGCCGAAGGCGAACCCGGCGCCGCGGCGTCAGGCCGCGGAGCCGACGAGCCCGGCGGACCGGCACCTCCCGAAAACCGGGCGGCCTAACGGCCGACCCGAGAAACCGCAGCGCCTCGAAAAATCCGACGGCGCCAGCATCAGCACGCCCGGACCGACCG
>NZ_JBEFRW010000006.1:0-294345 GCF_053483195.1 Mycolicibacterium sp. XJ2546 | reverse complement strand
CGGCGAGATTGCGCTCAGGGTCGTGATGAGGCCCAACAGCCCTGGCTGCAATCTCGCGCATAGGGCTGCGCCCGGGGTGTAGAGAAGAGCGCGCCCGAAGGGATTCGAACCCCTAACCTTCTGATCCGTAGTCAGATGCTCTATCCGTTGAGCTACGGGCGCATGTGTTCAGTTATCGGCCGACAAGTCGACCGTCGCGGAGGCGAGAGGATTTGAACCTCCGGTCGCCTTTGAGGGCGACAACTCATTAGCAGTGAGCCCCATTCGGCCGCTCTGGCACGCCTCCTGACGTTTACCGCCGATCCGACAGAGTACACAGCCGTGCTAGCGGGAGGCAAAGCGCAGGTGGGTGCCCCATAGACTGGTCCGGTGCCCGCCCGTCTCCGCCCCGAGCTTGCCGATCTTCCCGCCTACACACCCGGCAGGACGGTGCCCGGCGCGATCAAGATCGCCAGCAACGAGACGGTGCACGGCCCGCTGCCCAGCGTGCGCGAGGCCATCGCGAAGGCGACCGACTCGATCAACCGCTATCCCGACAACGGCTACGTCGCACTCAAGGAACGCCTGGCCGAGCACGTTTGTTTCACCCCCGAGCACATCTCCGTGGGCTGCGGGTCGGTGAGCCTGTGCCAGCAGTTGATCCAGATCACCGCGACCGTCGGCGACGAGGTGCTCTACGGCTGGCGCAGCTTCGAGATCTATCCCCTGCAGGTCCGCACCGCCGGCGCCACCCCGGTGCAGGTGCCGTTGACCGACCACACCTACGACCTCGACGCGATGCTGGCCGCAATCACCGACCGCACCCGGCTGATCTTCGTGTGCAACCCGAACAACCCGACCAGCACGGTCGTCGACCCCGACAAGCTGGCCCGCTTCGTCGCCGCGGTGCCACCGCACATCCTGGTCGCCATCGACGAGGCCTACGTCGAGTACATCCGCGACCCGCTGGTGCCCGACAGCTTCGGGTTGGTCCGCGCACACCCCAACGTCGTTGTGCTGCGGACGTTTTCGAAGGCCTACGGGCTGGCGGGGCTCCGCATCGGTTATGCGGTCGGCGACCCGGACATCATCACCGCGCTGGGCAAGGTCTACGTGCCGTTCACCGCAACCAGCGTTTCGCAGGCCGCGGCCATCGCATCGCTGGACGCCGCCGATGAGCTGCTGGCCCGCACCGACGCCGTCGTCGCCGAGCGCGCCCGGGTGGCGCCGGCACTGCTTGACGCCGGCTACGAGGTGCCGCCGTCGCAGGCCAACTTCGTCTGGTTGCCGCTACCGGGCCGCGCCCAAGAGTTCGCCGCGGCTTCCGCCGACAACCGCATCATCGTGCGCCCCTACGGCGACGACGGCGTGCGTGTCACCGTCGCCTCCGCACAGGAGAACGACGCATTCCTCGAATTCGCCCGGTGTTGGATGCAGGTCTAGCCCGGTCGCCTGCCGGTGAACGCGATCAACCGGTCCAATGCGGGTGCATCGGCAGGTACATCGAGCGCTTCGTCGAAACCGGCCCTGGTGCGGCCTTGCGGCGTGATCGTTTTTTGCGCCAGGCCCAGCACGTAGTCCGACAGCGACTCCGGTGCGGTCACCTCGCGGCCGACGGCCGTAGCGAAATCCCAGGCGTGGACCAGGAATTCAAGCGACAGGATGCCCGTCATCGTCGTCGCCGGCACCTCGTTGGTACCGAACGGCACAGTGCCGTCCAGCCCGCGATGCTGCCACGCATCCAGGGTCGGCCGGGCGACTCGCACGACCTGCTCCTCCACCGAGCCGTCGCGGTTGCGCTCAGGGAACTCCGCGCCGGCCGCGGCGCCGATCATGGTGATCGAGTTCAGCAGGTGGTCGGTCAGCGCGGCGACGTCGAACTCCCGGCACGGCGTCTGCTTGTGCAGGTCGTCGGCGGCGATGCCGTGCAGCACGTGCTGCAACACCGCGAACGTCTTCTCGGCGCTGCGCAGCTCATCAGTGGGCGGCGAATCCGGTCCTGGGCGCAGGTCCTCGGGCATGTGTTCCACGCTACGTCGCTTGGGCGCATATCGTTGCGCAGATGAAGACGCATGTGCGGTTGGCGGGCGCGGCGCTGATCCTGGTTGCCGTGACGACGGCGTGTCAGCGCACCACCGAAGGCACCGTCGCGCAGACCACCGAACCCGGTCCGCCCATCACCACCACCACCCGCCCGCCGACGACCGGACTGCCCGGCCTGCCCGGCGTTCCGATCCCCCAGTTCCCGCTGCCCGGCCGCAACACCGATATCCCGGAGGTGCCCCCGCCGCCGAACGCGCTCAACATGACGTGCGAGGAGTTCAACGGTCTCGACGAGGCCACCCGGCTCGCGGTGATCCGCGAGATCCTCGAGCAGAAGAACAACCCGCTGGGCCCCGACGGCGAGGCGATCGGCCAGATCCTCGCCGAAGCCGCCTGTCAATTCCTGCCGTCGGCGACGGTCAACGATGTCCTGCTGGGCGGCGGCCCGCCGTAACAGGGTCTTCGCGAGTCGCTAGCCTTCTGGCCATGGCCGAAACATACGAATCCGTCACCGTCGACATCGAGGACCACGTCGCCCGGGTGACGCTGATCGGTCCCGGCAAGGGCAACGCGATGGGGCCGGCGTTCTGGGCGGAGATGCCGGAGGTGTTCGCCAAGCTCGACGCCGACCGCGACGTGCGGGCGATCGTGCTGACCGGATCGGGGAAGAACTTCAGCTACGGGCTCGACGTGCCCGCCATGGGCGGCACGCTTTCCGGGGTGCTGACCGACGGGACGTCGGCCAGGCCGCGCGCGGACTTCCACGCCACGGTGCTGCGGATGCAGGGCTCGATCAGCGCCGTCGCGGACTGCCGCACGCCGACGATCGCCTCGGTGCACGGCTGGTGCATCGGCGGCGGTGTGGATCTGATCTCGGCCGTCGACATCCGCTACGCCAGTGCCGACGCCAAGTTCTCGGTGCGCGAGATCAAGCTGGCGATGGTGGCCGACGTCGGCAGCCTGGCCCGGCTTCCGTTGATCCTCAACGACGGCCACTTGCGTGAACTGGCCCTGACGGGCAAGGACATCGACGCGGCGCGTGCCGAGAAGATCGGTCTGGTCAACGACGTCTACGACGACGCCGAGGCATCGCTGGCCGCCGCGCATGCGACCGCCGCAGAGATCGCAGGCAATCCGCCGTTGACCGTCGCGGGCGTCAAGGACGTGCTGGATCAGCAGCGCATCGCGCGCGTCTCGGAGAGCCTGCGCTACGTGGCGGCGTGGAATTCAGCGTTCCTGCCGTCGAAGGACCTGACCGAGGGCATCAGCGCGACGTTCGAGAAGCGCAAGCCGAACTTCATCGGGGAATAGGCGTCCAGCCGAGTTCTGCCTTGGCCTTGGCGTTGGACAGCGGCAGCCAAGTGTCGGCGAAGGCGGCCCGACCGTAGGGCGCGATCAAGCCGAACAGCCGCGGGGACATCGGCAGCGGCCGCGGTCGATGTAGCCCGGCCGCCATCTCGCGCACATAGTCGCCGAAGGACTGCGGCCGGTCGTCGACGATGTTGTAGATCTGCCCGCCCCGGCCCTTGTCTACGGCATTGGCGGTCGCCGCGACGACGTCGTCGATGTGGATCCACGACACGACGCCCGTCCCGGTGACCGCCGGCATCAGCCACCACTTCGCCAACCGGGTGAACATCTGCGTGTGCGGCACATCGGGTCCGTAGAACACCCCGTAGCGCAACACGATTCCCCCGGTGTCGCTGTTCTCAGAGGACGTCAACACCACCTGTTCCATGCCGCGCAGCGCGTTGAGCATGTCGGCACCACCTGGCGGCGGCGGGCCGGGATACGGATCGGTCTCGTCCATCAGCGCCGACCCCGTCGCAGGGTAGCCGTATGCGAAGATCACCGACTCGGCCACCACACGTCGCACACCGGCGCGCTGGGCGGCGCGCACCAGATTCGGTGCGCCGCTGCCCCATAGCGTCCTGGCCGGCTCGAAGTCCTTGACCCGCATGGGTCCTCGCTTCGGCAGCGTGGTCAGCAGGCTGATCACCACGTCGGGCCGGATGTCGGCGACCACCGCGTCGGTCTCGGCCGCATCGAACACGTCGCACACCACCGGTTGAGCGCCCGTCGAGGCGATCTCGGCCGTCTTGGCCGGCGACCGGGTCATGCCGACGACGTCGTGGCCACGGGCGCCCAGTTCACGCAGCAGCGGAAGTCCCGGCACGCTCGTAGCGCCTGCGACCAACACGCGCATCAGTTCGCCCGCTCGCCGATGATGCTGGCGCGCAGGGCGATCGCCAGGATCACCGTGGTGGCCGCCAGGCCACCGGCCTCCAGCCATCCGATCCAGTCGCCCGCGCCGTGGTGCGGGTCGACGATGTGGCTGATGGTGTGCAGCGCCCAGTGCACCGTCGCGAACGCCAGCGCAGGAACCCGCCACGACCGCCAGCGCAGCGCCGCCAACAGCATCAGACCCTGCGGGATTTCAAACGTCGCGTTGTCGAAGATGTAATGGTCGTTGCGGACGCCGAAGTTGCCGAGCGTGTCGAAAAAAACGCCGGGGGCGACGAGCATGAACAACCCGATGGCCAGCGCATACACCCCGAACACGGCGAGGGTGACCTCGACGAACCCGGCTCTTGTGCGCGTCGGTGTCGTTGTCATACGGTCACGCTAATCCTCGGACCCGCCGAACGTGGGTTACCCGCACGTGTTCGGGCGGGCAAGCGTGACAAAACCCCACACTCGACGCAAATGATGCAAAAGACGCAGCGGTGGCGGAGGGATTTGAACCCCCGGACGGTGTTAGCCGTCTCTCGCTTTCAAGGCGAGTGCATTAGGCCGCTCTGCCACGCCACCGCCGACAAGGGTACGGGGTCTGACGCGACGGCTACACCCGGCCGAGTTTGGCCGACGGCGCCTCGGACTTGAGGGCCAGGCTGATGCGCCGGCAATTCTCCCCCATCGCAGCGACCTGCGGGCGCGACAGCCGGCCCAGAAAGTGCAGGCGCACCCCCTCGCCGTAGGTTTTCAGCGCCTCACGCACGGCGGTTCGGCCCTCGTCGGTGATGGTGGCCAGCACCCCGCGGCCGTCGTCCGGGCTGGCGCCGCGACGCACCAGACCCTGCAACTCCAGCCGCCGGATCTGCCGGGTGACGCGGCTCGGAAGCGACATCAAGCCGTCGGCCAGATCCCCCATGCGCGACGATCCGGTGGCTGATTTATCCAGAATGTCGAGCAGCCGCACATCGTTCAGCGTCAGGTGATGGGCGTCGACCAACGACCGGTTCAGCGTTGCGTACAGCCGCAGCGCCGAGTCGAGAAAGTTTTGCCAGGACCTCTGTTCAGCGATGTCCAAACCCGGCATATCACTGGCGGTACGTCCCCCGATGATCCCCTCCATTCCGCAATAGTAAACACATGTTGCATTGCTGGGAAGGTATCGACGTTACTGTTTTCCCAGCGTAGTAGCGTTATTTGAATGCATGCTGTCTTGTCCGAAACCGAGAATCGACTGACCTGGCAAGAAATCCCCGATATCGAGGCCGCTAGCGGCGAGGTGCTGGTCAAAGTCCACACCGCCGGGGTCAACCGGGCCGATCTGCTTCAGGCCGCCGGAAAGTATCCGCCCCCGCCGGGGGCCAGCGAGATTCTCGGCCTGGAGGTGTCCGGCACCATCGCAGCGCTCGGCGACGGGGTCACCGGTTGGTCCGTAGGGCAACAGGTCTGCGCTTTGCTGGCAGGCGGTGGATATGCGGAGTACGTCGCGGTGCCGGCCGGCCAGGTCATGCCGGTTCCCGACGGGGTGAGCCTGCACCACGCGGCCGGACTGCCCGAAGTCGCCTGCACGGTTTGGTCCAATGTGGTGATGACGGCCGGTCTGCGCTCCGGTCAGCTGATGCTCGTCCACGGCGGCGGCAGCGGAATCGGCACGCATGCCGTTCAGGTGGGCCGTGCGCTCGGCTGCCGGGTGGCGGTCACTGCGGGCTCGCGCAACAAGCTGGACCTGTGTGCCGAACTGGGCGCTGAGATCACCATCAACTACCGCGACGAGGACTTTGTCGAGCGGATCCGCGCCGAGTCCGACGCCGGCGCCGACGTGATCCTCGACATCATCGGTGCGGCCTACCTCGATCGCAACGTCGACGCGCTGGCACCCGACGGCCGGCTGGTGATCATCGGCATGCAGGGCGGTGCGAAGGGCGAGCTGAACATCGCCAAGCTGCTGAGCAAGCGCGGCGGGGTGATCGCCACCGCGCTGCGGGCCCGCCCGGTCACCGGCCGGGGCAGCAAGAGCGACATCGTCACCGAGGTGGTCGCTAACCTGTGGCCGTTGGTCGAGAGCGGTCAGGTGCGCCCGATCATCGGCGCCGAGTTCCCCATCACCCAGGCCCAGGCCGCGCATGAGATGTTGTCGTCCGGCGACGTGGCCGGCAAGATCCTGCTGCGCGTCGAGGACGGCTCAGCCTAGGGACGCCAGCGTCCGCACCAGCTGATCGACTTCGGCCATCGTGGTGTAGTGCGCCAACCCGATGGTGACCGCGCCGCCGATGTCGTTGACGCCGATGGCCTCCAGCACCCGCGAGTTCGCGTTGGAGATCGCCAGGATCCCGTTGTCGGCCAACCGCTGCACCACCCGTTCGGCCGGCACGTTGTTGATCGCGAAGCTGAGCACGGGAATCCGCACCTCGGGCCGGCCGATGACCATGACGGTCGGCAGCGAGCGCAGCGCGCTCAGCAGGTAGTCGAACAGCCGGTCCAGGTACGCCGCGGCCGATTGCATTGATACGGCGAGCCTTTCGCGGCGGGTGCCGCTTGCCGACTCGTCGAGGGTCGCCAGGTAGTCGATGGAGGCGACGACGCCGGCGAGCATGCCGAACTGATGGGTGCCGACCTCCAGCCGCGCTGGTCCGGTGGCGTCGGGGTCCAAGGAGACCGAGTGAAACGAGTCGATCATCGCCGGGTCTCGGAACACCAGCGCGCCGATCGGCGGCCCGCCCCACGCCACCGCGTTGACCGCCACCACGTCGGCGTCGATCTCGTCGATGTCGATCAACCGGTACGGTGCGGCGGCGGAATGGTCGACGACCACCAGCGCGCCGAGATCGTGGGCCAGCTTGGTGACCGCCCGCAGATCAGTGACGGTGCCCAAAGTCGCTGAGGCCGAGGCGATTGCGACCAGCCGGGTGGGCCGGGTGATCAGGCTCTCCCACTGCCAGTTCGGCAGTTCCCCGGTCTCGATGTCGACCTCGGCCCACTTGGACTTGGCACCGTAGCGGTTCGCCGCGCGCAGCCACGGCGCGATGTTGGCTTCGTCGTCGAGGCGGGTCACCACGATCTCGTAGCCCAGCCCGACGCGCGCCGACGACGCGTCGGCCAGCGCGGTGATCAGCACGGCGCGGTCGGAACCCAGCACCACCCCGCGCGGATCGGCGTTGACGAGGTCGGCCACCGCCTGGCGCGCGGCGGCGAGCACCGCGGCGCTGCGCTGAGCGGCCGGATGCGGCCCCACCGGGGTGGGCATCGAACCGCGAAACGCCGTGGAGACGGCCCTGCCGACGGTGTCGGGCAGCAGCATGCCGTGCTGCGCGTCGAAGCGCACCCATCCGTCGCCCAAAGACGGGTGCAAGCCCCGCACCCGGGCGACGTCGTATGCCATGCCAGCCCACCTTTGAGCGTGTGTGAAATCACGACCGACACGAAGTTTTCGGCCGATGCCGGCCCGACCCGCCCTGCCGGGCTGGGTCGCCTGCGTGGCCATAGTAGTCGAGTCAGCGGCGGGTGCGGAGTGCTAGTTCCATAGTTGTTGCTCACTATCCATTGACGGCGCGTTGCATCGACGATCTCTAATGTTCACGACCCATAATGGGTTGCAGCGAGATTCGCAACCGGCTTTGCTGCCGGAACACCGGCCGACGCCGGCTCAGCTGCAGACCGGCGGTGCGCGGGTGCGCCATGGCGCAGGGGCTAGTGTCGCCAGATAGGTTACGAACCGGCGCGAACTGCTCGGCTAGGCAATACGACGGCGATTACAGGGAAACTTCACGGAGATGACCACCAACAGCGACGACGACAACATCGAAATCATCGGCGGCGACGACGCGGCGGCCGAGGAGGAATCCGACGGCAAATCGCTGACCGACCTCGTGGAGCAGCCGGCCAAGGTGATGCGGATCGGCACCATGATCAAGCAGCTGCTCGAGGAGGTACGGGCGGCACCGCTGGACGAGGCCAGCCGCAACCGGCTCCGCGAGATCCACCGGACCAGCATCACCGAGCTCGAGGACGGCCTCGCACCGGAACTCCGTGAAGAGCTCGAGCGGCTCACCCTGCCGTTCACCGAAGAGTCGGTGCCCTCCGACGCCGAACTGCGGGTCGCCCAGGCTCAGCTCGTCGGCTGGCTGGAGGGGCTGTTCCACGGCATCCAGACCGCGTTGTTCGCCCAGCAGATGGCCGCGCGCCAGCAGCTCGAGCAGATGCGTCAAGGTGCGCTGCCGCCCGGGATGGGCGGCCCGGCAGGTCCGCGTGGCGGACACGGCACCGGACAGTATCTGTAGGAGCCCGGTATTGGTCCCGCGTATCGAGACCCGCAATGCGTGGGTGGAGTTCCCGATCTTCGACGCCAAGTCGCGGTCGCTGAAGAAGGCGTTTCTTGGCAAGGCCGGCGGCGCGATCGGGCGCAACGAGTCCAACGTCGTCGTCATCGAAGCGCTGCGCGACATCACCATGTCGCTGGAACTGGGCGACCGCGTCGGGCTGGTGGGCCACAACGGCGCCGGCAAGTCCACGCTGCTGCGGCTGTTGTCGGGGATCTACGAACCCACCCGCGGTGTCGCGACGGTGACCGGCCGGGTGGCCCCGGTGTTCGACCTCGGCGTCGGGATGGACCCGGAGATCTCGGGGTTCGAGAACATCATCATCCGCGGGTTGTTCCTGGGACAGACCCGCAAGCAGATGCTGGCCAAGATGGACGAGATCGCCGAATTCACCGAGTTGGGCGACTACCTGTCGATGCCGTTGCGGACGTACTCCACCGGTATGCGCGTGCGGCTGGCGATGGGCGTGGTGACCAGCATCGACCCCGAGATCCTGCTGCTCGACGAAGGCATCGGCGCTGTCGATGCCGATTTCCTGAAGAAGGCGCAGACGCGGTTGTCGGCGCTGGTCGAGCGTTCGGGCATCCTGGTGTTCGCCAGCCACTCCAACGACTTTCTGGCGCGGCTGTGCAAGACGGCGATGTGGATCGACCACGGCACGATCAAGATGACGGGCGGCATCGAGGACGTCGTTCGCGCCTACGAGGGTGAGGACGCCGCCCGGCACGTCCGCGAAGTGCTCGACGAAACGCGCCAGGGATGACCGGCACGGTCTGCGCCGTGGTGGTCACCCATCGTCGCGTCGAGGAGCTGACCAAGTCGCTGGAGGCGGTGACGGCCCAGACGCGCGCCCCCGATCACCTGATCGTCGTCGACAACGACTTCTCAGAGGGGGGGGACCCGCGGGTGGCCGAGCTGGTGGCGGGACAGCCGGTGCCGACGACCTACCTCGGCTCACGTCGAAACCTCGGTGGCGCAGGCGGTTTCGCGTTGGGGATGCTGCACGCATTGGCACTGGGCGCGGACTGGGTGTGGTTGGCCGACGACGACGGACGGCCCGCCGACTCCGAGGTGCTGGGCGCCCTGGTGGCATGCGCGGATAAGCACGGGCTGGCCGAGGTGTCGCCGATGGTGTGCGACCTCGACGACCCGGGCCGGCTCGCGTTCCCGTTACGCCGCGGCGTGGCGTGGCGCCGACGGGTCGAGGAGTTGCGCACCGAGGCCGGCCAGGACCTGCTGCCGGGGATCGCCTCGCTGTTCAACGGCGCGTTGTTCGCCGCGTCGACGCTGGAGGCCACCGGTGTCCCGGATCTGCGGCTGTTCGTCCGCGGCGACGAAACCGAGCTGCACCGCAGGCTGGTGCGGTCCGGCCTGCCGTTCGGGACCTGTTTGAACGCGGTGTACCTGCATCCGCAGGGCGGCGACGAGTTCAAACCGATCCTCGGCGGCCGGATGCACGCGCAGTATCCCGACGACGCCCGCAAACGCTTTTTCACCTATCGCAACCGTGGATACCTGTTGTCGCAGCCGGGTCTTCGCCGGCTGCTGCCGCAGGAGTGGGCGCGGTTCGGGTGGTATTTCCTGGTATCGCGGCGCGATCCCGCCGGGCTGTTGGAGTGGATCCGGCTGCGGCGCTTGGGACGTAAGGAAAGATTCGGGAGGCCAGCATCGTGACGTTCACCGACGCCGCCTCGCAGTCGAAGACGTTCGCCCGCGCATGGGGCGATCTGGTCGCCGGGTTCGGCAAGCATGAGCTGTGGCTGCACCTGGGCTGGCAGGACATCAAACAGCGGTACCGCCGCTCGGTGCTCGGGCCGTTCTGGATCACGATCGCCACGGGCGCGACCGCCGTGGCGATGGGCTTGCTGTACTCGAAGTTGTTCAAACTCGAGCTGTCCGAACATCTTCCGTACGTCACGCTCGGGCTGATCATCTGGAACATGATCAACGCGTCGATCCTCGAGGGCGCCGAGGTGTTCATCGCCAACGAGGGCCTGATCAAACAGCTTCCGACCCCGCTGTCGGTGCACGTGTACCGGCTGGTGTGGCGCCAGATGATCCTGTTCGCGCACAACATGATCATCTTCGTGATCATCGCGATCATCTATCCCAAACCGTGGTCGTGGACCGCGCTGGCGGTCATCCCGGCGATGGCCCTGATCGTGCTGAACTGCGTGTGGGTGTCGCTGTGCTTCGGCATCCTGGCCACCCGCTACCGCGACATCAGCCCGCTGTTGGTCAGCCTGGTGCAGCTGCTGTTCTTCATGACACCGATCATCTGGAACGAGTCCACCCTGCAGCAGCAGGATGCCGCGGAGTACCTCAAGATCGTCGAGCTCAACCCGCTGCTGCACTACCTGGACATCGTGCGCGCCCCGCTGCTCGGCGCCGACCAACAGCTCCACCACTGGGTCGTGGTGATCGTGTTGACGGTGATCGGCTGGATCATGGCTGCTTTCGCGATGCGCCAGTACCGCGGCCGCGTCGCGTACTGGGTCTAGCAACCATTTCTGCCTAGGTTCGCAGGGCCGCAGACCACGCCGTTCGGAACCGCTGGTACCGGAAATCGCTCGTCGGAGGAGCAACGCCCAAAAGAACTTAAATTCATTTTTCGAGATTTGCATGCATGCTAATTTACTGGCGAGTAAGTTCGACGTGTTCACGTACGACATGACCAAAGGGAGACCAGTGCAAATCAGCCTCCGTCCGTATACCAGTGCCGGTCTGGCGCTGGTCAGCGCCTCTGCGATCGCGATGACACCGGTGGTCGCGGCGCCGTCCCTGCCCGACATGCGGGTTGCCGATCCAGCGGTGCAGCTTTCCGCCGCCGTCAACCCGATCGAGCCGTGGTTGCAGATCTGGGAGACGTCCGAGACCAACGTCGCAAACCTCGCCGACCTCTGGTTGGAGGCGCCGGCGCCGATCCTGCAGCAGGTCATCGCCAACCAGCTTGGCTATCTCCAGCAGCTGCCCGACTTCCCCGTGATCCTCGAGGAAATGGCGGGCAACCTGCAGGCCGCACTCACGGCTCCGTTCGCCGAGGACCTCAGCACTCTGACCGACAGCCGGGCGTCGTTGTACGACATCATGATGAACGGGCTGGGCACCATTTTGCCGCCGGGAGTGCCGCCGGAATTGCAGCCGCTGTTCAAGTTCCAGACGACCTACCTCAGCGGTGTACTTCTCGGCCTGGTGGGGCCGGTGATCAATCCGGTGCTGGCGCTGGGCGCGAGCATCCACACGATCGTCGGGAACCTCACCGGCGAGAACCCCGATCTGGAGGCGGCGCTCGGCACGCTGATCAACACCCCCGCCGCCATGGTCGACAGCTTCCTCAACGGCGGCCAGCAGATCGACATCACCCCGCTGGTCAATGCATTGGGGATCGAGCACCCCTTAGATGAGTTGACCGTCAAGCTCACCTTCGGCGGCCTGCTCAGTGGGGCCGGCACGATGTTCAACGCCCTCGATTTTACCTTCAGTGACGGTAGCGGTATCGACGGCATAGGCCCGGGCTTCGTCGGTTCGCTGATAGCGCTGACCCAGACCATCGCCAAGGCCATCGGCTGGGACGGCGAGGGCAACCCGCTGGCTCCGGCGCTGAATGCGCCCGAAACGCAGAGTGCAGACGTCAACGATCCCGGCCAGGTGCCAGCGTCGGTGCTGGCTTCGCAGACGGTCACGCTGCCGACTGCGCAGGACAAGGCTCTCGACGACGCCGCGACCGAGGTTGAGACCGCTTCTGTGAGCAAGGAACCCACCGGGCCCGCTGCGGTGACCGAAGAAGAGGCCACCGAGGAAGACGTCACCGAGGAAGAGGTCACCGAGGAAGAGGTCACCGAGGAAGAGGCCACGGAGGAAGAGGCCACCGAGGACGACCTGGACACCGACCTGCTCGAGCAGAACGACGAGGAGGCCACGGGCAACCAGCACGGCGTGGTTCGCACCAACGGTCCCGAAAATGGCACCGGGGATGACCCCGATTCTGCGGACGAGCAGTCCGGCTCCGACTCCACGGACTCGGGCAACGCTTCGGATTCCGAGGCTGACGGCGACAACGGCAAGGCCGACTCAGACTCCTCGGATTCGTCGGAAGGGAGCTCCGGCAGCGACGACTGATCCTGCTGTCGTAGTTCGTCAACCATGTAAACCAATCGGTCCCTGCCCGCGAGGGCAGGGACCGATTGCGTGGGTGAGCGTTGTTTGGCGCTCCTGTGGCACTAAATGGTTGATCGCACCCACGTGGTGCCAGCAAAAACCAGTTAAGCGGGCCAGGGGGCCTGCCGCCGGTCCGATCGCGGAACCAGAGCGCTGACGCAGGCGTTGTCGAAAAATGAGCATTCCGCCCTACGAACCGCCCAAGCCGCCGCCTGCCGGCGGGGCCACCAACCTGCTGTGCCCGAAGTGCGCCGGCGTGATGAAGACGTATGACCGCAACGGCATCCACCTCGAACAGTGTGACACCTGTCGTGGCATCTTCCTGGACTTCGGTGAGCTCGAGGCGCTCACCGAGATGGAGAACCGGTTCGTGCAGGCCCCGCCGCCGCCCCCACCGCATCAGCCCGGGTACGGCTACGGTCCCGGCTGGGGCCACCGCGGCAACAAGTACTACCGCAAACAAGGCTTCGGCAGGCTGTTCTTCTCCAGCTAGAGCATTCGCACACAGGCGTCGCGCAGCAGTGCGTCGTCGGGGTGATACGCGGCGGCACAGATGACGGCGGCGCGGGCGAACGGTTCGAGCACCGGCCACGGATCGCCGTCGGGCACCGCGGGGCCGCCCGCGCCGCGGTAGGCATCCAGGAACGTCGTCCAGTCGTCGTCGGGAATCTGGCCGGCCGCCCAGAACCCGGCCGGCCGGGCCAGATCCCACGCCGGGTCACCTACACCCAGATCGTCGACGTCGATGAGCACCCAGCCTGCTTGCTGCCGGCCCAGCTGGCCGAGATGCCAATCGCCGTGCACCATTGTCGACGGCCGACCGGTCGACCCCGCGCGCCAGACCGCGTCGGGCAGCCCGGCAGCAGCGCGCCGGACCGTGACGTCAGCGGTGCCGCGCAGCATGCGGCGCAGCCGCTGCGGCCAGCCGTGCGGCGGCAGACGCCGAGGCGCCTCTTCTCGATGCAGCTGCGCCAACAGCCGGCCCGCCTGCGCCCACGGCAGGCTGTCCGGTTCGGGCGCAACGGTTTCCACGCGCGGCCATCGGGTGCGCCAGCGAGTCCCGACCGGCTCGGGCACGATGGTCAGCGGTGAGAGCAGCGACGCCGATTGTGCGGCCGCACCCAGCCGCGCGGTCAACGCCCGCGGGTCGGTGCCCGGCCGGTGCAGCTTTACGACGACGTCGCCGTCAATGACGATCTGCGCGCCGGACCGGGTCTGCACACCTCGACCGTATTACCGCTTGGGCACCGGCAGCCGGGTGGTGACACCGATCCGGTTCCACGCGTTGATGGTCAGCGCCATCGCGATCACCTGGGCCAGTTCACGTTCGGAGAAGGCCGCCGCCGCCCTGGCGTACACCTCGTCGGAGACGTGGCGATGGGTGAGGTCGGTGATCTCCTCGGTCAACGCCAGCGCGGCCTGCTCCTGCTCGGTGTAGACGCCCTCGGCCTCTTCCCACGCCGGCAGCAGGGTGAGCTTTTGCTCGACGATGCCGCGCTTGCGCGCGTCAGCAGTGTGCATGTCGAGGCAGTACGCGCAGTGGTTCAGCTGCGACGCGCGGATCTTGATCAACTCGGCCAGGTCGGGGTCGAGGTCCTTGGTCGCGGCGTTGTTGAGCAGGATCATCGCCTCGTACACCTCGGGCGACACCTGGTTCATGTTGAGACGGCGGACTTTCTCGATAGTGGTCATACCGCTAACGCTAGTCCGCAAACTCCCATCTACATGGTTCAATTTACCGGTGGATTCATGGGCCAATGCGGGGACGCGGGATCTGCATCTCGACCTCGCCGAGGCCATCACCCCCGGGGTGCGCGGTGCGCGCGAAAGGCTGCTCACGGCGCTGCGCGACGCCGTACGTACGGGGCGGCTGGCGCCCGGCATGATGCTGCCGCCGTCGCGCAGCCTGGCCGTCGACCTCGGATTGGCCCGCAACACCGTCGCCGAGGCCTACGTCGAACTGGTCGCCGAAGGGTGGCTGGCATCCCGGCAGGGCGCGGGCACCTGGGTGGTGAACGCGGCCGCGACGGAGGCGTCGGTGCGGCCCAGGGGTGTGCGGGTGGTGCCGAAGCACAACTTGATGCCCGGTTCACCCGACGTCGCGGAGTTCCCGCGCAACGAATGGGTCGCCTCGACGCGTCGGGCGCTGAGCCGCGCACCCACCGAGGCGCTGCGCATGGGCGATCCGCGCGGACGACCCGAGCTACGCGAAGCGCTGGCGGAGTACCTGGCACGGGCGCGCGGGGTACGCACCTCGCCGGAGTCGATCCTGATCTGTGCGGGTGTGCGCCACGGGGTGGAGGTCCTCGCCCGGATGTTCCGCGGACCGCGGCCGATCGCCGTAGAAGCTTACGGGCTGTTCATCTTTCGCGATGTGATCGCGGCGATGGGAATGGCGACGACGCCGATCGGCGTCGACGAGCACGGCGCGGTGGTGGATGACCTCGACACGCTCGACGTGCCCGCCGTGCTGCTCACCCCGGCGCACCACAGCCCGTTCGGCATGCCGCTGCATCCCGCGCGGCGCACCGCGGTCGTCGAGTGGGCACAACGCACCGACGGCTACGTGCTCGACGACGACTACGACGGTGAACTCCGCTACGACCGCCAGCCCGTGGGCGCGCTGCAGGGGCTGTCCCCGGATCGGGTGGTGTATCTCGGCTCGGCGAGCAAGAGCCTGTCGCCTGCGCTGCGGCTGGGCTGGATGGCGTTGCCTGCCGACCTCGTCGAGCCGGCCATCGCCGCCGCGGGCGGCTCGCAGTTCTACGTGGACGCGATTTCACAGCTGACGATGGCCGACTTCATCGCAAACGGCGAGTACGACAAGCACATCCGGCGCATGCGGTTGCGGTACCGGCGCCGCCGCGACGCGCTTGTCCAGGCGCTGCAGCCGTTTTCCCTCACGGTCAGCGGGCTGAACGCGGGCCTGAACCTGCTGCTGACCCTGCCCGACGGCGCCGAACCGGAGGTGCTGCGCCGCGCGGGCGATGCGGGTATCGCGCTAGAGGGGTTGTCGATCATGCGCCACCCGCAGGCGGGCCCGGACGTGGCCCGGCCCGACGGCGTGATCGTCGGGTTCGGCACGCCGGCCGAACACGCCTTCCCTTCCGCCGTACACGCGCTGTGCGATGTGCTCGAGTCGAGCGGGCTCCAGCGCTGAGGACCCAGCGCCGTAAGCTGCTGCGGTGGCCGAGCCCCCCATGCAGCCGAACCTGACCCTGGGCACCCAGGTATGGCGGTTCATCGTCACCGGCGGTTTCTCGGCGATCGTCGACTTCGGCCTCTACGTCGCGCTGTTGGCCGTTGGCCTGCACGTGAACATCGCCAAGACCATCGGTTTCATCGCAGGCACCACCACCGCCTACCTGATCAACCGGCGCTGGACCTTTCAGGCGCCGCCCAGCACGGCGCGCTTTCTCGCGGTGTGTGCGCTCTACGCGGTGACCTACTCCGCGCAGGTCGGCATCAACTACCTGTTGTATCTGGCGTGGGAGGACAAGCCGTGGCGGGTGCCCGTCGCGTTCGTCATCGCCCAGGGCACCGCGACGGTGATCAACTTCGTGGTCCAGCGGGCGGTCATCTTCCGGCTGCGCTGACGCGGCGCGCCCCGCGCATTTTGCAGCCAGGGTCGTTACCGGAGCGCACGGTACCCTCGTCACGATGTTCGAGACCACCACGCAACGGCTGACCGGCTGGGGGCGCACCGCCCCGTCGGTGGCCCAGGTGTTGTCGACGCCGGATGTCGAGGTCATCGCGCAGGCCGTAGCGACGACGGGTCAGCGCGGGGTCGTCGCGCGCGGGCTCGGCCGCTCCTACGGCGACAACGCCCAGAACGGCGGCGGCCTGGTGATCGACATGACCCCGTTGAACCGGATCCACTCGATCGTCGCCGAAACCGGCGTGGTCGACGCGGATGCGGGCGTGAGCCTGGACACGTTGATGAGGGCGGCGTTGCCGTTCGGGCTGTGGGTGCCGGTGCTGCCGGGCACCCGACAGGTCACGGTCGGCGGCGCGATCGCCTGCGATATCCACGGCAAGAACCATCACAGCGCCGGAAGTTTCGGCAACCACGTCCGCTCGATCGACCTACTGACCGCCGACGGCGAGATCCGGCGGTTGACCCCCGACGGGCCCGAGAGCGAACTGTTCTGGGCGACCGTCGGCGGCAACGGGCTGACCGGCATCATCCTGCGCGCCACGATCGAGATGACGCCGACGGAAACCGCCTACTTCATCGCCGATGGCGACGTCACCGCGAACCTCGATGAGACGATCGCGTTTCACAGTGACGGCAGCGAAGACAACTACACCTACTCCAGCGCGTGGTTCGACGCGATCAGCGCACCACCCAAACTCGGCCGCGCCGCGATATCACGTGGTTCGCTGGCGCGGCTAGATCAGCTGCCGGCCAAGCTGCAACGCGATCCGCTGAAATTCGATGCGCCGCAACTGCTGAACTTCCCCGATATCTTTCCCAACGGGCTGGCCAACAAGTACACGTTCGGGCCGATCGGAGAGCTGTGGTACCGCAAGTCGGGCACCTACCGCGGCAAGGTCCAGAACCTCACGCAGTTCTATCACCCGCTGGACATGTTCGGTGAGTGGAACCGGGCATACGGGCCAGCGGGTTTCACCCAGTACCAGTTCGTCGTGCCCACCGAGGCGGTCGATGAGTTCAAGGCGATCATCGTCGACATCCAGCGGTCGGGCCACTACTCATTCCTCAACGTGTTCAAGCTGTTCGGCCCCGGGAACCAAGCGCCGCTGAGCTTTCCGATCCCCGGCTGGAACGTCTGCGTCGACTTTCCGATCAAAGCCGGGCTGAACCAATTCCTCACCGACCTCGACCGGCGGGTGTTGGAGTTCGGCGGCCGGCTCTACACCGCCAAGGATTCCCGCACCACCGCCGAGACATTTCACGCCATGTACCCGCGAATCGACGAGTGGATCGCCATGCGCCGCAAGGTCGATCCCAATGCGGTGTTCGCGTCCGACATGGCCCGACGTTTGGAGCTGCTGTAAATGGTGCGCGCACATGGTTCTTGATGCGGTGGGTAACCCCCAGACCATCCTGTTGTTGGGCGGCACGTCCGAAATCGGGCTGGCGATCTGCGAGCGCTATCTGCGCGACGCGCCCGCACGCGTCATCCTGGCCGAAGTACCCGGCCACCCGGGCCGCGACGCCGCCGTCGCGCAACTCGAGGCGGCCGGCGCCAAATCCGTCGAGGTGCTCGACTTCGACGGGCTCGACACCGAGACCCATCCGAAAGTGATCGACGCCGCGTGGCGCGGCGGCGATGCCCCAAGAGATATAGATGTCGCGATCGTGGCGTTCGGCCTGCTCGGCGAAGCCGAAGAGCTGTGGCAGAACCAGCGCAAGGCCGTGCAGATCGCCGGAATCAACTACACCGCAGCGGTTTCCGTCGGTGTGCTGCTCGGCGAAAAGATGCGCGCGCAGGGTTTCGGCCGCATCATCGCGATGAGCTCGGCCGCCGGTGAACGGGTGCGCCGGTCGAACTTCGTGTACGGCTCCACCAAGGCCGGGCTCGACGGGTTCTACCTCGGGCTCGGTGAGGCGTTGCGCGAGTACGGGGTTTCGGTGCTGGTCATCCGGCCCGGCCAGGTGCGCACCCGCACCACCATCGAGCACTGGAAGGCCACCGGCGCCAAGGAAGCGCCGTTCACCGTCGACAAGGAAGACGTCGCCGAACTGGCGGTCACCGCATCGGCCAAAGGCAAGGAACTGGTATGGGCACCGGGGGTGTTCAGGTACGTGATGATGGTGTTGCGGCACATCCCGCGCCCCATCTTCCGCAAGCTCCCCATCTGATGCGCAGCGCACTGGCCACTCCGACCAAGGTCGTCGGCCAGCTGGCGGCCGGCGCGGCTGTGGCGGTCGTCGTCGCAGCCATCTCGCTGATCGCGATTTCGCGGGTGGACTGGCCGGCCTACAACTCGTCCAACCAGCTGCACGCGCTGACCACCGTCGGCCAAGTCGGTTGTCTGGCAGGGCTGTTGGCGTCTGGATGGATGTGTCGGCGCGGCAGGCGGCTGCTCGCGTGGGGCGGCGCGACGGCGTTCTTGTCCGCGTTCTCGGTGGTGACGCTGGGGATGCCGTTGGGCGCCACCAAGCTTTACCTGCACGGTATTTCGGTCGACCAGCAGTTCCGCACCGAGTACCTGGCCCGGCTCACCGACACCGCGGCCCTGCACGACATGACCTACTACGGCCTGCCGCCGTTCTATCCGCCGGGCTGGTTCTGGATCGGCGGGCGGCTCGCCGACCTGACCGGCACCCCCGGCTGGGAGATGTTCAAACCGTGGGCCATCGTCTCCATCACGATCGCAATCACCGCGGCGTTCGTGTTGTGGGCGGCGATGATTCGCTTCGAGTACGCGCTGATCGTCGCGACCGCCACCGCCGCGGCGACGCTCGCCTACGCCCCCGCCGAACCGTACGCCGCCGTCATCACCGTGCTGCTGCCGCCGGTGTTCGTGTTGGCCTGGTCCGGGCTGCGCGGGGCGACGAGACAGGGCGGCTGGGCGGCCGTCATCGCGACGGGCGTGTTCCTCGGCGTCGCCGCGCTGTTCTACACGCTGCTGTTCGCCTACGCGGCGTTCACGCTGACGCTGATGGCGCTGGTAGTGACAGTGGCGCGCTGGAGCCGCTCCGGCGGCGACATTAAGCCGAGACGCATCGAACCGCTGCTGCGGCTGCTCGCCATCGCGGCGCTCTCCGGCGCCATCGCGCTGATCGGCTGGGGACCGTGGCTGGCCGCCGCGATCCAGGGCGAGCCGGCCGACTCGGGCACCGCGCAGCACTACCTGCCATCGGTCGGCGCCGAGATGGAGTTCCCGATGCTGCACTTCACGCTGCTCGGCGCGCTGTGCATGCTCGGCACGCTGTGGCTGGTGTGGCGCGCGCGCACCTCCATCCGCGCCGGCGCGCTGGCGTTCGCCGTGCTGGCGGTCTACGCGTGGTCGCTGCTGTCGATGCTGACCACGCTGGCCGGCACGACGCTGCTGTCCTTCCGCCTCAACCCGACGCTGACCGTGCTGTTCGCCGCCGCCGGGGCGTTCGGCTTCATCGAAGCCACGCTGGCGATCGCCGCGCGCTACCGTCCGGACACAGCTAGGCGCGTCTTCGCCGCCGCCGCCACCGTCGGCGCTATCGGGGCCGTGACCTACAGCCAGGACATCCCCGACGTGCTGCGCGCCGATATCGCGGTGGCCTACACCGACACCGACGGCTACGGCGAGCGCGCCGATCGCCGCCCGCCCGGCTCGGAGCGCTACTACCGCGAGATCGACGAGAAAATCCGCGAGGTGACGGGGCTGCCGCGCAACGAGACCGTGGTGATGACCGCCGACTACAGCTTCCTGTCGTACTACCCCTACTACGGGTTCCAGGGGCTGACGTCGCACTATGCCAACCCGCTGGCGCAGTTCGAGAAACGCGCCGACGCGATCGAGAGCTGGGCCACCCTGACCGACGCCGATGCGTTCATCGAAACCCTCGACCGCCTGCCGTGGAAGCCGCCGAACGTGTTCCTGATGCGGCGCGGCGCTGATGACACCTACACATTGCGGCTGGCCTCCGATGTCTACCCCAACCAGCCCAACGTGCGTCGCTACCACGTCGCGCTCGACGAAGCCCTGTTCGACGACCCCCGCTTCGACGTCTCCGAGATCGGACCGTTTGTGCTGGCCATCCGCCTGCCCAATTACGATCAAGCCCCGTGACTGGCCAAGTCGGGG
The DNA here is from genome assembly GCF_053483195.1 of Mycolicibacterium sp. XJ2546. Classification (NCBI taxonomy): domain Bacteria; kingdom Bacillati; phylum Actinomycetota; class Actinomycetes; order Mycobacteriales; family Mycobacteriaceae; genus Mycobacterium; species Mycolicibacterium sp. XJ2546. The sequence goes on along the minus strand of NZ_JBEFRW010000006.1, from coordinate 273,859 downwards.
CGAACCACCGGACCGCGCGGCTGATCGCCGTCGTCGCCGGGTTGCTCGGCGCGGCCCTGGCGGTCGCGACCCCGCTGCTGCCGGTCAAGCAGACCACCGCCGAGCTGAACTGGCCCCAGGACGGGGTGCTGCAGAGCGTCAACGCACCCCTGATCGGCTACGTGGCCACCGATCTGACCATCACGATCCCGTGCCGGGTGGCCGCCGGGCTGGCCGGAGCCGACAACGCCGACCGCACTGTGTTGTTGTCCACCGTGCCCAAGCAGGCGCCCAAGGCCGTCGACCGCGGTCTGCTCATCGAACGGGTCAACAACGACCTGCTCGTCATCGTCCGCAACACCCCCGTGGTCAGCGCCCCGCTGAACCAGGTCCTCAGCCCGCAGTGCCAGTCGCTGACGTTCACCGCACACGCCGACAAGGTCACCGGGGAGTTCGTCGGCCTGGTCAAGGGATCCGATAGCGACGATCCCGGCGCGCCGCTGAGCGGCGAACGCAGCGGCTACGACTTCCGCCCCCAGATCGTCGGCGTGTTCACCGACCTGTCCGGGCCCGCGCCGCCCGGTCTGGAGTTCTCGGCCACCATCGACACCCGCTACAGCAGTTCCCCGACCCTGCTGAAACTGCTCGCAATGATCCTCGGCGTCGCGTTGACGGTCATCGCGCTGGGCGCCCTGCACGTGCTCGACACCGCCGACGGCCGCAAGGTCAAGCGCTTCCTGCCGCCACGCTGGTGGTCGTTCGGCCCGCTCGACGGGGTGGTCACCGCGGTGCTGGTGTGGTGGCACTTCGTGGGCGCCAACACCGCCGATGACGGATACATCCTGACCATGGCCCGGGTGTCGGAGCACGCCGGCTACATGGCCAACTACTACCGGTGGTTCGGCACCCCCGAAGCGCCGTTCGGCTGGTACTACGACCTGCTGGCGCTGTGGTCGAACGTCAGCACCCACAGCGTGTGGATGCGACTGCCCACGCTGCTGATGGCGCTGGCCTGCTGGTGGCTGATCAGCCGCGAGGTCATCCCGCGACTCGGCCACTCGGTCAAGACCAGCCGCGCCGCGGCATGGACGGCCGCCGGGCTGTTCCTGGCGTTCTGGCTGCCGCTGAACAACGGGCTGCGGCCCGAACCGATCATCGCGCTCGGCATCCTGCTCACCTGGTGCTCGGTGGAGCGCGGGGTGGCCACCAGCCGGCTGCTACCGGTGGCGGTCGCCATCATCATCGGCGCGCTGACGCTGTTCTCCGGCCCGACGGGCATCGCCGCGGTCGGCGCGCTGCTGGTCGCCGTCGGCCCGTTGAAAACGATTGTGGCCGCGCATACTTCACGGTTCGGCTACCTGGCGCTGCTGGCGCCGATCCTGGCCGCGGCCACCGTGACGATCATCTTGATCTTCCGCGACCAGACGCTGATCGGCGAGCTGCAGGCCAGCGCGTTCAAATCCTCCGTCGGCCCCAGCCTGTCCTGGTTCGACGAACACATCCGTTATTCGCGGCTGTTCACCACCAGCCCCGACGGCTCGGTGGCCCGCCGGTTCGCGGTGCTGACGCTGCTGTTGGCGCTGGCCGTCTCGGTGGCGATGGCGTTGCGCAAGTTCCGGATCCCCGGCACCGCGCTGGGCCCGAGCCGGCGCATCGTCGGCATCACGATCATCTCGTTTCTGGCGCTGATGTTCACCCCGACCAAATGGACCCACCACTTCGGGGTGTTCGCCGGGCTGGCCGGATCGCTCGGCGCCCTGGCCGCCGTCGCCGTCGGCGCCGCCGCGATGCGGTCCCGACGCAACCGGTCGGTGTTCACCGCGGCCGTGCTGTTCGCCACCGCGCTGTCGTTCGCCACGGTCAACGGGTGGTGGTACGTCTCCAACTTCGGTGTGCCGTGGTCCAACGAGTTCCCGGAGTGGAAGTTCGGCTTCACCACGATGCTGCTGGGCCTGTCGGTCGTCGCCCTGCTGGTGGCGGCCTGGTTCCACTTCGCCGGACGCGATTCATCCCCGCCCGGTGAACCGCGGCGCTGGCAACGAGTCGCGCAGGCACCGTTGGCGATCGCCACGTGGGGGCTGGTGGTGTTCGAGGTGGTCTCGCTGACGCTGGGTATGACGGGCCAGTACCCGGCGTGGAGTGTCGGACGGTCCAACCTCGAAGCGCTGACCGGCAAGACGTGCGGGCTGGCCGAGGACGTGCTCGTCGAGCAGGACGCCAACGCCGGCATGCTCACCCCGGTGGACGCCCCCGTCGGCGAAGCCCTGAGCGCGGACACGTCGGAAGGGTTCAGCCCCAACGGGATTCCGTCCGACCTGTCGGCCGACGAGGTGATGGGCGGGCCCGGCACCGCGACGAACTTCGCCGACACCCCCGAAGGCGACGACACCGCAGGCGAGTCCGGTACCGAGGGTGGCACCACCGCGGCCGCCGGCATCAACGGGTCACGCGCACGGCTGCCGTTCGACCTGGACCCCGCCAGCACCCCGGTGATGGGCAGCTGGCGCAGCGGCACCCAGCAGCCGGCGTCACTGCGCTCGGCCTGGTACGCGCTACCCGACAACTGGAACCAGGACGACCAGGCCGGCCTGGGGGCACCCTCCGCCCGAAGGGCAGGGGGACTGCTCGCGGTGGCCGCGGCCGGGCGCTTCGATTCCGGTGAGGTCGAAGTGCAGTGGGCCACCGACGATGACCCTGCCGACGGGGCCTCAGGCACCGTCGCGCTGGGCGACGTCGGCGCGTCCCCGGCCTGGCGCAACCTGCGGGTCCCGCTGGACGCGATCCCCGGTGACGCCACCCGGGTGCGGCTGGTCGCCACCGACGACGACCTCAACCCCGAGCACTGGATCGCGATCACCCCACCGCGCATCCCCGAACTGCGCACCCTTCAGGACGTCGTCGGGTCTGAAGATCCGGTGTTACTGGACTGGCTGGTCGGCATGGCCTTCCCGTGCCAGCGCCCGTTCGACCACCGATACGGCGTCATCGAGGTGCCGAAGTGGCGGATCATGCCCGACCGGTTCGGCGCCGAGGCCAACTCACCGGTGATGGACAACCTTGGCGGCGGCCCGCTCGGCATCACCGAGCTGCTGGTGCGCGCCACCACGGTGCCGTCGTATCTGTCCGAGGACTGGTACCGCGACTGGGGCGCCCTGCAGCAGCTGACCCCCTACTACCCGGACGCCGAGCCCGCGCGGATCGATCTCGGTTCGGCGACGCGTAGCGGGCTGTGGAGCCCGGCGCCGCTGCGCCATTAGTTTCGTCGCCTACCATCGACCCTCGTGCCCGACGACCCGTCTCATCGCATCGCGCGACTGATCGCGGCCGTCGCGGGCCTTGCGGGAGTGTTGCTGTGCGCGCTGGCGCCGCTGCTTCCGGTCACCCAGAGCACCGCCACGATCCTGTGGCCGCAGGCCGCCAACGACGACGGGTTCGTCACGGACATCACCGCCCCACTGGTGTCGGGTGCGCCGCTCGCCCTCGACGTCTCCATCCCCTGTCAGGCCGTGGCGACCCTGCCCGACGACGGCGGGCTGGTCGTCTCCACGATCCCGCCTGCCGGCATCGACGCCAGCCGCAATGGGCTGTTCGTACGGGCCACCGCCGACGTCGTCGTGGTTGCGGTGCGCGACTCCGTCGCCGCGGTCGCACCCCGGCCCGCGGTGGAGTCGGGGGCGTGCAGCACGCTGCACATCTGGGCCAACCCCGGCGAGGTCGGCGCCGACTTCCTCGGCATCCCCGGCGCGGCAGGCACCCTGGCCCCGGATAAGAAACCGCAGGTCGCTGGGGTCTTCACGGAGCTGCAGGGGCCGGCGCAGAACGGATTGTCGGCGCGTATCGACGTCGACACCCGGTTCATCAGCTCACCCACGCCGCTCAAGCTGGCCGTGATGGTGCTCGGGGTGATCTGTGTGCTCGCGGCGATCGTGGCGCTGGCGGTGCTGGACCGCACGTCGGGACGACGGGTGCCGCGCGGCTGGCGGCGGTTCTGGCGCGTCGGGGCGTGGCACTGGCTGGCCGACATCGGCGTGGTCGGCACGCTGCTGCTGTGGCATCTGATCGGGGCGATCTCCTCCGACGACGGCTACAACCTCACGATCGCCCGGGTGTCCGACGAGGCGGGCTACACCGCGAACTACTTCCGCTACTTCGGCGCGACCGAGGCGCCGTTCGACTGGTACCAGTCCGTTCTGGCACAACTGGCCCAGGTCAGCACCGCCGGGGTGTGGATGCGGCTGCCGGCGACCCTGGCGGCGGTGGGCACCTGGCTGCTGATCAGCCGCTGTGTGCTGGCCCGGCTGGGTCCCGGCGCGGCGGGCCTGGCCGGCAATCGGGTCGCGGTTTGGACGGCCGGCGCGGTGTTTCTGGCCGCGTGGCTGCCGTTCAACAACGGGTTGCGCCCCGAACCGCTGATCGCGTTCGGGACGATCACCGCCTGGATGCTCGTGGAGAACGCGATCGGCACCCGGCGGCTGTGGCCCGCGGCGGCGGCCGTCGTCGTGGCGGTGTTCTCGGTGACCTTGGCGCCGCAGGGCCTCATCGCGCTCGCACCGCTGCTGGTCGGCGCCCGCGCCATCGTGCGCACCATCCGGGTGCGGCGCCCGGTCGCCGGCATGTGGCCCCCCCTGGCCGCGCTGGCGGCGTCGGCGGCTCTGATCTTCGTGGTCGTCTTCCGCGATCAGACGCTGGCCACGGTCGCCGAGTCCGCCCGCATCAAGTACAAGGTCGGCCCCACCATCGCGTGGTATCAGGACTTCCTGCGCTACTACTTCCTCACCGTGGAGGACAGCGTCGACTCGTCGCTGACCCGTCGCTTCGCCGTGCTGGTGATGCTGCTGTGCCTGTTCGGCATGCTCGCGGTGCTGCTGCGGCGCAGCAGCGTGCCGGGGATGGCCCGGGGCCCGGTGTGGCGGTTGATCGGCGCGACGGCGGTCGGGCTGCTGCTGCTGACGTTCACGCCGACGAAATGGGCGGTGCAGTTCGGGGCGTTGGCGGGCCTGGCAGGTGCGCTCGGCGCGGTGACCGCATTCGCGTTCGCGCGAGTCGGCCTGCACAGTCGACGCAACCTGGCGCTGTACGTCACCGCGCTGCTGTTCGTATTGGCCTGGGCCACATCGGGTATCAACGGCTGGTTCTACGTCGGCAACTACGGGGTGCCGTGGTTCGACAAACAGCCGGTGCTGGCCGGTGTCCCGGTGATGACGATCTTCTTGGTGCTGGCGATCGCGACCGGCCTGCTCGCCGCGTGGCTGCATTACCGCATCGACTACGCCGGGCACACCGAAGTGGCCGACACCCGCCGCAACCGGGTGTTGGCCTCCACGCCGCTGCTGGTGGTGGCGGTCATCATGGTGGTGCTCGAGGTCGGTTCGATGGCAAAGGGAGCCGTGCAGCGCTACCCGGTCTACACCACCGCCAAGGCGAACCTGGCGGCGCTCACTGGGTTCGCCGGGGGGACATCGGAACCAAGCTGCGCGATGGCCGACGATGTGCTGGTCGAGCGGAACACCAACGAGGGTCTGCTGCAACCGGTTCCGGGTCAGCCCTTCGGTGAATACGGCCCGCTCGGCGGCGAGGATCCCGTCGGATTCCACCCCAACGGGGTCAGCGACACCCTGGAGCCGGCGGAGCCGGTCACCGCGAACCCCGGGCTGGTCAACTCCGACGGCTCGCCCAACGAGCCCAACGTCGGTGTCGGCTACGCCGCGGGCACCGGCGGCGGTTACGGACCCGAAGGCGTCAACGGCTCTCGGGTGTTTCTGCCGTTCGGGCTGGACCCGGCCCGCACCCCGGTGATGGGCAGCTACGACGAGAATGACGTCGCGGCCGAAGTCACCTCGGCGTGGTATCAGTTGCCGCCCCGCACCCCGGACCGGCCGCTGGTGACGGTCGCCGCCGCGGGTGCCATCTGGTACTACGAGGAGGACGGCTCGTTCAACTACGGACAGTCGCTCAAACTGCAGTGGGGTGTACACCATCCCGACGGCAGCTACCAGGCGCTCGGTGAAGTGCAGCCCATCGACATCTTCCCCCAAAAGGCATGGCGTAACCTGAGATTCCCGCTGTCATGGGCGCCGCCGGAGGCGAACGTGGCACGCATCGTCGCCGATGATCCGAACCTGTCGACCGATCAGTGGTTCGCGTTCACGCCGCCGCGGGTACCGGTGCTCGAGACCGCCCAGGACTTCCTCGGATCGCAGACCCCGGTGTTGATGGACATCGCCACGGCCGCGAACTTCCCGTGCCAGCGCCCGGCCTCCCAGCACCTGGGCATCGCCGAACTACCGGAGTACCGCATCCTGCCCAACTTCAAGCAGGTGGTGTCCTCGTCGAACATGTGGCAGTCCGCCCAGGACGGCGGACCGTTCCTGTACATCCAGGCGCTGCTGCGCACCTCGGCGATTCCGACGTATCTGCGCGGTGACTGGTACCGCGACTGGGGTTCGATCGAACGCTACGACCGGGTGGTGCCCGCCTCGCAGGCACCGACGGCCGCCGTGGAAGAGGGCACCCGACGCGTCTTCGGGTGGACGCGCAACGGACCGATCAGGGCGCTGCCATGACGGGTGCCAGGAACGCGATCATGACCGAGTCCACCGCGAGCCGTGACGTGCGGATCGCGCGCTGGGTGGCGATCGTCGCCGGTCTGCTGGGCTTCGTGCTGTCGGTCGCGACGCCGCTGTTGCCGGTGGTGCAGACGACGGCCACCTTAGAATGGCCGCAACGTCAAGACGGCCAGAGCCAGGTCAATGACGTGACCGCACCGCTGATCTCGTTGACCCCGGTGTCGATGACCGCGACGGTGCCATGCGATGTGGTCCGCTCGCTGCCACCGTCGGGGGGCATGGTGTTCGGCACCGCACCCAGCGACGGTAAGCAGGCCGCCCTGCAGTCGCTGTTCGTCGACGTGTCCGCCGAGCGGGTCGACATCACCGACCGCAACGTGGTGGTGGCCAGCGTGCCGCGCGCACAGGTGGTTGGCGGCGGAACGTCGCCAGGATGTTCCAGCATCGAGATCACGTCATCGGAAGAGGGCACGTACGCGACGTTCGTCGGGCTGACCGACACCGACGGCTCCGAACTGCGCAGCGGGTTCGCCGACCCGAACCTGCGCCCCCAGATCGTCGGCATCTTCACCGAGTTGACCGGCCCCGCACCGCCCGGCCTTTCGGTGTCGGCCACCATCGACACCCGGTTCTCGTCGAAGCCGACACCTTTGAAGCTGACCGCGATGGTGCTGGCGATTCTCAGCACCGTGCTCGCGCTGCTGGCGCTGTGGCGGCTGGACCGCATCGACGGGCGACGCATGCACCGGCTGATCCCCCAGCGGTGGCGCACGTTCACCGCCACCGACGCCACCGTCATCGGCGGGTTTGCGCTGTGGCATGTCATCGGCGCCAACTCGTCGGACGACGGCTACATCCTCGGCATGGCCCGCGTCGCCGGGCACGCCGGATACATGTCGAACTACTTCCGGTGGTTCGGCAGCCCCGAAGATCCGTTCGGCTGGTACTACAACCTGCTGGCGATGATGACCAGCGTCAGCGACGCCAGCATCTGGATCCGGTTGCCGGATCTGGTGTGCGGAATCATCTGCTGGCTCCTGCTGTCTCGTGAAGTGCTGCCCCGGCTGGGCCCCGCGGTCGCGGCCAGCAAGCCCGCGCTGTGGGCGGCCGGCCTGGTACTGCTGGCAGCGTGGATGCCGTTCAACAACGGCCTGCGCCCGGAGGGCCAGATCGCCACCGGCGCGCTGATCACCTACGTGCTGATCGAGCGGGCCATCGTCTCGGGTCGGCTGACACCGGCCGCGTTGGCGACGCTGACCGCGGCGTTCACGCTCGGCATCCAGCCGACCGGGCTGATCGCGGTCGCCGCGCTGCTCGCCGGCGGCCGACCGATCCTGCGAATCCTGGTGCGGCGACGCCGCTTTGTCGGCACCTGGCCGCTGGTGGCGCCGATGCTGGCCGCGGGCACCGTCATCCTGGCTTTCGTCTTCTTCGACCAGACGTTCGCGACCGTGCTCGAGGCGACCAGAATCCGTACGGACGTCGGGCCGAACCAGGAGTGGTACACCGAGAACCTGCGCTACTACTACCTGATCCTGCCGACGGTGGACGGATCGCTGTCGCGGCGGTTCGGGTTCCTGATCACCGCGCTGTGCCTGTTCGCGTCGATGTTCATCATGATGCGGCGCAAGCGGATTCCCGGTGTGGCGCGGGGTCCGGCGTGGCGGTTGATGGGTGTCATCTTGGGCACCATTTTCTTCCTGATGTTCACCCCGACCAAGTGGGTGCACCACTTCGGGCTGTTCGCGGCGGTCGGCGCCGCGATGGCGGCGCTGGCGACAGTCCTGGTGTCGCCGGCGGTGCTGCGCTGGTCACGTAACCGGATGGCGTTTCTGGCCGCGGTGTTCTTCCTGCTGGCGTTGTGTTTCGCCACCACCAACGGCTGGTGGTACGTGTCGAGTTTCGGGGTGCCGTTCAACAACGACATGCCCGAGATCGGCGGTGTCACCGTCAGCGCCATATTCTTCGTGCTGTTCGCCATCACCGCGCTCTACGCCTTGTTGCTGCACTTCGGGTCTCGTGATCGCGGTGAAGGCCGGATCGGGCGGGCGCTGACCGCCGCGCCCATCCCCGTCACCGCCGGGTTCATGGTGGTGGTGTTCGTCGGTTCGATGCTGGTGGGCGCGATCCGCCAGTACCCCACCTACTCCAACGCGTGGGCGAACCTGCGCGCCTTCGCCGGTGGCTGCGGGCTGGCCGACGACGTGCTGGTCGAACCCGATCCCAACGAGAGCTTTTTGACCCCGCTGCCGGGCGATTACGGCGCGCTGGGACCGCTGGGCGGTGTCGACCCGGTCGGCTTCACGCCCGATGGGGTGCCGGAAAAGATTGTCGCCGAAGCGATCCGGATGAACCTGCCGATGCCCGGTACGGACTACGACTGGGACCGGCCCACCGAACTCGACACCCCGGGCATCAACGGGTCGACGGTGCCGCTGCCGTACCAGCTCGACCCGGCGCGGGTGCCGCTGGCCGGTAGTTACACCACCGGGCCGCAACAGGAAAGCCTGTTGACGTCGGCGTGGTACGCGCTGCCGGCGCCCGACGACGCGCACCCGTTGGTCGTCGTCACCGCCGCGGGCACCATCACCGGAGACAGCGTGTTCAACGGCCGCACCGAGGGCCAGACCGTCGAACTCGAGTACGCCTTGCCCGGCCCGGACGGGACGCCCATGCCCGCGGGCCGACTGCTGCCCTACGACCTCGGGCCCATCCCGTCATGGCGCAATCTGCGGTTCCCCCGCTCCGAAATTCCGGCCGATGCGGTCGCGGTACGCGTTGTGGCCGATGATGATTCGTTGACGCGCGGCGACTGGGTGGCGGTCACCCCGCCACGGGTACCTGAGCTGCGGTCGGTTCAGGAGTACGTCGGATCCGAGCAGCCGGTGCTGATGGACTGGGCGGTGGGCCTGGCGTTCCCGTGCCAGCAGCCGATGCTGCACGCCAACGGGGTCACCGAGATTCCCAAGTTCCGAATCACGCCGGACTACAACGCCAAACGTAAAGACACCGACACCTGGCAGGACGGTCTCAGCGGTGGGCTGCTGGGCATCACCGATCTGCTGCTGCGCGCGCATGTGATGGCCACCTACCTGTCGCAGGACTGGGGCCGCGACTGGGGTTCACTGCGCAAGTACGAGCTCACCCCCGACGCGCAGGGAGCGCAGCCGGCCGAACTCGAGTTCGGCACCACCACCCACAGCGGGCTGTACTCCCCCGGCCACATCCGGATCAAGCCGTAGGTGCGCGCCCCCCTTTTCTCGCGCGAGCGCGCGTGTCCGAGGGCGACACGCCGGTATTTCGCCGGAGTTTGCGCACGCTCGTCGTGATCTAGCCTGGGGCCGTGGATCGACTACGGCTCGGCGGCGCGGCGCTCACCCGGGTCATCGAGTGGCAGGTTGACCACCTTCCCACGGCGGTGTTCCCGCACACCCCCGCCGAGGCGTGGCAAGAGCACGCCGATGAGTTCTCGCCGGCGTTCTGGACCGACACCGGGTGGCGTATCACCATGCAGGTGTGGGTGATCGAGGTCGACGGGCTCACCGTGCTCATCGACACCGGCGCGGGCAACGGCAAGTCCCGGCCGCGGATGGCCGTGCTGGACAATCTTCAAACCGACTTCCTACGGACGCTTTCGGCCGCGGGGTTCGATCCCGCCGACATCGACGTGGTCGTCAACACCCATCTGCACTTCGACCACGTCGGCTGGAACACCATGCGCGACGGCCAGACCTGGGTGCCGACCTTCCCCAATGCCCGTTACCTGATGCCGGCGGCCGACTATCGGCACTTCGCGCCCGACGGGCCGGTGCAGACGTCGACGCCGCACACCGAAGACGAGCAGTCGGCTCAGGATCATGTCCGAATAGTGTTCGCGGACAGCGTTTCTCCCGTCGAGGATCAGATCGAGCTGTGGTCCGAGGACCACCAGATCAGCGAGTCGGTGTGGCTGCGCCCCGCGCCGGGACACACCCCGGGGTCGTCGGTGGTGTGGCTGGACGCCGGCAACCCCGCGGTGTTCGTCGGGGACCTGACCCACTGCCCTATCCAACTCGCCCGGCCCGGTGATCCCTGTGCGTGGGACGAGGATTTCGAGGCGGCGGCCATGACGCGCCGACGGATCCTCACCGAAGCGTCCCGGCGTCGCGCGGCGGTCGTTCCCGCGCACTATCCGGGGCACGGCGGTGTGACGGTCGTTGCGCGCGGGGACGCGTTCATGGTCGACGACTGGCTCGAGTTTTCACCGATCTGAGACGCCGCTGTGACGAGCGTGCGCAAACTCCCGCGAAAGCTCGGCGTGTCGCCCTCTGACACGCACGCTCGCAGCAAGAAGGTGAGAGGTTAAATCGGGGTCAGGCCGTGCTTGCGCTGCACGCGGTTGATCTGCTTGTCGCGCAACAGGTTCAGCGACCTGCGCAGAAGCAGCCGGGTCTCGTGCGGCTGGATCACCCCGTCGATGTAACCGCGCTCGGCCGCGATCCACGGGGTGGCCATGTTCAGGTTGTAGCCCTCGATGAAGTCGGCCCGGATCTTCTGCACCTCCGGTGCGGTGGGGTCCGGGAACCGCTTCACCAACAGCTGCGCGGCACCCTCGGCGCCGATCACCGCGATCCGGGCCGTCGGCCACGCGAAGTTCAGGTCGGCGGAGAGCTGCTTGGAGCCCATCACCGCGTACGCGCCACCGTAGGACTTGCGGATCGTGATCGTCACCTTCGGCACATCGGCCTCGACGACGGCGTTGAGGAAACGTCCGCCGCGCTTGATGATACCGCCCTTCTCCTGCTCGACACCGGGCATGAAGCCGGGGGTGTCCACCACGAAAACCAGTGGCAGGTTGTAGGAGTCGCAGAACCGGATGAAGCGGGCCGCCTTGTCGGAAGCTTCGTTGTCGATCGAGCCGGACAGATACATCGGCTGGTTGGCGATCACCCCGACCGGACGCCCGTCGACACGGGCGAACGCGGTGATGATCGCCGGGCCCTGCTGCTCTGCGACATCGAACACGTCGCCGTCGTCGAAGATCCGCAACAGGATCTCGTGCATGTCGTAGGCCATGTTGTCGCTGTCCGGCACGATCGAGTCGAGTTCGTAATCGTGCGGAGTGATCTCGGGTTCCAGACCCGGGTTGACGATCGGTGCGTCGTCAAAGGTGTTGGCGGGCAGGAAGCTCAGGTAGTCGCGGACGTATTGGAACGCCGCGGCCTCGTCCTCGACGACTTGGTGGATGTTGCCGTAGCGGGCCTGCGCGTCGGCACCACCGAGTTCGTCGAGCGATACGTCCTCCCCGGTGACGTCCTTGATCACGTCCGGCCCGGTGACGAACATGTAGCCCTGATCGCGCACCGCCACCACGAGGTCGGTCTGGATCGGTGAATACACCGCTCCCCCAGCGCATTTACCGAGGATGATGGACACCTCGGGCACCAGGCCCCGCAGCAGCTCGTGGCGGCGACCCAGCTCGGCGTACCACGCCAGCGAGGTCACCGCGTCCTGGATCCGGGCCCCTGCGGAGTCGTTGATGCCGATGATCGGACAGCCGACCATCGCCACCCACTCCATCAGCTTGGCGACTTTGCGGCCGAACATCTCCCCGACCGAGCCCTGAAAGACCGTCTGGTCGTGGCTGAACACCCCGACCGGCCTGCCGTTGATCCGGCCGTGTCCGGTCACCACACCGTCGCCGAACAGCGCGTCGGGATCACCGGGAGTCTTCGCCAAGGCGCCGATCTCAAGGAAGCTGCCCGGGTCCAGCAGCGCATGGATGCGGTCGCGGGCGCTGGGAATGCCCTTCTTCGCGCGCTTGGCGACTGCCTTCTCACCGCCGGGCTCCTTGGCCTGCTCCAGCTTTTCGCGCAGCTCGGCCAACAGTTCAGCGGTGGTCTTGGAGCGGGTGGGCGGGAGAGATTCCGTGGTCACTTCGCCTGCTTCTCCTCAGACTCGATACGGCTGATCGCTTCGCTCATATGGGCGCCGACCTTCGCAATGTACGGCTCGTCGATCGCCTGGATGTGTTCACCCCCGATGGGCACGACCTCCAGGTCGGAGACGAACTCGCCCCACCCGCCGTCGGGTTTGCGCGTCGCGTAGCGCGGCTCGAAATAGATCGCGTCGTCGTGGTAGCGGTCGGCCATGTACAGGGTGACCTTGCCGTCATAGGGCTTGATCTCGGCGGTGTCGATCGCCCGCTGGTCCAGGTACGACGTGCGCTGGTGCTCGATGATGCCGCCCGGGATCTGCACGCCGCTCTGGCTCACCACGTCGAGCACGAACTGCACCTGGCCCTCGTCGTCGAGCTTTTCGAGCTCCTCGTACGGGATCTCGGGAACTTCGACGTTGAACGTGCGCTCGGCGAAGCGGGCGTAGCGGTCCCAGCGGGCCCGGGTCTCTTCCTGCGTCTGCGGGATCTCCTCGCCCGGGCGCACCGCGTCGATCAGCCCGACGAAGCCGACGTTGGCGCCGGCCTGCTTGAGTCCGATCGCGCACGCATAGGCGAGCACCCCGCCCAGCGACCAGCCGGCGAGGATGAACGGTTTGTCGCCGTTGAGCTCCAACAGCTTCGGCACATATTCGCGGGCGCGCTCCTCGATCGAGCCCTCCACCCGCTCGATGCCGTACATCGGGGTGTCCGTCGGCAGGCGTTTCAGCAGCGGCTCGTAGACCACCGTCGATCCGCCCGCGGCATGGAACACGTACACCGGGATGCGGTCCGACCCTTCCTGCGGTGCGCGCAGCGTCCGCACGAAGCCGTCGATCTTGCCGCCTTCGAGGTACTCGCGGACCGTCGTGGCCAGTTCCTCGATGGTCTTGGCGGCGCGCACGTCGTCGACGGTGACGGTGCCCTCGTCGACCCGTTCGGTCAGCCGCTCGGCGATCTTGGCCGCGGTGGCGTCGTCGATCGTGGGCAGATCGTTGAAGATGCCGCCCGGCGACTTTCCGGTGATGATGGCCCAGGTCGCGAACGTGACGCGCTCGGCGGCATCGCGCGGCGGCACGTCGGAGCCCAACGCCTCGGTGACCGCTTCCTGGGTCAGCACTTTGGACGCGGCGGCCACCGTCGACTTCGACGGCCCGTCAGCCTGGGGTCCGCTGGGATCCGTCGGCGGCGGCGGAATCGGCGGACCGCTCGGATCGGTCGGCGGCGCGGGGATGTCGGACTCCGTGGCCGTGCCCGCGCTGGTGAGCGGGGATTCACCGGTTCGCTCGGCCAGCACCTGCTCGAGTTCGGCGACGGTGGACGCGCCACCCATCAGCTCGGCCTGCTCGGCCGCGATCTCCTCGGGGGTCTTGGTCTTCTGGTGTTCGGCGAGCTGGTCGACCTCGTCGCGGTGCTCGATCGCGTACTCGATCAGCTTCTCGACCGCGTACAGGTTGGCGTCGCGCACCGCGGTCAGCTGGATCGGCGGCAGGTCGAAGTCGTATTCGACGCGGTTCTTGATCCGCACCGCCATCAGGGAGTCCAGGCCGAGCTCGATCAGCGGAACCTCCCACGGCAGGTCCTCGGGCTCGTAACCCATTGCGCCGCCGACGATCGCGCCCAGCCGGTCATGAATGGTCTCCCCGGAGTCCGGTGACCACTTGGCGAAGCCCGCGGCCAGCCCCGCGCCCGCAGTCAAATTGTCCTGCAAGATCTCCGCAGAGTCTTCCTCGGGACCATCGGCAGGAGCAGCTGAAACCTGTTCGGCCACCGTCGAACCCGTGGCCACCGCGATCGGCAACGCGCCTGCCGCACCATCGCGGCTCACCACCGCGTCGTATACCAGCGTGAACGACTCGTCGATGCGTGAGTGCACCTGCACGGCCGCGCCGCCGGGATGACGGGTCAGCGTGGTAACCAGCCGCGCGCCTTCGCCGGGCACCGCGCGCTGCTCGGATGCGACCAGCTTGGCATCCGGGAGCACCTGTGCGGCAGCGGCTTTCACCAGCGCCGCCAAATCCGGTTCACCCTTGGGTGCAAACTCCCAGACATGGCGCCCGTCGGGCATGGCGACATGGTTGCCGGGCATCATCATCGAGCTGTCACCGGTGAACCGCGCCTCCAGCCAGTGCGGCTTGCGGCGGAACCGGGTCGGCGGGATGTTGGCGTACTCGACCCCGGTGGACCGCCGGGGAAACAGGGTCCGGAAGTCCAGGTCGTGCCCATGCACGTACAGCTGCGCCATCGCCGAGATCATTGAGTCGACTTCGTCCTGCTTGCGCGCCAACGTCGCGATCAGCTGTGCGTCGTGCAGGCCTGCAGCGGCCGTGGTGAGGCCAACCTGCATGAGCGCCACCGGGTTCGGGGCCAGCTCGAGGAACGTGGTGTGGCCGTTGTCGACGGCGTTGCGCACGCCGTGGGTGAAGTAGACGCTGTGCCGCAGCCCCTTCTTCCAGTAGTCCACGTCGTGGATCGTCTCGCCGGGGCGGATGTAGTTGCCCTCGTGCACGGTCGAGAAGTATCCGATCTTGATCGGATGGGCTTCGATCCCGATCAGTTCGGCGGCCAGTTCACCGAGCAGCGGGTCCATCTGCGAGGTGTGGCTGGCGCCCTTGGTCTGGAACTTGCGGGCGAACTTACCCTCGGACTCGGCGCGGGCGATGATCGCGTCCACCTGTTCGGGCGGTCCGCCGATGACGGTCTGGGTGGGCGCGGCGTAAACGCACACCTCGAGGTCGTTGAAGTCGGCGAACACCGTCTCGATCTCCTCGGGCGAATACTCGACCAAGGCCATCAACCGGATCCACTCGCCGAACAGCATCGCCTCGCCCTCGCCCATCAGATGCGAGCGTGAGCAGATGGTGCGGGTGGCGTCCTCCAGCGACAAACCGCCCGCGAAGTAGGCCGCGGCCGCCTCACCTAGCGACTGACCCACCACCGCAGCGGGTTTCGCGCCATGGTGGCGCAGCAGCTCACCGAGTGCGATCTGGATCCCGAAGATGGTGATCTGCGTGGTCTCGATGCCGTAGTCCTGCGCGTCGTCGAGGATCAGCTCGACGATCGAATAGCCGCGCTCGTCCTGCACATGCGCGTCGACCTTGTTGATCCACTCGGCGAAGACGTCGTTACGCAGGTACAGGCTCTTGGCCATCTTGCGGTGCTGCGCACCGAATCCCGCCAGCACCCACACCGGCCCGTTGGTGACCGGGCCGTCGGCGCTGTACACGTTCGGGTTCTGCTTGCCCTCGGCGACGGCCCGCAGCCCCTTGATGGCTTCATCGTGGTCGTGGGCCAGCACCACGGCGCGCGAGCGGCCGTGGTTGCGACGCGACAGCGCCCGCCCGATCGACTCCAGCGACGACGCGCGACCTTCCGGGCTGTCGATCCAGTCGGCCAGCTCAGCAGCGGTGGCCTTCTTGCGTGACGTCAAAAATCCCGAAACCGCAAGCGGTACAACCGGTGTCGGCTGTTCACCGGACTCCAGCTCCTCGCGAGCCACCGCCAGCAGCCGCAGCGCCTCTTCGGTCAGCCCCGGCAGTTCCGGTTCGTCCTCGGCCACGTGCGCCGGGCGATCCAAACCGTCGTCATCGTCGTCAGAGATGAACTCGCCGTACTCGTCCATCCGCACGCCGCCCACGTAGACCGCCTCGGCCTCCGACGCCGCCGGCTTCTCGGGTTCGGGCTCCGGCTTCGGTTCGGGCTCGACCAGATCGGACGGCAACACCTCGCGCAGCACCAGATGCGCGTTGGCGCCGCCGAAACCGAACCCGGACACGCCGGTGATGGCGTGCCCGCTGTAGCGCGGCCAGTCGGTGACGGTGTCGGCCACCTTCAGGTGCACGCCGTCGAAGTCGATGTACGGGTTAGGCCCGGCGTAGTTGATCGACGGGGGGATCTTGTCGTTACGCAGCGCCATCGCCATCTTCGCGAGGCTGGCCGCGCCCGCCGCCGATTCCAGGTGGCCCACATTGGATTTCACTGCGCCCAGCAGCGCCGGCTTATCAGCTGCGCGTCCCCTGCCGACGACACGTCCCAGCGCGTCGGCCTCGATCGGGTCGCCCAGGATGGTGCCGGTGCCGTGCGCCTCGACGTAGTCGACGACGCGCGGGTCGATTCCGGCGTCCTTGTACGCCTTGCGCAACACCTCGGCCTGCGCGTCGGGGTTGGGCGCGAGCAGCCCGTTGGACCGGCCGTCGTGGTTGACCGCGCTGCCGGCGATGACGGCGATGATGTCGTCCCCGTCGCGGCGCGCATCGCCGAGACGTTTGAGCACCAGCATGCCGCCGCCCTCGGAGCGGGCGTAGCCGTCGGCGTCGGCGGAGAAGGACTTGATCCGCCCGTCCGGCGCCAGCACGCCGCCGACCTCGTCGAAGCCGACGGTGACCAGCGGCGTGATCAGCGCGTTGACCCCGCCGACGATCGCGACGTCGGCCTCACCGGACCGCAGCGCCTGCACACCCTGGTGGGCGGCCACCAGCGAGCTCGAGCACGCCGTGTCGATGGCGACCGACGGGCCGCGGAAGTCGTAGAAGTAGGACACCCGGTTGGCGATGATCGAACTGGCCGTGCCGGTGATCGCGTACGGGTGCGCGATCGACGGATCAGACATCGCCAGGAAGCTGTAGTCGTTCAGCGAGCTGCCGATGTAGACGCCGACGCTCTCCCCGCGCAGGCTCGACGCCGGGATGCGGGCGTGTTCCAATGCCTCCCAGGTCAATTCGAGCGCCATCCGCTGCTGCGGATCGATGTTGTCGGCCTCCATCTTCGACAGCGCGAAGAACTCGGAGTCAAAACCCTTGATATCGGACAGGTATCCGCCGCGGGTGCGCGCCTTGGCGACCCGTTCGGCGATGCGCGGTTCGCCGAGGAACTCCTCCCAGCGGCCCTCGGGCAGATCGGTGATCGCGTCGCGCCCTTCCAGCAGCGCCTGCCACGTCTGCTCCGCGGTGTTCATATCGCCGGGAAAGCGGGTGGCGATGCCCACGATGGCGATGTTGGCGGTGTCTTCGTCGACATCGCGGGTCCAGTCCTCGGCCCCGGCGACGTCGGCGTCTTCGAGTTCCGGTTCGCCCTCGATGATCACGGTCGCCAACGACTCGATGGTCGGATGCCGGAACGCGACCGTGGCGGTCAGCGTGACGCCGGTGAGGTCCTCGATGTCGCTGGCCATCGCGACCGCGTCGCGCGAGGACAGGCCCAACTCCACCATCGCGGTGGAGTCGTTGATCTGGTCGGCGGACTGTCCGGTGGCGTTGGCGATCCAGTTGCGCAGCCAGGCGCGCATCTCGGCGACGGTCATGTCGGTTCTCGGAGCCGCGTCAGCGGCGACATCGGACCGGGGCGCGGTCTCCGAATTTTCGGTCGCCAGCTGGATCTCGGGTGCCGCGGCGGAGTCCGCGTGCTGGGAATCGTCTTGTGTATCAGCCATTTCAGCGAAGTATCACCGTCAGTCGGTTTCGTCGGGGAAGGCGTTGGCGATCTTGCCGCTGCGCAGGCTACCGTCCAGATAGGCGGCGCGGCAGGCGCGTCGGCCGATCTTGCCGCTGGACGTGCGCGGAATCGCGCCCGCCGCGGTCAGCAGCACGTCGCGCACCGTGACACCGTGGCGCACGGCGATCGCAGCGCGGATGTCGTCGGCGATCGGGCCCATGTCGAGCTTGTGCGCTCCCGGCGCCCGCTCACCGACGATCACAAGCTGTTCGGAGGTGTCGCTGGGATCGCGTTTGAGCCCGGCGTGTGAGTCCGCGAAAACCTCGGCCGGCAACTGGTTGGCCGGAACCGAGAACGCCGCGACGAATCCGGTGCGCAGCGCCTTGGTCGCTTCCTGCGCCGAGTACTCGAGGTCCTGCGGGTAGTGGTTGCGGCCGTCGATGATCACCAGATCCTTGGTGCGCCCGGTGATGTAGAGCTCGCCGTCGTGGTAGGCACCCAGGTCACCGGTGCGCACCCAGGTCGCGTCGTCGGAGGCGCCCTCGGCGTGCGACGGGTTGGTGCGCGACTTCAGGATGTTCTGGAAGGTGGCCAACGTCTCCTCGGGCTTACCCCAGTACCCGGTGCCCATGTTCTGGCCGCTGATCCAGACCTCGCCGATCTGCCCGTCGGGCAGTTCGGTCGCGGTGTCGTTGTCGACGATGACGGCCCACTCGGCCAGCCCGATCTTGCCCGCGCCGGCCTGCGCCACCGCCTTCGGCGAGTCCTCGGGAACCTCCACGAAGCGGTGGTTGTTCAGCTCGTCGCGGTCGACGTAGACGATCGACGGTTCGGCGTCCATCGGTGTGGTCGACACGAACAGCGTCGCCTCGGCCAGCCCGTAGGACGGTTTGATGGCCTGCGGCTGAAATCCGAAGGGGCCGAAAGCCTCGTTGAACCGGCGCACGGTGGCCGCCGAGATCGGCTCGCTGCCGTTGAGGATGCACTTGACGTTGGACAGGTCCAGCGGCGGCTCACCGTCTTTGGGCACGCCGCGCGCCGCAGCGTGGTCGAACGCGAAGTTCGGCGCCACCGAGATGGTGCCCCCGGTGTCGTCTTCCTTACGGGCCAGCTCACGGATCCACCGACCGGGCCTGCGCACGAACGCCGCGGGCGTCATGAACGTGATGTAGTGGCCGATCATCGGCGACAGCAGCACGGTGATCAGGCCCATGTCATGGAAGAACGGCAACCAGGACACGCCCCGGTCGCCTTCCTGACCGTCGAGCGCCTCAATCACCTGCACCACGTTGGTGGCCAGGTTCAGGTGGGTGATCTGCACCCCGGTCGGGATGCGCGTCGAACCGGAGGTGTACTGCAGGTAGGCGATGGTGTCGTGTTGGACGTCGACCGGCTCCCAGGTGGCACCGACTTCGTCGGGCACCGCGTCGACGGCGATGACACGGGGACGTTCCTTGGCCGGCCGGCTGCGGAAGAACTTACGCACCCCTTCGGCGGCCTCGGTCGTGGTCAGGATGGCCGAGGGGTGGCAGTCGTCGAGCACGGCGTGCAGGCGCCCGACGTGGCCTGGCTCGCCCGGATCGAACAGCGGAACCGCGATGCGCCCGGAGTAGAGCGTGCCGAAGAACGCGACCAGGTACTCGAGGTTCTGCGGGCACAGGATCGCGACCCGGTCGCCGGGTTCGGTGACCTGCTGCAGGCGCGCGCCCACCGCGCGGTTTCGGATGCCGAAGTCCGCCCAGTGCAGATCGCGTGCGACGCCGTCGCGCTCGGTGGAGAAGTCCAGGAACCGGTAGGCGACCTTGTCCCCACGCACCTTCGCCCACCGTTCGACGTGCTTGACCAAGCTGCCGTTGTCCGGGAACTTGATCAGTCCGTCTTTGATGAACGGATTGTGGAAGGCCATCTCATACTCCTGTCAAGAACCACTCGCGTCAGCGCCGGTGATCGCGCATCCTGCGCAACCCCAAACCCCCAGATCGTAGCCGGTGTAAGACCCGCACCAGGTGGGGCGCTCTGAGCTGCGTTGTTCGGGCGCGCCGACGCCCGCTGGTCTTAGCTATTTCTTAATGTTAGGTGACCGCAGGTCACTCGCCAAATCCCTTCGGTCACAGGTCAGCCATGTTTCGGGCGCGGAGCGTTATCGATCAGTTCCCGTGCCCAATTGAGGGTCCAGGCGGTGGCCGAAGCCCCGTTGACATTCCAGAACTCGGGCGTGGCGTACATGGCGTGGATCGGTTGGCCGGCCCCTCCGCTGAGCACTTCCAGCGTCTTGGGCAGTTGGGTGATGTTGAACGCCGATTCGGGCGCCGAACAGATCAGATCGCCGCGCGCACAGATCTCGTAGGTGCGGTCGTTGAGCAGTCCGAAGCCGCCCGGCCGCGGCCCGGTCATATCCAGGCCGAACTCATCCAACAGCGGGATCTCGTCGAGCGTGATCTCGGCGCCGACGCCCGGCGGGGTGGGGCCGACGTCCTTGCCGACGCCGGTCTGGCGGCGGCCGTCGGCGATCAGCGTCACCCCGAGCACGAGGTCCTCGTCGACCGGTCCGCGGCCGTTGCCGATATCGCTGGCGATGTCACCGGCGATCACCGCACCCTGCGAGAATCCGATCAGCACGTAGCTGGTCAGCGGGCAGCGTTCGTTCATGTCGGTCATGGCCTTGACCGTGTTGTGGTAGCCCTCGGCGCGGCTGTCGTTGTAGGACATCTGGTTGTCTGATGAGAACGGGTTGCTGAACTGCGCCGTGTACGGAACGGTGTACACCTCGAGGCGGTCCTGACCGAACTCCGCACGGATCGGGTTGGTGGCGTTGAGCAGCAACGCGATGGGGAACTGCGCGGGGTTGTGCGGATCCATCTGCGGTGACGATTCCCACGTGCCGGGCACCGAGATCAGCTGCACATCCGGGCAGCTGGCGTCCTGGAACTCCGGGCGCGGCTTCCTGGGCGGCACCACGACGCCGGGAGGCGCCGTGGTGGGCGGCACGGCACCTGGACGCGTGTCGGGTGTGCGCTGCCACACCCACACCAGGGTCGCGACCAACACCACCACCAGCGCTACCGCCCCAGCTGCGGTGAGCGCGAGGATGCGATGGCGTTTCCGCCGATTGGTCTTGGCCATGGATGCTCGGGTCTTCCGTTAGCAGAGTCGTTGGGTCGCGATGCGAATGTAGTCGGCAGTCGCTGCGTCGACATCCGCCGCCGACGGTGGGTTGGCAGAAAGCTGGTCGTCGTCGGCGTCGCTGCGCACCAGCGGATGGACGATGTCCCACACCGCCTCCTCGCCGTGCTTGGCCGCGCGCGCCTGACATACGTAGGAGCCGATGTTCAACGCCATCAGGTCACTCGACGGCGTCACGCCCGCCGCAGCAAGCGCGTCGAGGTAGCTCCGCTGGCGGTCGGTGACGACGAGCGCGTTGGATTCACCGCCCGAGGCGGGTGGGCCCGGCGGCGTGGCGCCGCCGTGGCCGTGCACCGCCTCGGTCTCGGCGGTGGGTTCTTTGATCGCGATCTCCTCGTCGCCCGCGCATCCGCTCAGCAACAGGGTCGCGGAGGCCACCAGTAGCGACGGCAGCGTCACCGCCGCCCTTCTGAGTCCCGCTTGCACGCCTCTAAGGTACCGGCTGAGTCTGTGCGAACCGCCCAGCGCGGCAACGCTTGAGTTACTTGATCGTGGTGACCAATTCGCCCTTCATCGCGGCCAGCTGAGCACTCCAGTTGCCCCAGTCGTGATTGCCGGAGGTCGGGAAGTCGAAGTGCCCGTTTTTACCGCCGACACCGCGATAGTGCTGGTAGAACTCGCGGTTGGTGCCCTGGGCGATATCGCAGTAGCCGATCATCGCGGCCGGATCGGTGCATCCACCGGCGGGTGGGCTGAACACCCATAGCCGGGTGTTGTTGTCGGCGAGCAACTGCACGTGCACGTTGGGCGAATGCCACTTCCACCGGCCCAACTGTGGCAAACCCCACATGTTGCGGGTTTCCACACCGCCGTACTGCGCCAGGCCCGCTGTGATCGCGCCGTCGACCCCGGTGCGCTCCGGGGTCAAAAAGCCCGACAGCGAACCGGCGAAACGGTAGCGGTCCGGGTGAAACGTCGCCATCGCCATCGCGCCGTAGCCGCCCTGCGCGGCGCCGACGATGCCGTGGCCGCCGGGTGCGAGGCCCTTGTTGGCGGCCAGCCAGTTCGGCAGCTCATCGGCCAGGAACGTCTCCCACTGCTTGCTGCCGTCCAGCTCCCAGTTGGTGTACATGCTCCACGCGCCGCCTGCCGGGGCCACCACCGAGATGCCCTGACCCGCGAGGGTGTTCATCGCGTTGCCTGCCGTCACCCAGTTGCTGACGTCGGGCGCGGCGTTGAAGGCATCGAGCAGCACGACGGCGTGCGGGCCGCCTGCCAAGAACGAGACCGGGATGTCGCGGCCCATCGCCGGTGACGGCACCATCAACATCTCGACGGCCTTGGCGTCGGGCGCCATGGACGTGCCTGCCGACCACAGGCCCAGCGTCAGCGCCAGCGTCAGGAGTCCTCGGATCAAACCACGCATCAACTACGCCACCTCACGTTCGTCTGATGTCCCCGCGCGAGGTAGTCAATCACACCAGCACCCGGGAACCGCCCGAAATGGCTGACGGCGGCGACCCGCAGAGGATCGCCGCCGTCAACTACGTGTCGCGGATCAGCCGGTTAGCTGCCGTCCTCCGACGTCACCGAGGCCTCCGTGGCGATCGGAGTGGTCGGCTGCGGGGTGGCACCCAGCACGCGCTGGATATCCGGCTTCATCTGCTGCAGCTGCTGACCCCAGTACTCCCAGCTGTGGGTACCGGATTGCGGGAAGTTGAACACACCGTTCTTACCGCCGGCAGCGAGGTACTCCTCCTGGAACGTCTCGTTGGTCCGCAAGGTGAACTTCTCCAGGAACTCCGCGTTGAAGTTGTCACCGGCCAACCGGCCGTTGATCTCGGCAGGCTTGCCGTTGCCGCAGAACACCCAGATCCGGGTGTTGTTGGCGACCAGCCGGTCGATGTTGACCATCGGGTCGTTGCGCTCCCACGCGTTGTTGGGGTCTTCGGTGCGGCCCCACATGTCGTTGGCGTCATAGCCGCCGGCATCGCCCATCGACATGTTGACCAGCATCGGCCACCAGCCCTCGGACAGGTTCAAGAAGCCCGAGAGGGATCCGGCGTACTGGAACTGCTGCGGGTAGTAGATCGCCAGCGTCAGCGCGGCCGAGCCCGCCATCGACAGGCCCACCGCCGCGTTGCGATTGGGGTTCACGCCCTTGTTGGCGGCCAGGTAGGCAGGCAGTTCCTGGGTGAGGAACGTCTCCCACTTGTAGGTCGAGCAGCCGTTGTCGCCGCAGGCCGGGCTGTACCAGTCGCTGTAGAAGCTGGACTGGCCGCCGACGGGCATGATCACCGCGAGGCCGGAGTCCAGATACCACTCGAAGGCGGCGGTCTCGATGTCCCAGCCGTTGAAGTCGTCGCGGGCGCGAAGCCCGTCCAGAAGATAGACCCCTGGTGCGTCGGGGCCGCCGTTTTGGAACTGCACCTTGATGTCGCGTCCCATCCCCGCGGATGGCACCATCAGGTACTCGACCGGCAGACCCGGACGAGAGAAGGCCTCCGCGGTCGCCGAGCCTCCAGCGAGGCTGACGAACCCGGGCAGCACGGCTGCTGCGAGGGCCGCAACCGTGAGCCGGCGCGGCAGCGTTCTCGCCGCACGCCGGATCTTGCCAACAAACTTCATGCTTGATCTATCCCATCTGTCGTATGCCGCACGCGGATGCTGCCCCCAGACCGTGCCGCGTTGCTCGTGCAGTCAACCACAACTTGCTGTGATCCTTCTATTTCGCAGGTATCGTGCCTGGTCACTCCTTAACCGTTGAGGGTCGCGATCAGGTCTGGTTTGAGCGTTTGCAGCTGCTCACCCCAGTACGGCCAGGCGTGATTCCCGGCCGGCGGGAACACAAAAGTCGCGTTGGTGCCCCCGGCGGCCCGATAGGCTTTTTCGAAGTCTTTGTTGCTCTTCAACGCCATGGATTCCAGGCTGTGGGCGGTGAACACCTGGTTGGGGTCGACGTTCGCGTCCAGCGGGGTGATGCCGCCTGGCGCGCAGTAGATCCACAGCCTGGTGCCGTTGACGACCAGCATGCCGACCTGCACGGTCGGGTCGTTACGCCGCCACGCCGAATCCCACGGCGCGCCCCACATGTTGTCGACGTTGTAGCCGCCCGCATCGAGCATCGCCACCCGGATGGCCGGTTGCATGAACGGCGCCGACGGGTTGAGGAAGCCGGACAACGATGCGGCGTAACGGAATTGAGCCGGGTGGTAGGCGGCGAGGATTAGCGCCGCGCTGCCCGACATGGACAACCCGACCACGCCGTTGCCGGTGGTCGAGATCTGCTTGTTGGCGGCCAGCCACTGCGGCAGCTCACCGGTCAGAAACGTCTCCCATTTATAGGTGTAGGGCTGATTGTTGAAGCTCGACGGGGAGTACCAGTCGCTGTAGAAGCTGGACTGGCCGCCCACGGGCAGCACCGCGGCGATTCCGGACTCGTGAAACCACTCGAACGCTGGGGTTTCGATATCCCAGCCGTTGTAGTCATCGCGGGCTCGCAGGCCGTCCAGCAGGTACACCGCGTGCGGGCCTCCGGGCTGAAACTGGACCCGTACGTTGCGCCCCATCGACGTCGAGTACACGTCGAGGTATTCGACGGGCAGCCCTTCCCGCGAGAACGCGTCGGCGCGGGGCGCCGGGCCCGCCGCCACCGTGAGAGCGGGCAGCGCGACGACGGCCGCCGTGGTCGCCAGCGCGCGGCGAAGCCAGGTTCGCACAGGTCCTACCATCCGTTCGTGTGTCCGGCGCCGCGTGAAAGGCGGTCCGCGACAGGTCTATCGCCGCGATAGGGCTGCGGCGTTACCGAATGTCGAGGCCTCGTCGCCGGTCAGGGCCCCGCTGCCGGCATGCCGGTGTACGGGGACATCGTGTATTCGGGGATCTCCAGACCACAGCGGATCAGCTCGTAGAGCGGCACCCGGTCGATGCGGTACTGGGTGAACTCGTAGGCGTGCACCAGGTTGGACAGGAACCGCCGCGGTCCCATCGGTCCGCGCACCGAGTTCAGCATCGCGTCGGTCGCAGGACATTTCAGCGCCGCCTCGGCCTGGGCCACCCATTTCTCGTCGAGGTAGGACGGGATGTAGGGCTCGGTCTTCAGGAACGGACCTTCGGCCACCGCCCAATCCGGGAAGAGGTTCTTGTCGTGGCCGATGCGGCCGTCCTCGAGCCGGTCGGAGTGCGCGGCCAGCGGATTCGCCAGGCCGATCTGGTCGATCACCCGCACGTCGAGGCCGACGTTCATGCCGAGCATGCCCAGGTTGGTGAAAAAGACTGTGTGCGGTCCGTTTTGGTTCTTCACCTCGGACGGGGCGTCCGGGGGCGGCGGGATCGCCGGCACCACGTCCCACTGGTCGTAGTTGCCGGCAGGCAGCAGCAGCGCGCCGTCGGGTGTGTTGTTGATCGCCCGAAGCGCCGCGCGCATGCGCGGATAGTCGAGATAGTCGGCCGCGGTCAGCGGGTGCGCATGTCCGGTGGCCTGGCTGTAGAACCGCCGCTCGTCGACGATGCCGGAGTAGGTCACCCGGGTGGCGTCGGCGCCCATACCGCTGGAGTTGGCCGCCCACAACGCCCAGCCCGCGACCGCCAGCCAGAGCACGCTGGTGGCTCCGACAAACAGATACCCCGCGCCGCGCGCCATTCGGGTGGTGTCGGGCAGCACGATCGGGATCACCGCGATCGGCAGCAGCATGCAGAACATGGGTGTCAGCAGGACCCGACCGTGCATGAAGTCGCCGCCCTGGCGGATCCAGTACAACGCCTGCAGCAGCCCGCTGACGATGAAGAAGATCACCACCGCGGCGGGGCTCTGCACCATCCGCGCCACCCACCCGTAGCCGGGTGCGACGGCACGGTGTGTCCACCAGGGCCGGCCGCGGGTCACCAGCACCACCGCCGCCAACCCGGCCAGCAGGATCGCAGGCGCCCACAGCAGGTAGGGCTGGTTGAAGTTGGCCAGGTAGGTAAAGCCCTGGGCCCATTTCGATCCGGACGCTTCCTTGGCCACCGCGGTGCCCGGGAAGATCAGCGCGTAGTAACCCATCCGGAAGATCTGGTAGAGCACCGGGAGCAGGCCGCCGGCGAGCACGATCAGCCCGCGTCGGCGCCAGTCGCGGGCGGCGATCAGCATCATCACCAGCGCGCCGCCGCCGATCAGCGCCAGCTCGGGCCGCACCAGCACGCTCAGCCCAGCCACGAAAGCCAGTGCGCCGTCGAAGAACCCGCTGACCGCGTGCCGCTGCTGCGGGCCTGCGCCTGCCGTGCCGACCGGGTGCCTGCGGATGCTCGGCGTCCCGTCCCACGGTGGAGGTCTTTGCGCGGGCCGGTTGGAGTGGAATGCCTGCGACCAGCAGACCATCATCCACCACAGCAGCCCCAGATAGGCCAGGACCAAACCGTTTTCGAGTCCCGAGGTGGCGAAGTCGCGCGCGGGCGGGACCGCGATGTAGACGAGCACACCGGCGGGCAGCATCAACGCGCGTCGACCCTGCAGGCTCGGCGCGTACAGCCGACCGGCGCCCAGCATCGCCAGCACGACACCGGCCACGCTGAGCGTGAGCGCCAGCGCGAGCACCACGTACTCCAACCGCACCGGCCCGCCGATGACACTGCCGACATAGACCAGATAGGTCCACAGGGTGGACGTGTTGGCCTCGACCCGCTCGCCGGCGTTGAACACCGGACCGTTGCCCGCCAACAGGTTTCGCACGGTGCGCAACACGATCAGGCCGTCGTCGGCGATCCAGCGGCGCTGCCACGCGGCCCAGGTGAACAGGGCCGCGACCACGACCACGCTGGCCCACAGGCTGATCCGGACGGTCTTGTCGTAGGCAAACCGCGGGCCGCGCACCACCAGGTGCGCGGCTGTCAGGGTGAGCTGGTCAACTGAGGAAGACTGCGGCACCGAGGGTTCCGATCCACGTGACGGCCAGCAGCTGCAGCACCCGGTCCTTCAGCGCGATCTCCTCCGGCTCACCGGCAAGGCCGCCGTCGACGTCGACGGCATATCGCAGTATCGCGATCGTGAAGGGGATCATCGACACGACGAACCACGATGTCCCGCCCGAGCCGTCCCGCTCGAAGGCCCACAGCCCGTAGCACAACACCAGCGCGGTCGCCGACAAGGTCCACACGAACCGCAGGTAGGAACTGGTGTAGCTCTCCAGCGACTTGCGGATCTTGGCGCCGGTGCGTTCGGCCAGCTGAAGTTCGGCGTACCGTTTGCCGGCCGCCATGAACAGCGAGCCGAACGCCATCATCAACAAGAACCATTGCGACAGCGGGACATCGGCGGCGACACCGCCGGCGATGGCGCGGATGAGAAATCCTGAGGAAACGATGCAGATGTCGATGACCGGCTGGTGTTTGAGACCGAAGCAGTAGGCCAGCTGGATGCCGATGTAGATCGCCATGACCAACGCCAGGTTCGGCGTCACCAGCCACGACACCGCCAGCGAGCCCGCACCCAGCACCACGGCGAGGGTGTAGGCCAGCCATTCGGGCACCACGCCCGCCGCGATCGGCCGGAACCGCTTGGTCGGATGCGCGCGGTCGGCTTCGACGTCACGGGCGTCGTTGACGAGGTAGACCGCCGAGGCGGCCAGGCTGAAGACCGCGAACGCCAGCAGAACCCGGACCAGCACCTCGCGATAGTCGTAGACGTAGCGGTCGTCACCGAGCGCGGCCAGCGGCGCGGCGAAGACCAGGACGTTCTTCACCCACTGGCGGGGGCGGATGGCCTTGACGATGCCGGTTGCGACGTTGCGCGGTGGACCCTTGCCCGACGTGGGATCTTCGCGGTACTGCGGTGCCCCCGCTGCGCTTTCCTTCGAGATGCTCATCGGTCCCCTTCTCTCCGGTCGGCGACCGTACTGACCGCTTTCGCGACGGCCGCCCCGACGGCGACGCCGGTGAGGACGTCGGTGGGGTAATGCACGCCGAGAACCAACCGGGACAGTGCCATCGGCGGCACCAGAAGCGCAGCCAGCGGCAGGCCGGTGGCCCGCGCCAGCAGCAGCGCGGCCGCGGTGGTGGACGTCGCGTGTGCCGACGGGAAGCTCAGCCGGCTCGGCGTTGTGACGTTGACCGCGATCGACGGATGGTGTGGGCGTTCGCGGCGCACCACCCGCTTGATCAGCACCGCTGCCGCATGTGCGAAAAACGCACCGGCGCCCGCGGCCAACCAGGCGTGACGACGGTTCGGCGAGAGCAACGCACCCAGCGCCGCGACGGCCAGCCAGCCCAGGCTGTGTTCACCGAAATGGCTCAGCGCCCGTGCACCGGGCAGCACACCGGGCCGCCCGGCCAGTGCGTGCTGGACGGCGACCAGCGCGGCTTCTTCGCCGCGGACCGAGTCAGGCATGCGGTGATGCCTCGAGCAGCACCGACTCCCACTTCTGCTTGCTGGAGAGCACCGGCAGGGCTTCGCGGTAGACCTTGCGCATCCGGTTGAACGTGCGGGCGACCCGAAGTTGCCGCCGCAGCGAGGAACGAAGCAGGCTGAACATCTTCTCGCGGTCACGCTGGCGGTACACCACACCGCGGCCGTCGGCGGTGGTGACGGTGACGCCGTCGACCACACACAGTGTGAACCACCTGGCGTCCTGCGTGGCCACGTTGAACTGCGGGCGGTGGTGGTGCTGCGGATCGTGCGGCTTGAGTTGGTGAATCACCCCGCGGCTCAGCCGCGTCGAGATGGACAGCGGGTTGGTGGGGATCTTCACCTTCTTGCGCGCCTTGTCCGAAGGCGGCGGCAGCGCGGTGGCACCGGGGAGCACCACCGCATCGGGGAACTGCTGGCGCATCTTGCGCACCTCGGGCAGCGCGGACTCCAGGATCGAAAAGAGGTGTTCGGGTCCGGCCAGAAAGTCGTCCATCGCCTTGTTCTGGATCGCGACGGTCGAATACTCAAGGCACAAAAGGTGTTTGAGGGTGGCCTTCAGGTGGCTGGCCATCAGACCGCGGATGTTGCCGTCCCAGTGCAGGGCTGCGACCACCAGGCGGTTGCGCAGGTGGAAGTACGCCTGCCAGTCGATGGCGTCGTCCTTGTCGCTCCAGGCCATGTGCCAGATCGCTGCACCGGGCAGGGTCACGGTGCCGTATCCGTGCTCGGCGGCGCGCAACCCGTAGTCGGCGTCGTCCCACTTGATGAACAGCGGCAGCGGCTGACCGAGTTCCTCGGCGACCTGCCGCGGGATCATGCACATCCACCAACCGTTGTAGTCGACGTCGATGCGTCGGTGCAGCAGCTTGCTACGGGGCTCGTCTTCATCGGCGAGCGGGTACTTCGCGAAGTTGTGGTCGTATTCGGTGTTGAGCGCGTTGGTCCACATGAAGTTCTGCTGGGCCACCATCTCACCCATCACGTGCAGATGGGAGGGCTCCTGCAGGTTGAGCATCTGACCGCCGACGAGGGTGGGTGCCTTGGCGAACCGGCTCATCGCCAACGCCCGCAGGATCGAGTCGGGCTCGATGCGAATGTCATCGTCCATGAACAGGATCTGTTCGCAGTCGGTGTTTTTCAGCGCTTCGTACATCACCCGGCTGTAGCCGCCGGATCCGCCGAGGTTCGGCTGGTTGTGCACTGACAGCCGGTCGCCGAGCGCGGCGGCGGCCGCCGCAAACCCCGGATGGTCCTTGGCCTTTTGGGTGCCCTGATCGGACACGATCACCGCGCCCACCACCTCGTCCACCAAAGGATCTGCGGTCAGGGCGGCCAACGCGTTGACGCAGTCGGCGGGCCGGTTGAACGTCGGAATGCCGACCGCGATGTTGGCCCGCACCGGCGCGGGCGACGTCGCGTACCAACCGGCGCTGTGCAGCGTGGTGTTGCTGTCGGTGGCGATGTCGAACCAGATCCAGCCGCCGTCCTCGAACGGCGAAATGTCGATCTCGAACTCGACCGAGGCGTGCTCGCCGCTGACCGGTGCCCCGCCCACGGTGATCCGCGCGCCGGTGGCCTTGGAGCGGTACACGTCGACGCGCCCGCTGCCGGTCAGCTCGACGCGCAGCACCACGGTGTCCAGCGTCGACCAGCGCCGCCAGTAACTGGCGGGAAACGCGTTGAAGTACGTCGCGAACGACACCTCGGATTCGGCGCCGATCTCGAGGCTGGTGCGCGTCGGCGCGTGGGCACGACGGGTGTTGGTGCTCGATTCCTCTATATAGAGCTTGCGAACGTCGTGCGGTTCGCCCGGGCGCGGCGAGATGATGCGCGCCAGCAGGCTGACGGCCTTGGACTCTCCGGCGTCGAGCGCCCCGGACGGGATGTCACTCATGCGCTGCTGCTTTCTGTGCCGTTGCTCAGTGGGGCGCCGTCGGTCAGGTGCGGCGCCAGGATGTTGTCGTACATGCTCAACGCGCTGGCGATGGCCATGTGCATGTCGAGGTACTGATAGGTGCCCAGCCGGCCACCGAACAGCACCTTCGCCGACGCCGTTTCGGCTCTCGCCCTGGCCCGGTATCCGGCCAGCATGTCACGGTCGGCCTCGGTGTTGATCGGATAGTAGGGCTCGTCGTTGTCATCGGCGAAGCGAGAGAACTCCCGCATGATGACGGTCTTGTCGGACGGATAGCTGCGCTCGGGGTGGAAGTGGCGGAACTCGTGAATACGCGTGTAGGGCACCTCGAGGTCGTTGTAGTTCATCACCGGCGTGCCTTGGAAATCCCCGGTGGGCAGCACCTCGAGCTCGAAATCGAGGGTGCGCCAGCCCAACCGGCCCTCGGCGTAGTCGAAGTAGCGGTCCAGCGGGCCGGTGTAGACGACCGGGGCCGACGGCGACTCGTTGCGCAGCTGGTCACGGACGTCGAACCAGTCGGTGTCGAGGCGCACCTCGATGCGGTCATCGGCGGCCATGTTCTGCAGCCACGCGGTGTAGCCGTCGACCGGCAGGCCTTCGTAGGTGTCGTTGAAGTACCGGTTGTCGAAGGTGTACCGCACGGGCAGCCGGGTGATGTTGGAAGCGGGTAGCTCCTTGGGGTCGGTTTGCCACTGTTTGGCGGTGTATCCCTTGACGAACGCCTCGTAGAGCGGACGCCCGATCAGCGAGATCGCTTTCTCCTCCAGGTTCTGGGCGTCCTCGGTGCTGATCTCGGCGGCCTGCTCCTTGATCAGTGCACGGGCCTCATCGGGTGAGAAATAGCGGCCGAAGAACTGCGACACCAGGCCCAGGCCCATCGGGAACTGGTAGGCCTGTCCGTTGTGCATGGCGAAGACGCGGTGCTGGTATCCGGTGAAGTCGGTGAACTGGCGCACGTAGTCCCACACCCGCTTGTTGGAGGTGTGGAACAGGTGGGCGCCGTAGCGGTGCACTTCGATACCGGTCTGCGGGTCGGGCTCGGAGTAGGCGTTACCCCCGATGTGCGGCCGACGCTCGAGAACCAGGACGCGCTGGTTCAGCTGCGTAGCCGCGCGCTCGGCAATCGTCAGGCCGAAAAATCCGGAACCGACGACAAAGAGGTCATAACGGGCTCCGGACGGTGGGTGCGCTGGGCCCCCGCGCGAAGCGCCGGGGACGACCGGGGGAACAGAGGTGGTCATCGGCAGCAAGGGTATCCGAACACGCGTACCCCGCCCGAATCCGACAAGCCTGCGGCGGGCGGCCGAAGGTTGCGATCGGCTCACGATTACGCATCGTCACTTTTGCCTCATTAGTCACACCAGTAACGTCGTTCACGTCGGTCCTCCGCCGACAGTGCGAGACCTGGGTTGATCACAAGATCACCCCACCCGACGTAGTCCAGATATTGAGGAGACTTCCGTGCCGAACCGCCGTCGACGCCGGCTTTCCACAGCCACGAGCGCAGTCGTGGCCCTGGCGGTCGCGAGTCCAGCCGCAGTCATCGCCGTGACCGACTTGTCCGCGAGCACCGATCCCGGCCCTCAGCATCGCGAGTTCGTCCAGGCCGCGATGATCACCGACCTGCCGGGTGAAATCATGTCCGCCCTGTCCCAGGGGCTGTCGCAGTTCGGCATCAACCTGCCGCCGATGCCGACCGGCATGCTCACCGGAACCGGCTCCACGACACCCAGCCTGACGTCACCCGGACTGACCTCTCCGGGTCTGACGTCACCGGCGCTCACCACGCCCGGATTGACTACGCCCGGACTGACCACGCCGGGCCTAACCGGGCCGAGCCTGGACGTTCCCAGCGCCACCGTGCCGGGTGCGACCTTGCCCGCGCCTTCGCTCACCGATCCGGCGCTGGCCGATCCGTCGTTGACCAACCCCGCGTTGACCACGCCCGGGCTCACCACCCCCGAACTGACCACGCCGGAGCTGACCGCGCCGGAGCTGACCGCGCCGGGGCTGACCGCCCCGACCGCGACGACGCCCGGGCTCACCGCGCCGGATCTGACCGCGCCGGGCCTGTCGACTCCGCCGGCTCTGACCGATCCTGCCCTGGCCACCCCGGTCTCCACGGGGCTCACCGGTGAGGTGCCGATCTCGGCGCCCATCGGACTGGACCCCGCGGCGGGCACCTATCCGATCCTCGGCGATCCGACCCTGGCGACGATGCCTGCGACGGCCCCAGCCAGCGGCGGCATCATCGGCGACCTGTCCAGCATGGCCAACCAGCTGGGCGCCGGGCAGGCGATCGACCTGCTCAAGGGCATGGTGATGCCAGCGATCATGTCGGCCGTCAAACCGCCGGCACCGCCGGTACCGGCTCCCGCACCGGCCCCAGCGCCGTAAACCTGTTTCAGACGGCACCGCAGAAGCCGATCGGGGCTCTGCGGTGCCGTTGCAGGTCGGTCACTTTCCCAGCCCAAACGCCGTGTCGAAACATTAGTAACAACTGACACATACGTAACATCGGTCTGTGCCGTGCCGCCGTCCCATGCCGTCGTTGCTGTTCACCGCTGTCGCGGCGACGGTCGTCATGCTGCCGATGGCGGTCTACGGCATGCCCGGTGACGACGGTGACAAGCCGCCGGCTCTGGAGACGCCGCGGATGGCTGAACAGCCGCTCGCCGATCTCGGCGCAGGCGAAACCGTCCGCGAGATCCACCAGGACACGCCGTTCGCGATGGTCGCGCTCACGGCGTCCGACCTCACCGGCACCTCGGCCAAGGTGCGGGCCAAGAAGGCCGACGGCACCTGGGGGCCGTGGTACGAGGCCGAACCCCTCGAGGGTGTAGGCCCTGAGGGGCCCGAGGCGGTCGGCCCCCGCGGCACCGAACCGGTGTTCGTCGGGCGCACCACCACGGTGCAGATCGCGGTCACCCGGTCGCCCGGCGCCACACCGACCCCGCCCGCACCTGGGCCCCAACGGTTTTCCGATGCGGACCGCCCCGAGTTGGGCTACCTGCCCGCCAACGTCGAGCAGCCGTTCGCCCAGAACATCAACGCCGTGCTGATCAGCCCGCCGCAGGCGCCGGTGGACAACCTGCCGCTGCCATCGGCGGTCAACAGCCCCGGCGTGCCGCCGGTCATCATCAACCGCGCACAATGGGGCGCCGACGAATCGATGCGGCGGTGCGGAGAACCGCGCTACGACAGTGGAATTCGGGCCGGCATCGTGCACCACACCGCGGGCAGCAACGAGTACGCGCCCGAGGACTCGGCCGGGATCGTGCGGTCCATCTACGAGTACCACACCCGCACGTTGGGCTGGTGCGACATCGCCTACAACGCGCTGGTCGACAAGTACGGCCAGGTGTTCGAGGGTCGTGCGGGCGGGATCACCAGACCGGTCGAGGGAGCCCACACCGGCGGGTTCAACCGCGACACCTGGGGCGTGGCGATGATGGGCAACTTCGATGCCGTTCCGCCCACCCCGATTCAGCTGGGCACCACGGGCCGGCTGTTGGGTTGGCGCATGGGCATGGACCACATCGACCCGAGGGGCACCGTGGTGCTGGCCTCCTCAGGAGGGTCGTTCGCCAAGTTCCCGTTCGGCGCCGCCCCGACGCTGCCGGCGATCTTCACCCACCGCGACGTCGGCGTCACCGAATGCCCCGGTAATGCGGCTTACGCGCTGATGGACCAGATCCGGGAGATCGCCGCGCGGTTCAACAGCCCGCCGGGGCCCGCCGACCTCGTCGACACCCTGCGCGGCGGCGCGATCTTCGCGCGCTGGGAGGCGATGGGCGGACCGAACAGCCCACTGGGCAACCCGACGTCACCTGAGGCCTCCGGTCAAGACGGCATCCGATACGCGACGTTCGAGCGCGGCGCCCTGTACTGGTCCCCGCCCACCGGCGCCCAGCCGCTGACCGGGGAGATCTACAAGGCGTGGGGGTCGCTGGGCTTCGAACGCGGCGCGCTCGGCCTGCCAACCAGCGGGGAAATCCACGAGCCGCTGTGGATCGTGCAGAACTTCCAGCACGGCACGCTCAACTTCGATCGCGAGTCGGGCAGCGTGACACGGGTCATCGACGGCATCGCGGTCAACCTGCCCCCGACCTACGTCGACCACGAACCGATTCAGCTGGAGCGGTTCAGCCCGCCGATCAGCCCCACCTAACCGTTCTAACCGTTCCACCAACGTTCGAGGACGCGGGCCACCCCGTCCTGGTTGTTGGTCAACGTGACCTCGTCCGCGGCGGCCAACGCCTCGGGATGGGCGTGGGCCATGGCCACCCCCAGCCCGGCCCACTGCAGCATGGGAATGTCGTTGGGCATATCGCCGAACGTCACCACCTCGTCGGCGGCGATGTTCAGCGGACGGGTGAGCTCCTCGATTCCGGAGGCCTTGCTGACGCCCACCGGCATGACCTCGATCAGGCCGTTGTCGGTGGAGTAGGTGATGTCGGCGCGCTCCCCGATATGCCGGGCCAGCACATCGGCCATATCGGAACTGCGGGCGCCGGCCTTGCGGACGAGCAGCTTGATCGCCGGCGCGCTGAGCAGATCCGACATGGACACCTCGGTGTTATCCGGGTTGAGCCAGGCGTGCTCGTAGCCCGGTGAGCTGACGAACTGTGGCGTCGCCGCGTCGTGGGCGCTCTCGCCCACCCGTTCAACGGCCAGCCCGGAACCGGGGATGACGCGGGTGGCGACGTCGCTGAGTTCGGCCAGCAACTCCGTGGACAACGTGCGCGCGGAGACGATGCGGTCCGTGGCGGGGTCGTAGATCACCGCGCCGTTGGCGCACACCGTCATCGGCGCGAAACCCAATGCGTCGACGACAGGCTGCACCCACCGCGGCGGACGCCCCGTTGCGAGCACGAACTGCACCCCGTCGGCCACGGCCGCGTGCACGACGGCGTTGGTGCGCGCGGTGACCTTCTCGTCGTCGTCGAGCAGCGTGCCGTCCACATCGGAGGCGATCATGATCGGCCGGTTCATCGGCGACTCTTGGCTTCTTGCTGCGCACGCTTTCTGGCGCGCTCGGCGAGTTCGGCTTCGTCGAGCGCCTTGGCCTCGGCCAGCGTCGGCGCGCTGCCACCGAGCCGGCGCGGCAGCCAGTACGCATCGGGCGGTTGCGGATATTCGCGCTGGGCCTTGTCCAGCAGCTCCCCCATCGAGGACCGCAGCGCCGTCAGCGTCTGCTCCATGGTGTCGGCGGCGTGCAGCGGAGCACCGACCTCGACGGTGATCGGAACCTTGCTGCGGCCCAACCGCCGTGGGTGATCCTTGGTCCAGAGGCGCTGCGCACCCCACACGATCAACGGAATCATCGCGACGTCGGCGTCGCGCGCCATCCGCGCCGCACCGGTCTTGAAGTCCTTGAGCTCAAAGCTGCGGCTGATGGTCGCCTCGGGATACACCCCGACCAGTTCACCGGCGCGCAACCGGTCCACCGCGACCGCGTAGGCGCCTGCGCCGGCCCGGCGATCCACCGGGATCGTGCCGGTGCGGCTGATGAGGAAGTTGATGATCTTCACTTCCTGCATCTCCTCTTTGATCATGAACCGCAGCCGCCTCCCGCGGTAGTGCACTGCCAGGGCCGCCGGCAGCCAGTCGATGTAGCTGGTGTGGTTGATGGCGATCACCGCGCCGCCAGAAGTGGGGATGTGCTCCAGGCCGTTATACGTGATGCGGATGCCGTTGAATTTGACGGCCGCCTTGACCAGAACCTCGAGCGTCCGGAAGACCGGCTCCCTGGCCACTACCCCGGCGCCCCGTTCGTATCGGGCTGACCTCCCCGCCGCGCCGCCTTCTGCGCCGCCTTCTGCGCCGCCTCCTCGGCGTCCATCCGATTGGCCTCCGCCAGCGACGGTGCACCGCCGCCCAGCCGGTGCGGCACCCAGTACTCGCCCGGCGGATGCGGACCGTAGGCATCCTGCACGCGTTCCAGCAGATGCTGCATCCGCGAATGCAGCAGCGCGGTCAGCTCGGGCGCGGGCAGCGTCGGGGCGATCGGTTCCCCGACCGCGACCGCGATCGGCACCTTGGGCCGCCACAGATTCTTCGGGTGCCCCTTGGTCCAGATGCGCTGGGCGCCCCACACGATGTGCGGCACGATCGGCACATTGCAGTCGATCGCCATGCGCGCCGCGCCGGACTTGAGCGTCTTGATCTCGAAGCTGCGGCTGATGGTGGCCTCCGGATAGACGCCGACCAGCTCGCCGTCCCGCAGCATCTGACAGGCCGCCCCATACGATTCGGCGCCGCTGCCGCGGTCCACCTCGATGTGGCGCAGGCTGCGCATCAGGGGTCCGCCGATCTTGTGGTCGAAGACCTCTTTTTTCGCCATGAACCGCACCTTGCGGCCGCGCTTCTGCCGGTAGGCGGGCAGCCCGGCGAACGTGAAGTCGAAGTAGCTGGTGTGGTTGATGGCCACCACCGCCCCACCGGTCACCGGCAAGTTTTCGACGCCGGTGACGGTGAACGTCAACCCCTGCGCGCGCCAGATGAGCCGCGCAAGTTGGATGACTGTGCCGTACACCGGTTCCACAGCCGCCAGCGTAGTGCGCCTGCGTGGATGCGACTCCTGCTGTCTGTTGCCGTTAAGCTCGAAGGGTCAGCATCGTCGCGGAGAAAGGATGTTAGTGCAGGTCACAAGCGTCGGGCATGCGGGTTTCCGCATTGACACCAGGGCCGGAAGCATCCTGTGCGATCCCTGGCTGAACCCGGCGTACTTCGGGTCATGGTTCCCGTTCCCCGACAACAGCGCGCTGGACTGGGAAGCCCTCGGCGACTGCGACTATCTCTACGTCTCGCACCTGCACGCCGACCACTTCGACCCGAAGAACCTGCGCGAGCACGTCAACAAGGACGCGGTGGTGCTGCTGCCCGATTTCCCGGTCCCCGATCTGCGCCGCGAACTGGAGAAGGTGGGGTTTCACCGCTTCGTGGAAACCGCCGACTCGGTCAAGCACCGCGTCAGCGGCCCCAAGGGCCATCTCGATGTGATGATCATCGCGCTGCGCGCTCCTGCCGACGGGCCGATCGGAGACTCCGGCCTGGTGGTCGACGACGGCGAAACCGTCTGCTTCAACATGAACGACGCCCGTCCGGTCGACCTGGACGTGGTGCACGCCGACTTCGGCCAGGTCGACGTGCACATGCTGCAGTACTCCGGGGCGATCTGGTATCCGATGGTCTACGACATGCCGGCCCGGGCCAAGGAAGCGTTCGGCATCCAGAAGCGGCAGCGACAGATGGA
Source organism: Mycolicibacterium sp. XJ2546 (assembly GCF_053483195.1). Lineage (NCBI taxonomy): Bacteria > Bacillati > Actinomycetota > Actinomycetes > Mycobacteriales > Mycobacteriaceae > Mycobacterium > Mycolicibacterium sp. XJ2546. Next base: position 236,290 of record NZ_JBEFRW010000006.1, on the reverse strand, counting down.
CCGCTGCCGCCAGTACATCGCGCAGGTCGGCGCCCGATGGGTGATCCCGTCGGCGGGTCCGCCGTGTTTTCTGGATCCAGAGTTGCGCCACCTCAACGACGATTCCGGCGATCCGGCCAACATCTTTCCCGATCAGGTCGTGTTCCTCGACCAGATGCGCACCCACGGCCATGAGGGCGGGTTGTTGATGATCCCGGGGTCGACGGCGGAGTTCACTGGGGCACAGCTGGATTCGCTTACCCATCCGCTGCCCGACGACGAGGTGCAGGACATCTTCACCACGGGCAAGGCCGCTTACATCGCCGACTACGCCGAGCGGATGGCGCCGGTGCTCGCCGCGGAGAAGGCGGGGTGGGCGGCGGCCGCCGGTGAGTCGCTGCTGGAACCGCTGCGCGCGGTGTTCGAGCCGATCATGATCCAGAGCGACCAGATCTGTGACGGTATCGGATATCCGGTCGAACTCCGGCTACACGGCCGGGACCACAACGAAACCATCGTGCTCGACTTCCCCAAACGCGCTGTGCGTGAACCGATCCCGGATGAGAAGTTCCGTTACGGTTTTCGGATCGCCCCCGAGTTGGTGCGCACCGTGCTGCGTGACAACGAACCGGACTGGGTCAACACCATCTTCCTGTCGACGCGGTTTTCGGCCTGGCGGGTCGGGGGCTACAACGAGTACCTGTACACCTTCTTCAAATGCCTCACCGACGAACGCATCGCCTACGCCGACGGCTGGTTCGCCGAGGCGCACGATGACACGGCGTCGATCACGTTGGACGGCTGGGAAATTCAGCGGAGATGTCCGCATCTGAAGGCCGACCTGTCGAAGTTCGGCGTGGTGGACGGTTCGACGCTGACCTGCAACCTGCACGGGTGGCAGTGGAACCTCGAGAACGGTCGGTGTCTGACCAGCAAGGGTCACGAACTGCGGAGGCGGAAGCTATGACCGCACCCCGCCAGTACTACGACGACGGGCAGATCCAGCTCGATCGCCAAGCGATCACGTTGCGGCGCTACCATTTTCCGTCGGGCACATCGAAGGTGATCCCGCTGTCGTCGATCCGCGGGTACAAGGCCGAGCCGCTGGGAATGTTCACCCACCGGTTCCGGATCTGGGGCAGTTCGGATCTGCGTCGCTGGCTGCCGCTGGATGTCTGGCGGCCGATCAAGTCGACGCTCGTCACGCTCGATGTTGACGGCACCCGGCCCAAGCCGGCCTTCACGCCGCAGCGGCCCGACGAGTTTCTGGCCAGCCTCGACCAATTGCTGGACAGCTAGCGGCGAAACCGGCGCAGTACCGCCCGCAGCCCCCACGCACCGGCGCCGGCTGACACCAGCCACGGCGCACCGACCAGGATCGGATCGATCCACTGATGGTTGCGGTCCGCTCGCTTGCCGTCGGTGCGCGAACGCCAACCATGGTGGGTGAACTCGGCCTTGACGCCGGTTTGAGTGATCGGGTTGTCGGGCCGCAGCGTGAGAAACGACCGCAGATGGCTTTCCACCGCGTCCACCCGGTCCGCAGCGATCAGCAGCAGCCAGTGCGCCGCGCGGGCTTCGCTGTACTTGCGGTAGGAGAACCGGCGGATCGCACCCGAGAGCCCGTGTAGCGGTGTGGCGGTTCCGAACACCGGCGTGACGAACTTGTGCTCGATCGAACGTTCCCGCGGCACCACCTGTTCTTGGCGGTCGGGGAAATCCCAATGGGCACCGGTGGATTGGGGGTCGTACTTCAGCTTCGGCACCGACGGGCGGTCGTTGGGATCGAGATCGACTCCCCAACCCGGGATTCGGGCACGCAACTCGGTGATGTCGGGCCGATTCGGATGCTCTGCGGTGTAGGTCATGTGGAGTCCTTCGGTGGTCAGGCCGCCGCGGGCAGGATGACCGGTTTGATGCAGTTATCCAGCTTGGCGGAGAAGATGTGATAGCCCTCGGCGATGTGTTCGAGCGGAATGCGGTGAGTGATGATGCCGCTGGGGGCCAGGTACCCGTTCTGGATATGTGAGAACAGCCGGGGCCATTGGCGTTTGACCGGACACTGGTTCATCCGCAACGTCAGTCCCTTGTTGAGCGCGTCGCCGAACTTCACCAGCGAGAAGATCGGTCCGTACGCGCCCATCACCGATATCGTCGCGCCCTTGCGGACCGAGTCGATCGCCCAGTTCAACGCGACCGGCGAACCACCCTGCATCTTGAACTTTGCGGACGTCACATGCTGAAGGAAGTTGCCGTCGGCCTCGGCGCCGACCGCGTCGATCGCAACATCTGCGCCGAGGTAGTCGGTGGTTTTCTTCATCTCGACGACGATGTCGTCGCACTCGGCGAAGTTGATGGTCTCGGCGTGCGCGAAGGTGCGGGCCTTCTCCAACCGGTAGTCGAGGTGGTCGATGACGATCACCCGGCCAGCGCCCATCAGCCACGACGATTTGGCGGCGAACAGGCCGATCGGTCCGGCCCCGAACACCACCACCGTGTCACCTTCGACGATGTCGCCGAGCTGGGCACCGAAGTACCCGGTGGCCAGGGCGTCGGTGCACATCAACGCGTCGTCGTCGGCCATCCACTCCGGGATGACGGCGGGCCCGACGTCGGCGAACGGTACCCGGACCAACTCGGCCTGACCGCCGTCGTATCCGCCGCAGGTGTGCGAGTAGCCGTAGATGCCGCCCACCGCGGTGGCGTTCGGATTCACGTTGTGGCAGTTGGAGAACAGGCCGCGCGCACAGTAGTAGCAGGACCCGCAGTAGACGTTGAACGGCACCATCACGCGGTCGCCGCGCTTCAGGTTCTGCACCGACGGTCCGACGTCCTCGACCACTCCGATGAACTCGTGGCCGAACGTGAAGCCGACCCGGGTGTCGGGCATCATGCCGTGGTACAGGTGCAGATCCGAACCGCAGATCGCCGCGCGCTGTACCCGCACGATTGCGTCGTTGGGATGCTCCACCTTGGGCGGCGCCTTCTCCTCGACCCGCACCTTGTACGGGCCGCGGTACACCATTGCTCGCATGCTCTCCTCCTGACCGGTGGCGATACCCCGGCTGGAGGCGGCGAAACCTGCGCTAGCGCTTCGGTTCGAGCACTTCGGCGCCGACGAACGGCACCAACGCTTCTGGTACCCGCACGCTGCCGTCGGGCTGCTGATGGTTCTCCAGGATCGCCACCAGCCAGCGGGTGGTGGCCAGCGTGCCGTTGAGCGTCGCGGCGATCTGCGGCCTGCCGTTGTCGTCGCGGTAGCGCACCGCCAGCCGACGGGCCTGAAACGTCGTGCAGTTCGACGTCGAGGTCAACTCGCGATACGTCTGCTGTGTCGGAACCCATGCCTCGCAGTCGAACTTGCGCGCCGCTGACATCCCGAGATCCCCTGCGGCGATGTCGATTATGCGGTACGGCACGTCGATCAGGGCCAGCATCTCGCGCTGCCAGCCGAGTAGCCGGTCATGTTCGGCCTCGGCCTGCTCAGGTCTGCAGTAGACGAACCCCTCGACCTTGTCGAACTGATGCACGCGGATGATGCCGCGGGTGTCCTTGCCGTGGCTGCCCGCCTCCCGGCGAAAGCACGACGACCAGCCGGCATAGCGCAGCGGCGCGCCGGACAGGTCGAGGATCTCGTCGGCGTGGTAGCCGGCCAACGGGACCTCGGAGGTGCCGACGAGGTAGAGGTCGTCGGATTCGATCCGGTACACCTCGTCGCTGTGCGCACCGAGGAACCCGGTGCCCGCCATCACCTCGGGACGCACCAGCACCGGCGGGATCATCAGCGTGAACCCGTTGTCGGTCGCCAGCCGCGCGGCGAGCTGCATCAGCCCCAGTTGCAGCAGCGCGCCCGCGCCGGTGAGGAAGTAGAACCGCGCACCGGACACCTTGGCGCCGCGCTCCAGATCGATCAACCCCAGCGACTCGCCGAGCTCCACGTGGTCCTTGGGGTTGTCGATGGCCCGCGGTTCGCCGACCGTCTCGAGCACGACGAAATCGTCCTCACCGCCTGCGGGCACACCGTCGAGAATGACGTTGGAGATCGCCGTATGCGCTGCGGCGAACGCCTTTTCGGCCTGCCCCTGTTCGGCTTCGACCGCTTTGACCTTCTCGGCGAGGCTCTTGGCGTGCTCGAGTAGCGCGGGCCGCTCGTCCGGTGACGCCTTGCCCACCTTCTTGCTGGCGGCCTTCTGTTCGGCGCGCAGGCTGTCAGCGGCCGACACCGCCGCGCGGCGGGCGGCGTCGGCATCGACCAACGTGTCAACAAGTCCGGGATCCTCACCGCGGGCGCGTTGCGACGCGCGGACGGCATCGGGGTTTTCGCGCAGCAGCTTGAGGTCGATCACGGCCGCAACACTACTTTCGGCCCGGCGCGCGGGGTCGAGAGCCTCGTTTTCTACCGGAGCGTCGGGTTGCGAGCCACAACCACATAACTTTACAAATGCATCGCTTGTCACAGTGCCCGACACGCCTGTCACAATGGAGCAGATGTTGGACGTACCCGAGGCCCCCGAGGCTGACGAGCAGCCGCAGCGGGTGGCGTGGTGGAAGAGTTTGAATGCCACGCCGACGCGCCGCGGGCTACTGTTGACCGCGCTCGGTGCCCTGCTCATCGCCGGTTTGATCACCGCGGTGCCGCAGCGTGACGGTGCGACGGGGCTGACCGCCAGCACGATCTCGCTGGGCCCGCGGGGTAACGAGACCTTCGAGCACGCCAAGGCCGGTGATTGTCTGAACTGGCCGGAACGTACGCCGGACGCCGCCGAGATCGTCGACTGCAAGGACGAGCACCGCTTCGAGGTCGCCCAGTCGGTCGATATGCGTATCTACCCGGGCAGTGAGTACGGGCCCGACGCCGAGCCGCCATCGCCGGCGCGCATCCAGCAGATCAGCCAGGAGCAGTGCTCGACGTCGGTGCGGCGCTACCTCGGCGCCAACTACGACCCGAACAGCCGTTTCACGGTGAGCATGCTGTGGTCGGGCGAACGGGCGTGGCGCAACCAGGACGAAAGGCGCATGCTGTGCGGTCTGCAGCTGCCCGGACCCAACAACCAGCAGCTGCCGTTCAAGGGCAAGGTCGCCGACATCGACCAGTCCAAGGTGTGGCCAGCGGGCACCTGCCTGGGCATCGATCCGTCGACCAATCAGCCCACCGACGTTCCCGTCGACTGCGCGGCACCTCACGCAATGGAGGTGACCGGCGCGGTCAACCTGGCCGAGCGGTTCCCCGACGCGCTTCCGCCGGAGAACGAGCAGGACGCGTTCATCAAGGACGCGTGCACCCGGATGACCGACGAATACCTGGCACCCATCGAGCTGCGCAGCACCACGCTGACGTTGATCTACAGCACAATTTCGCTGCCGAGCTGGTCGGCGGGCAGCCGTCAGGTGTCGTGCAGCATCGGGGCCACGCTGGGCAACGGTGGCTGGTCAACGCTGCTCAACAGCGCCAAGGGCCCGCTGCTGATCAACGGTCAGCCGCCGATTCCGCCACCCGACATCCCGCAGGAGCGACTGAACTTCCCGCCGATCCCGATGCCGGAGGTCAGCAGTTCCTCGGCCGCCAGCAGTAATCAGTCCTCGAGCAGCGGAAGCAGCAGCAGCGGCGCGAGCAGTGGCAGTAGCAGCGGCAACACCCACAGCGGCGGCAGCTCGGATGGGACCCACCACGGCCCGCCGGGCAGCGAGGGCGCGCCGGAGGTCGAACAGCCCGGCAACACCTTCCTCGGCGGGCCGCCGGCTCCTGGGGCGCCGCCGGCACCGCCGCCGGGTGTTCCGCCGCCGCCTCCGCCACCGGGTCTTCCGCCGCCACCCCCGCCGCCGGGTCTGCCGCCGCCACCACCGGTACCTGCGCCCGCGCCCGCCCCGCCGCCACCACCGGTGCCGTAGTGGCGGTGCGGATGAGCCCGCAACGGTTCGACGAGTTGGTCTCCGAAGCGCTCGATCTCATACCGCCCAAGCTCGCCGCTGCGATCGACAACGCCGTCGTGCTCGTCGCGGACCGCAGCGAGGAGGAACCCGATCTCCTCGGGCTGTATCAGGGCATCGCGCTGACCGAACGCGACTCCTGGTACGCCGCGGGCTCGCTACCGGACACCATCACGATCTACCGCGATGCGCTGCTGGACGCCTGCGAAACCGAGGAGCAGGTGGTCGAGGAGGTGGCGATCACGGTCATCCACGAGATCGCCCACCACTTCGGTATCGACGACGAACGCCTGCACGAACTGGGTTGGGGATAGGCGGGCGCGGCATCCGCGAATTGTCGCCACACAGTGCTATGAACGGGCCATGAGCAGTGCGTGCCGCGAATGCCGAACGGGCCTCGAACACTGCCACGGCACCGTCATCCATCACGCGGCCGATCGCGCCGAGTGCACGGAACCCGACTGCGCGATGCCGGAGGTGGTGCACGTCTTTCAAATCGATTGCGAGGCCGCCGGCTGCACGTGCGGCGTCGCGGTGTCAGCCCATCGGATCAGCTGACTGCAGCGCATCCTCGACCGGGCTCACGTCGGGCTCCGGATAGAACGGCGGCGTCAGCGCACCCCACTGCACACAGCTCCAGCGGCCGTCGGTGATCGGAGCCAACACGATCGACTCGGCGTTGCCGACGTGGTGGTCGAGCGCGAAGCTGCTGTCCACACCCGCCAGCACCGCCGACACCAGGCGGATCGCCGCGCCGTGGCTGACGACGACGATGTCGTTGTGCCAGGAGGCGTCGTCGAGGTGGCGCAGCCGCAGCTCGGTGATCGCGGGCAGATACCGGTAGAGCACGTCGCGGCCCGATTCGCCGTTGGGCATCGGCACCTCCAGGTCGCCCTGATGCCACTGCTGGTAGACCGACTCGAACTCGGCGATGGCCGCGTCATCGTTGCGGTTCTCCAGATCGCCGACCTGAACTTCGTGGATGCCATCGAATTCGTAAGTGTCCAACCGCAGTTCGGCCGCGATCTCATGGGCGGTCTGGCCGGCCCGCACGGCCGCGGAGTGCGCAAGCAGACCGGGGCGGGTCATCGACGCGGCGCGCCTGGCGAATGTGCGTGCCTGGTTGCGTCCCAGATCGGTCAGCGGGGCACCCGGCGGGCGCGTGTCCAGCCGCCGTTCGACATTGGCATGTGACTGTCCGTGCCGAACCAATACCAACCGACCACTCACTGTTTGCCCTCCCGCAACCGCGTCAACCAGCGGGATGCCTCGTCCAACTGTGGCGGCACCGCGCCGGCGGCCGATCCCGTCGGCCAGGAACCCAAATAGCGCACATCTGCACAACGCCTGTGCAACGCCTTTAGTGCCTCGGCGACCGCGGCGTCGTCGATGTGCCCGACACAATCGAGGAAAAACACGTAGGTGCCCAACTCGGTTCGGGTGGGGCGGGATTCGATGCGGGTGAGGTCGATGTCACGCACGGCGAACTCGGTCAGCGCCAAGACCAGCGCGCCCGGCTCGTTGTCGAGGCGCAGCACCACCGACGTGCGGTCGGCGCCGGTGCGCTGCGGCGGCGCCGCGGGCGACCCGGCCAGCACGAATCGGGTGCGGGCGCTGGCCTCGTCGACGACGCCGGTGGCCAACGCCGCCAGCCCGCAGCGCGCGGCGGCCAGGGCCGTGCTCACCCCGGCGTCGGCGCGTCCCTCGGCGACGTCGTGTGCGGCCGCGGCGTTCGAATAGGCCGGCACCACCTGCGCTGCGGGCAGGTTGGCCGCCAGCCATTGGCGCACCTGCGCCGCGGCCACCGGAAACGCCGCGACGGTGGCCACGTCGGCGGCCGTGACGCCGTGCCGAACGGCGATCGTGAACGCCACATCGAGGGTGAGTTCTGCGAAGATCTGCAGCGGCGTTCCCGCCGCGAGGCTGTCGAGCGTCGGCAGCACCGCACCCTCGATCGAGTTCTCGATCGGCACACACGCGAAATCGGCGTTGCCGGACCGTACCGCCGCCAGCGCAGCTGCCGCGCTGTCGAACGCGACCGGAACCACGTCGTCGTTCGCCGCCGTGTTCGGGACCATGTCGGTGGCTGCCATTTTGCGCAGTGCCGCCTCGGTGAAGGTTCCCTCGGGTCCGAGATAGGCGATGCGCGGCACGAGGCCAACCCTATCGGTTCACCCCGGGTAACCCCGTTCCGCTGCACGTAAGCCTTGCGCGATTCGCTGGACACTAGTTAAGTTAGGCTCACCTAATCCAAGGAGTGACATGGTTGCGACCCTGATGGCACCTACGACGGCCGAACGAATCCGCAGCGCATGCGCGAGGGCCGGCACGGCGATGCTCGCGATCGACGGCATCGATCCCACCGAGTCCCCCGTGCACCATCTGCTGCGTGACGGTTCGTTCGCGATCACCGTTCCGCTCGGCGGCACGCTGGCCGCCACGGTGGCCGCTGCGGGACCCACCGGTGTGCCCGCCGTCCTGGAGATGACCGACTACGCGCCGCTGCCGCTGCGCGAGCCGGTGCGCTCGCTGGTGTGGAGCCGCGGTCGGCTGCATCACGTACCCGGCGCCGAGGTGCCGGCCCTGCTCGACCTGATCGCCTCCGAGGATCCCAACCCCGCGCTGCTTTCGGTCAACGCCGGTCCGGCCCGCGACGACGGCGATGTGCGCTACGCACTGGTGCGCCTGGAGGTGGATTCGGTGGTGGTCGCCGATTCCACCGGCGCCGAATCGATCGGTGTGAGCGAACTACTCGATGCGCAGCCAGACCCGTTCTGCGCCATGGAGGTCTGCTGGATCCAGCATCTGGAGTCGGCACACGGCGATGTGGTGGACCGGCTGGCCACCCGGCTGCCGATGTCGCTGCGCCGGGGCCGTGTCCGCCCGCTGGGGCTGGACCGCTACGGGGTGCGGCTGCGGGTGGAGAACGACGAGGGCGACCACGACGTGCGGCTGCCGTTCGCCAAACCGGTCGATGACGTCACCGGCCTGTCCCAGGCCATCAGGGTGCTGCTGGGCTGCCCCTTCCTCAACGGGCTACGTGCGCGCCGGCCCTGACCCGATTCGCCGCCCGCTACCGTAGCTGCGGTGACTGGCGGCCCAGACGAACTGACCGAAACGCAGCGACGCGCGCTGCGCATCGAGGTCACCGTCGTGCTGGCCGTGACGTTCGCGCTGTCGGCCTATACCGCGCTGTTGCGCCTTGTCGAATCGGCGTTGCTCGGCCTGGCCGCGCAGGTGGTCGCGCTCAACCCGCGCCGTTCACAGTTCGACCTGATCGACCTCGGCCTCAACCTGGCCGGGGTGTTCCAACTGCTGGCATGGGGCGCGCTGGCGGTATACCTGTTGTGGCGCAGCGGTTTTGGTCCTGAACGGATCGGTCTCGGCTTACCGAGGTGGCGGGCCGACGTACTCGGTGGCATCGGGCTTGCCGCGCTGATCGGGGTGCCTGGCCTGGCCCTGTACCAGATCGCGCGCATTCTCGGCCTCAACGCGTCGGTGGAACCCGCCGAACTCTACGACACGTGGTGGCGCATCCCGGTGCTGCTGCTGGTGTCGTTCGCCAACGGTTGGGCCGAGGAGGTGATCGTGATCGGCTTCCTGCTCACCCGGCTGCGTCAACTGCGGGTCAACCGGTGGGTTGCCGTCGTCGCCTCGAGCGTGTTGCGCGGGCTCTACCACCTCTACCAGGGCTTCGGCGCCGGTCTCGGCAACGTCGCGATGGGCCTGGTGTTCGGTTATGTCTACCTGCGCACCGGGCGGCTGTGGCCATTGATCATCGCGCACGCGTTGATCGACGCAGTTGCGTTCGTCGGATATGCCCTGGCGGCCCGCCACGTAGATTTCTTGCTGTGAACGACGACCCGCGACCGCCTCGGCGTGTGGACCCCCGCGGCCGCCGGGAGCCGTCGCAGGTGATCCGCCGGGACCCCAACTTTCGTCCACCACCGCCACCGATACCACCGTCACACAGACCGCCCCCTCCCCCGCCGCCGCGCAAACCGCCGCCCCCACCGCCGCCCGTACGCAGGCCGCCCCCGCCGCCGCGCAAACCGCCGCCGCGCCGACCACCACCGCCCCCACCCGCACCGACAGCGAAAAAGCCTCGGCGCAAACGACATTGGGGCCGCCTGCTGCTCGCGTGCCTGCTGGTGGCGATCGTCGCGTTGGTGGCCACCGGGGTCTGGATGGACCGCTCGCTGCACCGCATCCCGGCGCTGCCGAACTACGCCGACCGCCCCGCAGCGGGTGCGGGAACCACCTGGCTGCTCGTCGGATCCGACAGCCGCGCCAGCCTGACGCCCGAACAACAGAACGACCTCGCCACCGGCGGCGACATCGGCGACGGCCGCACCGACACCATCCTGCTGGTGCACCTCCCCGCGCTCGGGTCGAGCAACGAAACCACGATGGTGTCCATCCCGCGCGACTCCTACGTCGAAGTGCCCGGCTACGGCAGCGACAAGATCAACGCGGCGTTCACCCTCGGCGGCGCGCCGCTGCTGGCCCAGACCGTCGAACAGGCCACCGGGCTGCGGCTCGACCACTACGCCGAGATCGGCTTCGACGGTTTCGCGGAAATGGTCGACGCCGTCGGCGGCGTGACGATATGCCTCGACGCGCCGATATCGGATCCGCTGGCGGGCATCGACCTGCCCGCGGGATGCCAGAAGCTGGACGGACGCAGCGCGCTCGGATATGTCCGCACCCGCGCGACGCCGCGCGCCGACCTGGACCGGATGATCCATCAACGCGCCTTCATGGCCGCCCTCCTGCAGCGGGCGGCCAGCCCCGCGGTGCTGCTCAACCCGCTGCGCTGGCCACCGCTGGCCGAGTCGGTCAGCAAGTCCGTCGCCGTCGACGAGGGCGCCCACATCTGGGACCTGGTGCGGCTGGCGTGGGCGCTGCGCGGGGACGTCACCACCGTGACCGTGCCGATCGGCCAATTCACCGGCAGCAATTCGGGTTCGGTGGTGGTTTGGGACGATGACGCGGCGGGCCAATTATTCGAGGCCCTGCGTACCGATTCACCGGTGCCCCAAACTGTCCTCGACGCCCAGCCATAACCCTTGCCAGCTGATGCTGGTGCAGTACCTGCTCGACCGGGCCGGCGACAACCTGTTCCACCTTGAAGACTTCGTCGCACGTGAATTACCGGCGCGCGCAAAGGATTCCGTATCCCCGAAGGGCCGCCGGCGGCCTACTGTGACCAACGGGCAGGTCAGCGACCGGCGCCGGTCAACCCGTCCTGCAGCCAGGTCTTGGTGCGACCGGGATGGTTGGTGGCCACCCACGCCACCCCCAGATCACGGCAATAGCCGACGTCCTCGAAATGGTCGACGGTCCAGCAGTACAACGCCCGCCCCTGCGCGGCGGCCCGGTCGACCAGTTCGGGATATTGCCGCAGCGTCATGATCGAGGGGCCGACGGCGGTGGCCCCGACCGTGGTGGCCGCGCTGCCGCCCAAGAAGCGCGACGTGTCGCCGAGCAGCACCGTCGGCAGCATCGGCGCCGCACGCCGGATCCGCCACACCGCGGCCGCGGAGAATGACATCACCACCGCGCGGGCCAGATCAGCCGACGGCGGTGCCGCGATGCCGTAGCGGTGCAGCAGGGCCAGCACCTTGCTCTCCACCAGCGCGCCGTAGCGAACGGGGTGTTTGGTCTCGATGAACAGCTTGACCGGACGGTTCCAGTCCAGCACCAGCGAGATCAGTTCGTCCAGCGTCAACAACCCGGTGTCGCCGGCGTCGTTGCGCTGGCTGGGATGCCATGAGCCGTAGTCGAGTTCACGCAGCTGCGCCAGCGTCATCTCGCTGACGACACCGGTGCCGTTTGACGTGCGGTCGATTTTGCGGTCGTGCAGACACACCAGATGGCCGTCGCGGGTCAGGCGCACGTCGCACTCGACGCCGTCGGCGCCCTCTTCCAGCGCCAGTTCGTAGGCCGCCAGGGTGTGCTCGGGCCGGTCGGCCGAGGCGCCGCGGTGTGCAACGACAAAGGGGTGAGTCCCGGGTGCTGGCCCGGGACTCGCCGATCCGGCGGCTCCGCCGTCATCCGAAGTCATACGGCGGCGGTTGCCGGGCGCTGCTCCGAAGCCTCGGCCGATGCTGCGGTTTCGGGCTCGGTAACCACCACCCAGCGTTTGGACGGCCGCTCGACGGGTTGCCGTTCGAAGCCCTCGAAGACCTTGTAGGCCAGCAGCAGCGCGGCCAGCGCCAGCAGGTAGGCCACGGTGGTCGTCACGGTGTTGTCGGCGATGCCCTGAGCGTCCTGGGTGAAGCTGGTCGCGATGGACCAGATCGATACGGCGTAGCTGGCCAGCCACACCAGCCACCACACCACCACGGGACGGCGCAGCCACGTCAGCCGCTCCTCGACACCGGCGAGTTCGAGCACGAACACAGGCGCCCACGCGAGGTTGACCAGCGGAACCAGGCATCCGGCCCGCAGCGCCCACGCCGGCCGAGGATCGTCGTGCCCGCGATGGGCGAACGCGGCCGCGCGCCGGGTGACCAGCCAGTTGGCCAGCACCACGATGCTGGCGACCACGCAGAACATCGCGATCACGCTGATGCCGACGCCCAACCACGTCGCCGACCCGGCGATCCACGGGTTGAGCAGCGTGCCGCGGTTGATGATCAGCAGCGCATAGCGCACCAGGTGGATCAGCGCCGCCGCGCCGAGCACCACCATGGTCGCGACGAGCAGCGTGCGCACCTTCGCCGGCACCGGACCCGTCTGCGGCGTCGACTGCTGCGGTTCGACGTGCTCGAAATGGTCGGTGAGCCCCCATCGGGGGATGAACGGGTAGCGCGGCGTGGGGCCCAGCGGTCTGCCTACCCGTCGCGGCGGCGGTGGAGTGCCCGGGCGCACCGCGATCCAGCGATAGCCCGGCGGCAGCCGCGGGGGCGTCGCGCCGGGTGACGACGGACGCGCGGAAGTGGCCGGGGCGCTCCATTCGGTTCCCGGTTCGGGACCGGTCGGGGCCAGGAGGCTGCCGTTGCAGCGCGGGCACCAGACCCGGCGGCGGTCGCGCACGTTCCACCGCGTTCCGCACTGGGAACACACCTGGATCATCCGACCAGCCTAGCGACGGCGGCACACGACCTCGCAGTTGCGGCCCGATGCCCGATGTCAGCAATTTCGAGCTATCCACAGTTTCCACAGGTTCATCCACAGGTCCATGATCGGCCGGTATCCGCTGTGAGCCGCTCAATCTGTGCGGTTGCTGAAGATCACTGTGGATAACCTGGACATCTTCTGACCAAGACTCCACCGAGCCGAGCGAAATCGATAGCTGTACTAGCTGGGCGTCTGGCCGCAGCGACGACTACCCGCCGAACCGTGGCGGCCGGGCGATTTCACGGCACCGTCCACAAGCGCTATGATCGGCGTCACAACTCGCACTTGTGACAGGGCTCACTGAGGAGAACTAGCGAACGTGCAGGTCAGGAGTACTTGATGGGGTCATATCCGATGGGTCCGGGATCCGCGATACCGCCATCTGAGTGGCAGTCCTCCTCGAACGTCTACAACCGCTCGCAGCTGGTGGCCTGCGTGCGCGCCGGCATCATCGCCTTGGTGCTGCTGGGCATCCTCGCCCTGATCGTCCTGTTCTGACCTCGACGCCCTAAGCGATACGAAAAAGCCGCCGGAACTGAAAGCGTTCCGGCGGCTGTGTGCGGGATGGAAAGGGACGTCGATCAGGCGGGCGGGTAGACGCCCATGCCCTTGGCCTTCTCGGTCTGCCAGAAGATGTCGGCGATCTCGTCGATGGTCTTGAGCAGGTTCTCAGCGACGGCCACGTCGGTCGACTTCTTCACGTCACCGGCACCGTGCACACCGTCCCAGAACAACTGGTGCAGGTTGGGGAATTGTTCGAAGTGCTCTTTGGTGAAGAAGTCGGCCCACAGCACCATCAGGTGGTGCTTGACCTCCTCGGCCTGCCGCTCCTTGATGATGACGCAGCGGGTGCGGAAGTGGTCATCGTCTGAATCATGGTACTTCTGCAGTGTCTTCAGACACGAAAGCGCTTCAATCTTGGCCTGGGCGGGGTCGTACACGCCGCAGTACAAATCGCAGTGGGCATGGGCAGGGGTTGCGTTGGCGAACAGTCGATGCAGCATGGCCTCTAACTTACCCTTCGGGGGTGAGCCGCAACCATGGACCGTTCAGTTGGCCGCTGCGTCGATTCACCGTCGTCGAAGATTCGATGCGCCCCACACTGACGCCGGGCGACGGTCTGCTCGCACTGCGTTGCGGAACGCCCCGGCCCGGGCAACTGCGGGCATTCCGCGATCCGCTGCTGTCCACCCGGTGGCTCGTCAAGCGCGTCGGCGAGGTGCGCCGAGCCGGTAGCAGTACGACTTTCGAGGCCCGCTCGGAGAATCCCGGTGTACCGGGCGCCATGGATTCGCGTGAGTTCGGCTGGGTCGCCGCAGCAGATACCTACCGCGTGGTGTGGGTCGTCCGACGGAAAGTTGACCGTTAGCACTCGTGTCGTCTTGTGTGCCAAGCATTTGCAACGCATCCTGAGCCAATAACAATGGCGCGGAGGCGACATGGAACAGAGCTCCGGTCGGGCGATCGGCATCGCCCCGTTTCATTCACGAGGTGCCTTGAAGGGCTTCGTCATCTCCGGACGTTGGCCAGACTCCACCAAAGAATGGGCGCAGCTGTTGACGCTTGCCGTGCGGGTCGCGTCTCTGCCCGGCTTGCTGGACACCACAACGATTTTCGGCGCTCGCGAGGAGTTGCCCGATGAACCCGAGCCCGACACCGTCGGGCTGGTGGTCGCCGAGGGCACAGTGGTCGGCGATTCGGCGGTTGCGCCAGGACATTTCGCGCAGCACCAGCCACCCGCACTGCTCATGCTGCACCCGCCGTCCGAAACCATGCCGTCACTGCCCGAGTGCACAGGCGCCGCGTCGGGTTGTGTCCTGCTGCCCGGGCTTCCGCACCTGGGTCTCGAACACCGCGCTGCGTGGGTGGAAGCTGAAGCCGACGGCACGGTCACCTCGATGGTGAGCCGCGTCGGAGTGGATCCCATCAGCCATCCCGACACCGCGATTCTGGCGATGCTGCTTGCGGCGTAAGGGGTTTCGAATACCCAGATTCGCCTGCCTGAACACTTGATTCGGGCACCCGAAAACCCCCGTATGCGGTGGCGCGCCTCGGATATCGCCGCTATGGTCGGTCTCATCAGCGAAGGGGAGTAGCCCCCAATCGTCGTGTCGACATACTGGCGCGAGCCCGGCCGGCGAACCGCGACCTCTTGAAGGGCGCGGTGGGCGAGACCTTCGACCGAAGCCGGACGGGCCGCTGAGCACGGAGTCCGACGGCGACGCGTCGAAAGGTCGTATTCATGCTTACCGCGATAGCGATCAGCCTCGCCGTGGTATTCGTCGCCGAACTGGGCGACAAATCGCAACTGATCGCCATGACCTACGCGCTGCGGCACCGGTGGTGGGTGGTGCTCTCGGGCGTCGGCCTGGCGGCGCTGCTGGTGCACGGCCTATCGGTGGCCATCGGCCATTTCCTCGGGCTGACGCTGCCCGACCGTCCGATCGCGTTCGCCGCAGCCATCGCCTTCGTGCTGTTCGCCGCGTGGACGTGGCGTTCCGCCCGCACCGGCGACGACGGTGACGTTCGGGTCGCCGAAACCCGGTGGATCATTCCCGCGATCGTGTCGTCGTTCGTGCTCGCCGAACTGGGCGACAAAACGATGCTCGCGACGGTGACGCTGGCCAGCGACCACCGCTGGTCCGGGGTGTGGATCGGCGCGACTGTCGGGATGGTGGCCGCCGACGCGGTGGCGATCGCGGCGGGCGCCTTTTTGCACAGGCGGTTGCCCGTGCGGTTCCTGCACAACCTGGCGAGTGTGCTGTTTCTGTCGTTCGGCGTGTGGATTCTCTTCGACGCGGCCCTCGGGATGCGATGGGCCGCGCTTTTGGGCACCGGTTCGGTGGTCGCGGGCGCCGGCTGCTGGCTGCTTGTCAGCCTCGTGCGGCGTCGACGCGTGCCGGCCGGCGGCCTGCCTGCGCCGACGCCGCCTCGTTACTAAGCTCAACTTGATAACAGCAAACGCTCACAGCGCCCGGCGGCGGCGTGATGGACGTTGCCAGTGGGATTGGACACCATTACTGAGGCGCGGGCGCCGGGCGGGCTGGCAAATCAAATACGACGCGAGCGTCATTATTTGCCAGAACGCCCCACAGGCCTGCGCGATGCGCATACCCTACAGACGTCGCCACCGCCCGTGGCGGCTACCGACAACGACAAGGTGGGTCAACTTTTACGCGGTTTGCACTTGGTTGACAGCACAACACTCGCTACGATGATCAGCAAATATGCCGCCAATAAACCCGCTCGTCTACGCATGTGGAGGTCATATCGATGAGCACGACGTTCGCCGCCCGACTAAACCGGCTGTTCGACACGGTTTATCCACCGGGTCGGGGCCCGCACACGTCGGCTGAAGTGATCGCAGCGCTCAAGGCAGAGGGCGTCACGATGTCAGCCCCGTACCTGTCTCAGCTGCGCTCAGGCAACCGCACCAACCCGTCCGCGACCACCATGGCAGCCCTTGCCAACTTCTTCCGGATCAAGCCGGCGTACTTCACCGACGACGAGTACTACGAGAAGCTCGACAAGGAACTGACCTGGCTCGCCAACATGCGCGACGAAGGCGTCCGCCGTATTGCGGCACGCACCGTCGGGCTGTCCCCTGAAGCGCAGCAGGACATTGCGCAAAAGGTGGATGAGTTGCGTCGCCGGGAGCACCTGGACGATTAGCCCGCCGCTCGCCGGGCCCCAGGGCCCGGCGAAGTACCAGGGTTGATTTACCGCGACGCCGGTTGAGGCTGCGTATTTCCGGACGCGTCCCCCGAGCGGTTCCCGGCTCGGGCGAGCATGCGGTACTGCTCTGCGATTTCGAGTATCCATTCGCGGTCTGAATAGCTTTCCGGTTGGCGCAGCCAGCCCGGACCGGGAAAAACCGCCTTCTCCGCGTCTGCGGCGTCCGGGCGGCCGGTGTAGATCCACTGCGCGATGGCGCGCGCCTGTTCGCGCGGCGGCACGTCCGGCGTCTCGGCCTCCTCGCCAGCCTCCTCGACGTCCGAACCGGCTCCGGTGGCGTCGACCCGTAGCTTGCGCTTGTGGTCTGCGGCGGTGGCCTCCAGAAACAGCGCGTCAGAGATCAGCGACATCCGTTCGGCCACCCGAAAGGCCAGCGGGCCGCGCGGACGCACCCCGATCCCGATGTCCGGCTGCCGACGCCCGAGTTCGGTCAGCAGCGGTTGAATGACCCGCAATTCGCGGCGGGCGCCGAAATAGTCCTCGATGCTGGGCAGCAGCGATCCGGCCGCGACGACGAGCATCGCGCAGCCCAGCAGCGTCGCCGCGGTACGCACCCCCACCGGGCCGGCATCGCCGACCACGCGCAGGAAGAAAAACCCCGCCGCGGCGACGATCAGCACGATGCCGACCGTGAAGACGAACAGCGCACGCCCGCGTCGGCTGCGGTTGGAGTAGCGCATCCCCGCCCACGACACCAACGACAGCGCGAGCAGCACGTAGAGCAGCGGCAACAACCACGGCAGCGAGTTACCGCCGGAATCGAGGTTCTGCCGCAGATACTCGTCGGGCGCCATCTCGGGCTGCTGACCGGCGCTGAAGAAGGCGATCAGGCTGATCGTGGCGATGACGGCGGCGACGCCGTACTGCACCGTGGCGATCTTGCGGATCGTGGCGGGTTTACGGCCGGATGAGACGGTGGTGATCATCACCGAGCTGCCCGCCGCGCAGCCGATCAACGCGATCTGGGTCAGCCCCATCGAAATGTTCGGCCAGTGCAGCGCCGTATCGATCAGAAGGGTCAGCGGCTGCCAGTTCAGCGCGGCGACCAACCCGAGGCTGCCCAACGCCAAGATCATCGCGGTGCTCACCAGCGACTGCTTGTTGACCAGCGCCCAGCCGATGCGCAGACCGGTGGCCAACCCGAGCAGACCGGCGATCACCCAGACGATCAACCAAACGCCTCTCCGAGCCGTACCTGCACGATCGATGAGCGGTCAGATGGCAGCCGGCCCAGCCGGTAGAGCAGCAGCGCGGCAAAGTCCTCGGCCTCCTGCTCGGCGTCCTCACCTGCGGGTCCCATGCAGCCGGTCCGCTGGTTGAGCATGTATCCGATGAGGTCGAAGCTGGCCACCTCGACGTTCTCGCGGGCCGCCTCGACCACCGGTGTGCCCTCGTGGCCGAGTACCAGATGGCCGAGTTCGTGGGCCAAGGTGCGGTCCCAGGCGGGCAGACCCTCCTGGATCAAGAACACGTCGCGGTCGGTGTACTGGCGCCATTGGCCGCACACGCCGGGCGGCAGTTCGGCCATCTTCAGCTCGATCGGGCGGCCGCGGTCCTTGCTGACCGCATCGACGAGACGGGTCAGCGACACTTCCCCGTGTCGCGGGGCCAGATCCAGGACCGCACCCACGGCTCGGGTGACACGGCGGCTGGCAGCCATTCAAACCCCCTATCAACGACGTCCACTATGCTCGCTCCGCCCCGTCGAGGCGGGCGATTCTGCTCGGTTGACCAACCTTGCGGCGCCCCCGTGGGTCCAGCATGCCCGTTACCGATGGTGCTGCCAAGGCCGCCTCGGTCGGCCTCGATCTGCCGGACGATAATGTTGGGCTGCACCGTGACCAGAACCCAGAGCCGGGAGGCAGCCGCGATGAGCCCGTTCAAGCGACGCAAAACCCGCGCCACCCGTCGGGCCGAGGCGCGTGCCATCAAGGCCAAGGCCAAGCTCGAGGCCAAGCTGTCGGCCAAGAACGAGGTCCGGCGCTTCAAAGCCGAGAAGAAGGCCGAGAACAAGGCGCTCAAGGCGCAGCTGAAAGCTCAGCGCGACAGCGACCGCGCCGCGCTCAAGGTGGCCGAGACGCAGTTGAAGGCAGCCCAGGAAGGCAAGGTGTTCGCACCGGGGCGGATCCGCAGGATGCTCACGGTGACCCGGTTGCTCGCCCCGGTCGTGGTGCCGCTGGCCTACCGCGCCGCCACCTCGGTGCGGGGCGTGCTCGACGAACGCCGAGCCGAGCGGCTGGGTGTTCCGCTCAGCCAGCTCGGCCAGTTCTCCGGGCACGGCGCCGAACTGTCGGCACGCATCGCCGGTGCGGAGAACTCGGTGCGACTGGTCGCCCAGAAGAAGCCCAAGGACGCCGAGACCAAGCAGTTCGTCGCGGCCATGACCGAGCGGCTCAGCGACCTGTCGGCCGCCGTCACCGCCGCCGAGCACATGCCGACGCCGCGTCGGCGCTCCTCGCACGCCGCGATCGCCCGCCAGCTCGATGGCATCGACGCCGACCTGATGGCACGGCTTGGCGTGAGTTGAGGTGGCAGCCGAGATGGCAGCTGAGGTGTCCATGTCGCCGGCACGCGTCGCGGTCCGCATCCGCGGGTTGTCCTGCGGTCTGCTGACCGCGGCACTGGCGGTCGCCGCGCACGGGGTGGGCAGCGGTGTGCCGCCGACCGGAGCGTCGGCCACGCAGCTGGCCGTGCTGGCCGCGACGGTGGGCGCGGTGGCCGCGGCCCTACCGCGCGCCGGTGAAATCCGCGTCCTGATCGGGCTGCTGGCGGTCGGCCAACTCCTCGGCCACGCGATGCTGGTCGTCGGCCACGACCACACCCAGGCTGCCGCCCTACCCGCCTGGGTCATGCCGGCCGCCCATGTGGTGGCAGTCGGGGTCGGCGCCGCGCTCATCGCAACCGGCGAGCGGTGGTACCGCGCCGCGCTGCGGGTCGTGCGTGCGGTGGTGCGGGTCGAGCGCCCGCCGGTGGCCGCGACGACGGTCGCCGTCGTTCACCGGGCCGAGCAGCCGATGCGTTCGGCGTTGTTGCTCGCCGCTTCGGTGTCACATCGGGGTCCACCGGTCCGCGCCTGCCGCTGACCCGAACCCCGTAACCGACACCAGAAAGCATCCATACACATGAGTTCCTTCGCGAAGGCGTCTTCGCGCGCCCTGATCGCCGGCGCCGCCGCTGTTTCGACCGGGCTGATCGGAGCGTTGGCGACCGCAGCGACGGCCTCGGCCCACGTCCACGCCGAGGCCGACCACGCTGACCCAGGCAGCACCGCCACCGTCACGTTCCGTGTGCCCGGTGAGTCCGAAACCGGCGCTTTGACAACAGAATTGAGCGTTGAGTTGCCCGATGTGCCGTCCGCGCGAACCGAGGTGATGCCGGGCTGGACGGCTCGCCTCGACCGCGACGTCGCCGCGGGCACCGTCTCGTCGGTCACCTGGACCGCGGCGCCCGGCACCGGCATCTCCTCCGACCAGTTCGCGCTGTTCCGGATTACGGTGCGGCTGCCCGAGAGCGAATCGGTTAGCTTCCCGGCCACCCAGACCTATTCGGACGGCGAGGTCGTGCGCTGGGACCAGCCTCCGCTGCCCGACGGCGGCGAGCCCGAACTCCCCGTGCCCGTTCTGGAGTTGACCGGGTCGACCGCACCGCAGCCCGCTAGCGCCGACACCACGGCGCGCTGGTTGGCCGGCGGCGCGTTGGCGCTGGCCGCAGTGGTGGGGGCCGGAGCGCTGCTGGCGCGGAGGCGGTCATGAAACGCCTTGTCGCGACGGCGCTTCTGACGGTCGCGGTGGTGGCCGGCGCACTGGCGACGGCAGCGGGCGCGTCGGCGCACGCCACCCGCATCGCCACCGACCCCGCCGAGAACGCCCGGCTGACCGAGTCACCGGCCACCGTCGCCGCGACGTTCAGCGAGGCGATGCAACCGCAGTTCGCGGCGATGACCGTGGTGGGACCCGACGACAACCTGTGGTCGACGGGCGAACCGAAGGTCGACGGTGCCGTCGTCAGCGTCGGCGTGCGACCACTGGGCCCGACCGGCACCTACACCGTCAACTACCGGGCGACCTCGGCCGACGGGCACGTCATCTCCGGGTCCTGGGCCTTTGAGCTGACGGTGGCGGGCGCCGGCGCCCCGGGGTCGCCTGCGACGACGGCCGATGATCCGGGCGACGACGGGTTCCCGATGTGGCCGCTCTACGCCGGCGTCGTCGTGATCGTCGGCGGGGCCGTCCTGTGGGCGGTGCGGCGCCGCTCGTGACGCCTCGCAGGGCGGTGGCCGGCGCGACGCTGGTGGTGGCGGCCGCCTCGGTGCTGGCGTGGGCGCTGGCGTATCCGCAGGCGTCGCTGACCGTGACGCTGGTGCGCGCGGTGTCGGTATGCGCGGCGGTCGTCACGCTCGGGTTGGCCGCGGTGCCGATGCTCGACGCAAGCCGGCACCGCGCCGAGGTGATCTCGCGGGCCGCGACCCCGCTGGCGGTCGCGGCCGCGGTGTGGCTGCTCTCGGAGCTGACCCGGTTGGTGGCGGCGGCCGCCGAGAGCGTTGGCGTCCCGGTCCGTGCGCTGGGCGCCGGTACGGTCGCTGATTTCGCGGTCGCGACGGCGGCGGGACGGTCCGGCTTGGTGGCGCTGGTCGCGGCCGCGGTGGTGGCCGTGGCGGCGCTTGCCGCGCCTCGGGCGGTGTCGACGGCGGTGGCGCTGACCGGGGTGGCGGCCATCGGCGTGGTGGCGCGACCGTTGACGGGTCACTTCGCGCACAGTGCGTTGGGCGGGTTGGCGGTGGCGGTGCACATGCTGGCGGCGGCGCTGTGGTGCGGAGCGCTGGCCGCGCTGGTGTTGACGGTCGAGCACCGCGGACAGTGGGCCCGGATGTTGCCGGGGTTTTCGACGCTATCGCTGGGGTGTGTGCTGGCGTTGGTGGCCGCGGGCACGGTCGGCGCGGTGGTCCGGCTGGATTCCGCTGCGGATCTGTGGGCCACCGGATACGGCCGGGTGTTGTCGGCGAAAATCCTGGTGACGGTCGCCTTGGTGGTGCTGGGCTGGCGCAACCGAACGATGTGGCTGCCCGCCGCGCGCTCGCATCGGGCCACCGCGGGGGCATCGCGGTCGCGGTCGATGGTCGAATTGACGATGATGGCCGTCGCACTGGCCTTGGCCGCTGGGCTGGCCGTCACCGGTTAGCGCTTGGCCGACCTGGCATGATGGGACCGTTGCCGGTTCCCGCGCGCATGCCGACAGGCCGAGACAAAAGATACTGCAAAGGAGCAGCCCGATGGCAGACCAGCAGGGCCGACCCGACGAGAAGCCGGAAAATACGCCGCCGGCCGCCGAGTCGAAGCCGCCGGTGCCGGACGCGCAGTCCACCGAACCGCCCGCCAAGGCGGCTAAGAAGGCTTCCCCGGCCAAGGCAGCCAAGAAGACGCCAGCCAAGAAGACCCCGGCGAAGAAGGCGGTCAAGAAGGCGCCAGGCAAGAAAGCACCGGCTAAAAAGGCGTCGGCCAAAAAGGCGCCGGCCAAGCAGGCGCCGAAGCCGCCCGCGGCTGAGGACACCCTGACGTCGGCGGCGAAAGTCACTGCGGCACAGGCAAAGGCGACGGTGGCGACGGCGAGCAACCCGGTGTCGGGGCCCGAACCGGTTCCGCCGCCCGGCCCGGAATCCTCGCGGCTGCCGGTTGCGGCCGCCGTCGCGGCCGGTGTGCTGGCCATCCTCGTGGTGCTGCTGGTGCGCCGCGGCTCCGACAAGAGTTGACCCTCACGCGACGTCATAGTCGATAGTGGCGTCATGGCCGCCAGAACCGTCGGCGCGGTAGCCGCCCGCACGGGTGTCTCTGTGCGCACCCTGCACCACTACGACCACATCGGTCTGGTGGTGCCCAGTGTCCGCACGCCGTCGGGCTACCGGGGTTACACCGACGCCGACGTCGAACGGCTGCACCTGGTGCTGGTCTACCGATCGGTGGGCATGTCGCTCGCGCAGATCCGCACGCTGCTCGACGACGCCGACGCCGATGTGCTCGAGCACCTGCAACGCCAGCACGGTTTGTTGCTCGAGCAGGCCGACCGGCTACAGCACACCATCAAGGCAGTGGAGGAACTGATGAACGCACACCGCAGCGGTATCCAGTTGACCGCCGACGAGCAGATCGAGATCTTCGGCACGACCGCATTCAGCGAGGAGTACGCGCAGGAAGCCGAACAGCGCTGGGGCGATACCGACGCATGGAAGCAGTCCCAGCAGCGGGTCTCGACGTTCACCAAACAGGACTGGATCGACGCCAAAGAGCAGAACGACGCGCTGTTGGCGGCGTTGGCTCAGGCCAAACGCGACGGCGTGACGCCCGGTTCGGCCGAGGGCGACGCGCTCGCGGCCCGGCACCGCGCGTCGATCGAGCGGTACTACGAGTGCAGCGATGACATGCACGTCTGCCTCGGGCAGATGTACGTGGCCGACGAACGGTTCACCCGCTACTACGACGACGCCGAACCGGGCCTGGCCCAGTTCGTGCACGACATCATCGTGGCTAGCATCAAACGGTGAGCATCGAGCCCCGCCCGACTGCAGACCTGGTCGACGAGATCGGCACCGACGTGCGCAGCTGCGATCTGCAGCTGCGCCAGTTCGGCGGCCGCGCACAGTTCGCCGGTCCGATCACCACGGTGAAATGCTTTCAGGACAACGCGTTGCTGAAATCGGTGCTGTCGGAACCCGGTGACGGCGGGGTGCTGGTGATCGACGGCGACGGCTCGGTGCACGCGGCGCTGGTGGGCGACGTGATCGCCGGTCTTGGCGTGGAGAACGGCTGGGCGGGACTGATCATCAACGGTGCCGTGCGGGACGCGGCGATGCTGCGCACGCTCGACATCGGCGTCAAGGCTTTAGGCACCAACCCGCGCAAGAGCACCAAAACCGGTGCCGGACAACGGGATATCCCCGTCGGCTTCGGCGGTCTGGTGTTTGCCCCCGGTGATATCGCCTACAGCGACGACGACGGCATCGTCGTGGTCACCCCGTAAGCGAGTTAAACCGTGACCGGTGCGCGCCGTTTGGTGAACTTCAGCGCCTCGTCGTCGACCTTGCCGTGGCGGATCAGGCGCAGGTCGAGCAGATAGTTCTGCTTGAGCCGCCACGGGGCAACGGCTCCGGCCTTGGGCAGGTAGTCCAGTGCGCGCAGCACGTAACCGGGTGTGAAGTCCATCAGCGGCCGCTCGTCGACACTGTTGCCGGGATGCTGCGGCTCGACGACGTCATAACCCTTGGCGTCCATGTAATTGAGGACGCGGCAGACGAACTCGGACACCAGGTCGGCCTTCAGGGTCCACGACGAGTTGGTGTAGCCGATGGTGAACGCCAGGTTGGGCATGTGCGTCAACATCATGCCCTTGTAGGCCATCGTGTTGTTGAGCTCGACCGCCTCACCGTTGCGCGAGATCGTCGCACCACCGAACAGCTGCAGGTTCAAACCTGTTGCAGTGACGACGATGTCGGCCTCGAGTTCCTGACCGGATGCCAATCTGATCCCGGTCTTGGTGAACCGCTCGATCGTGTCGGTGACCACGTCGGCCTTACCGTGCCGGATGACCCGGAACAGATCGCCGTTGGGCGCCAGGCACAACCGCTCGTCCCAGGGGTTGTACGTCGGGCTGAAGTGCTTGTCGACGTCATAGCCCTCGGGCAGGCGGCGCTCTGCCATCTTCATCAGGACCTTGCGCATGGCGTTCGGGAAGCGCCGGGCGAACTGGTAGCGCCCGGACTGCACCAGGATGCATTTCCACCGGTTCACCACGTAGGCCAATTTCTCGGGAAGTGTCTTGTTCATCCGCACGGTGAACTGATCGACGTCGGGCAGCGCCCCGATGTAGGAGGGTGATCGCTGCAGCATCGTGACATGTCCGGCGCCCGAATTGGCGAGTGCGGGAATGAGGGTCACGGCGGTGGCACCGCTGCCGATCACGATGACCTTCTTACCCTGATAATCCAGGTCCTCGGGCCAGTGCTGCGGATGGATCAGCGTGCCTTCGAAGTCGTCGTAGCCGGCGAACTTCGGCAGGTAGCCCTCGTCGTAGTTGTAGTAGCCGCTGCAGGCGAACAGGAAGTTGCACTTGATCTCGACTTCCTGGCCGTCACGTTCGACCCGAACCGTCCACTTGGTCTCTTCGTCGGACCAGTCGGCGGCCAGCACCCGGTGCCCGTAGCGGATGTGCTTGTCGATGCCGTACTCGGCGACGGTTTCCTTCAGGTAGTCCATGATCGACGGGCCGTCGGCGATGGCCTTCTCCGAAGTCCAGGGCTTGAACCGGAAACCGAGCGTGAACATGTCGGAGTCCGAGCGGATGCCCGGGTACTTGAACAGATCCCAGGTGCCGCCCAGGTTCTCGCGGCGCTCCAGCACCAGGTAACTCTTGTCGGGGCAGCGGTCCTGCAGATGCCAGGCGGCGCTGATGCCGGAGATGCCGGCACCCACGATTACGACGTCGACAAATTCAGTCATGCTGTCAATCTATCAACACACTGTCGAGTAAGTCAACGGGATGTTGAAAAACTCGACATCGTGTAAAGTCGCGCTGGTGACGACCACTAGCCAGCCCCGCGCCGCCCGAGCCCGTCGCACGAACCGGCCCTCCGGCGACGAACGCGAGCAGGCGATCCTCGACACTGCCGAACGGTTGCTCGAGCAGCGCCGGCTGGCCGATATCTCCGTCGACGACCTCGCTAAAGGCGCCGGTATCTCCCGGCCGACGTTCTACTTCTACTTCCCGTCGAAAGACGCGGTTCTGGCGGCGCTCGTCCGGCAGGTGATCAATGAGGCGGACCGTAACGCCGATGAAGCGATGGGCGGTATGGACGCTTCCGTGGATCCCGCCGCTGTGTGGAAGGCGATCAACGCGCTGTTCGGGACGTTCGGCTCACATCGAGCGGTGACGCTCGCGGGTGCGGTGGCGCGCCCGGCGAATGCCGAGATCGGCGCGCTGTGGTCGCGGTTCATGCAGAAGTGGATCGACCACACCGCCGCGTCCATCGACGCTGAGCGCGCCCGCGGTGCAGCGCCGGACACCATCGACTCGGCCGATTTGGCCACCTCGCTCAACCTGATGAACGAACGCACGATGCTGGCGGCGTTCGCCGATGAGCAGCCCGCCGTCGCCCCCGGTCAGCTCGTCGACACCCTCGCGCACGTCTGGGTCACGAGCATCTACGGCACAACCGCGCACTGACCTCCGCTTGTCGGCCCATGATGCGAACATATGTTCGTGTCCTCGTCGGTCGCGGCCATCCTGCACGCCGACCTCGATTCGTTCTACGCGTCGGTCGAGCAGCGTGACGACCCCGCGCTGCGCGGCAGGCCGGTGATCGTCGGCGGCGGCGTCGTGCTGGCGGCCAGCTATGAGGCCAAGGCCTACGGGGTGCGCACCGCGATGGGCGGGCGCCAGGCCCGCCAGCTGTGCCCGCACGCGATCGTCGTGCCGCCGCGGATGGCCGCGTACACCGAGGCCAGCCGGGCGGTGTTCGAGGTGTTCGAGGACACCACGCCGGTCGTCGAACCGCTCAGCGTGGACGAGGCCTTCCTGGACGTCTCGGGGCTGGGGCGGGTGTCGGGAACGCCGGTGCAGATCGGCGCACGGCTGCGCGAGCAGGTCCGTGACCGGGTCGGCCTGCCCATCACCGTTGGCATCGCGCGCACCAAGTTCCTGGCGAAGGTGGCCAGCCAGGAGGCCAAGCCCGACGGACTGCTTCTCGTGCCGCCCGACCGGGAGTTCGCGTTCCTGCACCCGCTGCCGGTGCGCCGGTTGTGGGGCGTCGGTGCCAAGACGGCCGAGAAGCTGCACGCCTACGGCATCGAGACGGTGGCCGAAGTCGCCGAACTCGGTGAGTCGACGTTGGCTTCGCTGGTCGGCGGCGCGATGGGCAGCAGGCTTTACGCGTTGGCCCACAACGTGGACCGACGCCGGGTGGTGACGGGTGTGCGCCGCCGCTCGGTGGGCGCCCAACGCGCGCTCGGCCGGGCGGGTAACGCGATGTCGGCGGCCGAGGTCGACGCGGTCGTGGTCAACCTCGTCGACCGGATCACTCGCCGGATGCGCAAGGCCGGCCGCACCGGCCGAACGGTGGTGTTGCGCCTGCGGTTCGACGATTTCAGCCGGGCCACCCGCTCGCATACGATGCCGCGCGCGACGGCGTCGACGGACGTCATCCTGGACACCGCGCGGGCGCTGGTGGCGGCGGCTGCGCCGCTGATCGCCGAACGGGGCCTGACTCTGGTCGGGTTCGCGGTGTCGGGTATCGACCGTGAAGGGGCCCAACAGCTGGAACTGCCGTTCGAGGCACAGGCCGACCCGTTCGCGATCGACGCCGCCGTCGACCGGGTGCGACAGCGTTATGGCAATGCCGCGGTCACCCGCGGGGTTCTGCTGGGGCGGGATGCGGGCCTGGAGATGCCGCTGCTGCCGGACTAGAAGAACTGTGCAGCAACAAATCCCGCGAGCAGGACCGCAAAGCCGCCGATCTCGCCGATGATCAGCGCCACCATGCCGCCGTGCAGGGCCGAGCTGGGGTGCTCGAACTGGTTGGTGGTGTCGCGGCGGGCGCCGTGCGTGATGTAGCTCGCGATGGCCACGACGAAGAAGAACACCAGCACCATCGCCGCGGTGAGGTTCACCCAGGTGGGCCACCGGCTCAGCTCGACGAACGCCGCGATCAGCAACGTCGCGAACGAGTACAGCAGGGCTGCGCGGTGCGCGATGTCGACGTAGGGGTGCGCCAGGTGGTTCTCCGCGGTCGCCATCTGCCGGTACTTCCATACGCCGAGCACGAGGGCCAGCAGGAAGATCAGCCCCGCGGCCAGCAGGGTAATCGTCGTGTCGATACCGAGGTCAGCGCGCATGCGCGGAGTCTAAGCCGCCGCAGTATGCGGCTTAGCCGCGGCCCACGCACACAGGCGCTTAACGCGGGTCGGTTCGGAAGAGTGCGTTGATGTTTTCGGCCGGTACCCTCGAAATGCCCTCGCGCTTAGTGACATAAACTTCCGGCTGCTGAACATCCGCGAAATCGATGTCGACGAAATCGTCGCCGACCGCAAACTCGCCCAGCACGCCGAGTTCGAGGCTGATCACCGTGACCTTGTTCTCAGCGGCGGATGCGACGAGAAACACCTCGCTGTAGGGCGTGGCGGCCACACTCGTCGGGGTTGCCCAGACGTCGTAAACGGCGTAGGTCTCGTTGGTGAAGGTGTTGATGACGGCCACCCTGTTGTTGAGTCCATCGGCCACATATGCGAAGTCGCCCGCGACGGTGATGCTCGGATCCGCGACGGTGGTCTCATCCCAGGCGCCGCTGTACACAACCTCTTTGGACCCGGTCTCAACGTCGACCGCCCACACTTCGTTGTTGATACTGCCGACGTACAGGGTTTCGGTGTATTCGCTCGCCGCGATGGCGTTGCTTCGAAGACCTATGTCGAGGATCTGCTGTTCCCCGGTCGCCCTGTCGATCATCTTCACGGTGGCGTCCCGATAGTCCGCGACGTACAGGGTGTCGCCATAGCGGTCCAGCGCCATCGCCGTGGCTTCGCCGACCTCGCCGACCGGAGTCGAGGTGCCCGAGCGGAGATCGACCTTTGAGACGGCCGAGACATCGGTGGCGTCCTTCGTGGCGACATAGGCGTAATCTCCGCGAGGACTCACCGCGACGCTCGATGGCGTCGCGCCGAGTTCGACGGTGCTGAGCCACTCCCGCGTGACAGGGTCGACGATTCGCAGTTCGTCATCCGCCAGCACGTAGATTCGGTGCGTGAAGTCGGGGAAGAACGCTTCCGACAGCTGCGCTGCGTCGTCAAAGGTAATCGGGTCTGCGTCCTCGACCGTAACCGCCACGGTGGCGGTGGCGGCTGCGCCGACGCCGTTGGCGACGGTGTAGGTGAACGAGTCGACACCATCGAAGCCGGAGTTCGGCCGGTAGGTGATGACACCGTCGTTCACCATGACAGTGCCGTTTCGGGCCTCGCTCACCTGGACCACGGCCAGTTCCTGGTCGTTAACCTCGAAATCGTTGGCCAGCACATCGATCTCAACGGTATCTGAGTTCGCATCGACGACGACGGTGTCATCGATAGCCCTCGGGCCGCCGGTGACAGGGTCGACCGTGATGGTGACGGTATACGGGTGGCTGACGCGGCCGTCGGCGCCCACCAGTTGGTAGGTGAAGCTGTCGGTGCCGATGAAGTGCGGCCGGGGCGTGTACTCCAGCGTGAACTGCTGTTCGCGTTGTTCAACCAGTCGAACAACACCATTCTCGGAATTGTCGACCCTAATGGTGATGTCGGTCTCGCCGTCGGGGCGGGTGTCTATTACAGATATACGGATAAGCCCGGGGTTATTCTCGTCGGTGTCCGCCGCGATGTCGTTGGCAACAAGCGTTCGCTCACGCACATCAATGTGGACGACGGCGCTAGCGCCGACACCAGTGTCGACGCTGATCTCGTACCGGATCTGGTCGGAGCCACGGTAGTCGGCGGTCGGCGTGTAGGTGATCGTGCCATCGTCGTTCAGTTCGGCGGTGCCCATGTGGGGTTGGCCGATGATCCGCACTGAAAGATGTTCTCCTCCAGTGGGGTTGAAATCGTTTCCCAGCACGTCGATTACGACCGGTATGCCCTCCTCCGTCGACGCAAAGTCGTCGTTGGCGACCGGAGGGTTGTCGACCCACACATGCACAGTCGCGGTCGCGATCCCATCGTTGCCGTCCGAAACGGTGTACGTAAATGAGTCGCTGCCAACGAAATCCGCGCTCGGCGTATAGGTGATTACGCCACCGGAAAGGTCGACGGTGCCGTTGTTCGCGGTCCCCACGTCGGTCACCAGAAGATCGTCGCCGTCGACATCGGTGTCGTTGCCCAACACGTTGACCACAGTCGCGCCGGAGTTCGCCCTGACCGTGACGATGTCATCGGACGCCTCTGGGTCGTCGTTGACGGGATTTACCGTGATGGTCACGGTGGCGACGTCGCTGGCGCGGCCATCGGCGTCGCGCAAATAGTACGTAATCGTGTCGGTACCGAAGAAGTCCGGCCGAGGAATGTAGGTGATCGTGAACCGCTCAGGATCACGCAGGTCAATAGCACCGTCGCCGTCATATTCGATGGTGATGCCGGTGATCGTGTCGCCGGTGGGATCGGAGTCGTTGGCCAAGAAGTCGATGAGAACGGGTGTGTCCTCGTCAGTGACCACATCGTCGTCGTTGGCGACAAGTGGTGCCTGATGCACCGTGATCGTCACCCTAGCGATGCTGCTCGTATCGGTGCCGTCGTAGAGCCCGTAGGTGAAAGTGTCGATGCCACGGTAGTCGGCGTCAGGCGTGTAGGTGATCGTGCCGTCGTCGTTGAGGACAGCGACGCCGTGGGTCGGGGGCCGGAGCAGCGACACCGCCAGCTCGTCTTCCGTATCGGCGTCGTAATCGTTGCCCAGCACATCGATGACGATCGGCGTGTTCTCGTTCGTTGACACCTCGTCGTCGTTGGCGACCGGAGCGTCGTTGACCGAGTTCACTGTCACATACACAGTGGCACTGGCGGTTCCACCATTACCGTCGGAAACGGTGTAAGTGAACGAATCGGCGCCATGGAAATCGGCGTCCGGAGTGTAGGTGATGACGCCGTCGATCAACGTGACCATGCCATTGCCCGCTGCACCGGCGGCCGTCACCGACAATTCATCCCCGTCGACGTCGGAGTCGTTCGCCAACACATCGACCACGGCGACACTGTCCTCATCGACCGCCACGATGTCATCAAAAGCCACAGGAGCGTCATTGACAGAGTTCACCGTCACATGCACAGTGGCACTGGCGGTTTCGCCGTTACCATCGGTGATGGTGTAAGTGAACGAATCAGCGCCGTGGAAGTCCGCATCCGGGGTGTAGGTGACCACCCCACTGGACACCGTGACCATGCCATTGCCCGCTGCACCGGCGGCCGTCACCGCCAACGTATCGCCGTCGACATCGGAGTCGTTGCCCAACACGTCGATAACGACCGGAGTGTCCTCGTCGGTGACCACATCATCATCGCCGGCCACCGGCGCATCATTGACGGGCGTGACCCTCACATACACAGTGGCCGTGGCGGTTCCACCATTACCGTCGGAAGCGCCGTAGGTGAACGAATCCAACCCGTGGAAATTCTCGAACGGTGTGTAGGTGAACGACCCGTCCCCGTTGAGCTCGATGGACCCATGGGCGGGCGAGTTGATCAGGTGCGCTGACAGATCATCCCCGTCCACGTCGATGTCGTTGTCCAACACCCCCGGTGCGGGGATGGTCAGCGGCGTGTCTTCTTCGGTGGTGTAGGCGTCATCTTGCGGCGCCGGCGCATCCTGCACGGCGGCGACGGTGACGGCCACGGTGGCAGTAGCGGTGCCGCCGTTACCGTCGGAGATGGTGTAGGTGAACAAATCTGTGCCGGAGAAATCTGTGTCCGGTGTGTAGGTGATGACACCGTCCGTCAATGTAACGATGCCGTTGAAGGCGGCGCCGACCTCCGTCACGGCCAGCTGGTCACCGTCGCTATCGGTGTCGTTGCCCAACACGTCGATGACGTTGGCCCCGGAGTCCTCGTCCACCGTCACCGCGTCATCAACCGCGACCGGCGCGTCGTTGACCGGTGTGACCGTCACGCTGACCGTGACGGTGGTGGCGTGTCCGGCGTCACCGCCGAAGATGGCCGCCCACAGCCCTTTCAGCCCGTGAATATGTAACGGGCTTTCCTCATCGGAGATGGTGTAGGTGAAGGTGTCGGTGCCGTGAAAGTCGGAGTTGGGCGCGTAGGTCAGCGTGCCGCCCTGAAGGGTCACCGTCCCGTTCTGCGGCTGGGTCACCTCGGTCACGGTCACCACGTCACCGGCGACCGCATCGGGGTCGGTTCCGGTGACCACGTCAACGGTGATCGGGGTGTCCTCGGACGTAGTGACGGTGTCAACCACCGGCTGAGGGGTGCGGTTCAACAGCATGTGCTGCCACTCGCGACGCACAAACGCCAGCAGTGCCCACGCCAACGGCGGTTCGGCAGGCGCGACCGGGCTCGGCGCCAGGAACGGCGACAGCAACGCGGCCACAACCGTGCTCGCGGCTCTCACGATGGTGTCCGGAACCTCCGTCGACGTCGGCGCCGCCTCCGGCTCCTCGCTGACCACTGTCGTCGACACCTGACGCTCGTCGACGAAGTTCTCGACGGCCAGCACCACCTGGCTCGTCAACGACTCTGGCGGCGCCTGCTGCTCGGTCACGTCGTCGGCGTCGCGCTCCACCACGTCCTCGACGACGGCCGCCACGTCGTCGATACGTCCTGAGTCCTCGTCACTCTCATCCAAAACGCCGGATTGCGGCCCTGAATCGCGTTGGCTAACAGCCGGTTCCGTTGTGCCCGAAGTACTTTCCTCGCCGTCGCCTTCGTCCTCGTCATCGGCGTCCGATTCCAGTTCGTCGCCGAGGTCGGACTCGTCGCCCTCTTCCTCGTCGGTAAGCACGGTGGTGTCGGTGGACTGCCCGGCGTCATTGACCGAGGTATCGACCGAACCCGAACTACCGAACCTCGTCCGGGGTTCATCACCGTCGGGGGCGTCAGCTTCGGGCGCATCATCGTCGCCGCCATCCCCGCCCGTCTCGGCGTCGTCGGCGCTGCCGCTGTCCGGCGAAGGCGCCGCGGAGTCCCCGTCGCCGCCCTGCCCCGCCGATGTCCCGGCGCTTTGCGAATCACCGGTTGAACCAGCGTCGGCCCACGCCAACCCCGACCCTCCGGTCGCGATGGCGACGCCCACACCCAGCGCCACTGCCAATGCGCCAACTCGACCCACATAGCGTGCGTAAGCGGTGGAATTCACCGCCTTCGCACAGCCGGAAAACAGCGGCTTGTGGTTGCTGGAGCCGAACTCATACCTTGCTGCGGCGGCCATCGAGTTATCCCTTCTGTCCGATCGCGAATTCAGCGATGCGGTTGGCCATCGGCGGGATGCATTCAAGGCGAGACCATAACAACTTCCGTGAACTGGGGTAACAATTTCGAAAAGTTGTCTACGCAAATTGGTCCCGCATTCATTTGGTGCGGGGAGCGGCCACGAATCTTTGCGCTTTTACACGCTTGTATCGGCCGGACATTCGGCCAGAAGTCAATTAGCTAGCGGCCGACGTTGCATATCCCCCGAGCGAACCGATAGCTCCGACTTACGCTAGCGTCGATTTACGGATTAGTCCAGACCACCAATTGCTCGGCCGGCCACGTATTGACGATCCGCTCGACAGGCACGCCTGCGTCGAGCGCGCGCTGAGCGCCGTATCCGAGGAACTCGAGTTGCCCGGGTGCGTGCGCGTCGGTGTCGATGGAGAACAGGCAGCCGATGTCCAGTGCCAGCTTCAACAGCCGGGTGGGCGGATCGCGCCGCTCGGGTCGGGAGTTGATCTCGACGGCGGTGTCGTTGTCGCGGCAGGCGGTGAACACCTTCTCGGCGTCGAACTTGGATTCGGGGCGGATGCCGCGCCCGCCGCTGACCAGCCGGCCGGTGCAGTGCCCGAGCACATCGGTGTGCGGATTGGCCACGGCTTTGAGCATCCGTCGCGTCATCGCGGCTTCGTCCATCGACAGCTTGGAGTGCACGCTGGCCACCACCACATCGAGGCGTTCCAGCAGTTCCTCTTCCTGATCCAGCGACCCGTCCTCGAGGATGTCGACCTCGATACCGGTGAGAATCCGCATCGGCGCCACCGTCTCGCGCAGTTCGTCGATGACGTCGAGTTGCTTGCGCAGCCGCTCAGCCGACAGCCCGTTGGCGATCTTCAGCCGCGGTGAGTGATCGGTCAGCGCACAGTACTCGTGACCCAAATCCCTTGCTGCCAGCATCATCTCCTCGATCGGCGCCGAGCCGTCCGACCAGTGCGAATGCAGGTGCAGGTCACCGCGCAACGCAGCGCGGACGTCTCCCCCACCGAGATCTGCTGCGTTGGAGCGCAGTTCGACGAGCGCGTCGGGTTCCTGGCCGGCCCATGCCTGCGCGATGACCTTCGCGGTCTTGGGTCCGATTCCGGGCAGCGACTGCCAGGAGTTGGCCGCGCCGTGCCGTTCCCGCTGCGAATCGGACAATCCCTCCACGATGTCGGCGGCGTTGCGGTAGGCCATCACCCGGCGTGGGTCCTCACGCGCGCGGTCCTTGTAGTAGGCGATCTGGCGCAGGGCGATAACCGGGTCCATCCCTCCAGTGTGCCCGGTCAGGGCACGCACCATGCCGGGTCACGCCCGGTCAACGCGATGATGCGGTGCACGATCGGCGCGTCGTCGGCAACGGGAAC
Organism: Mycolicibacterium sp. XJ2546; assembly: GCF_053483195.1. NCBI lineage: Bacteria > Bacillati > Actinomycetota > Actinomycetes > Mycobacteriales > Mycobacteriaceae > Mycobacterium > Mycolicibacterium sp. XJ2546. Next base: position 202,200 of record NZ_JBEFRW010000006.1, on the reverse strand, counting down.
CGCCGGCCCGAACAAACCCTCGACCGGTCCTTCCGCGGCGCTGTTGGTGACGTGCGGCAACACGGCGGCCGCGGTGGCGGCGTCGACGTCATAGGGCTGCCCGGTCGCGCGTGCCACATCCCATCCGTGGACGACGATCTCGGTGAGCGCGATCAACCCACCTACTTCGCCGGGGAAGTCGACGCCTCCCGCCCGCGTCATGCCGCCCCAGGCCGACGGGTCAGCGTAGGCAGCGGCCAGTTCGGCGAGCCGAACCGGATACGATGTGCGCCAGTCGTCGTCGAGAGGGTGCGCACCCACCTCCGGAGGTGTGTCGGTAAGCGGCCCGAAGTCCTTGCGCGCCGCGGCGGTGAACGCCAACGCCAGCCCACCGATGTGGGCCAGGAGTTGGTCCAGGCGCATGTCCGCACAGGGCGTGGCCGCGCTCAGTTGGTCGTCGGTCACGGTCGCCAACACGTCGGTGGTGCGGCGGCAGGCCGGCGTCAAGTCAATCATGTCGATATCGACCCGCGGGGCGGCCGGAACTCATCGCGGCGTCACAGATCGTTTCCCGCGTAGGACAGGTTGAAGCTTTTGTTGGTCAACGGGAAGTCCGGGACGATCGTGTTGGCCATTGCAACCGGAAGGGCCGGCCAGTTGAACCAGGAGGGGTCGACGATCTTGGCCCGCGCGAGGTTTCCGTCGGCGCCCACCTCGACGCGGTGCACGATGGTGCCGCGCCAGCCCTCCACGATGCCGACGCCGCTGGACGGACCGCGGAACCCGTCGACCGGTTCCTGGTAGTCGAGGGGTCCGTTGTGGGATTCGATGAGCGCGCAGGCCAACTCGACCGAGGCGGCGAACTCGTCGCGGCGCACGGTGTAGCGCGCGAGCACATCTCCGGTGGTGGCACCGGCCTCGGTGACCGGAAGGTCGGTCGTCGGATGGTCGACGCGGGCGTCGGTGCGCAGCCCGCTGGCGCGGGCGGCGTAGCCGAGACACCCCAGGGCCTGCGCGTCGTCCTTGGTGAGCACCGAGGTACCGGCGAACCGGTCGTAGACGACGTTGTTGCGCAGCGTCAGCTCGGCCACCTCGGCCAGATCGACGGCGATCTCACGCAGCACGGCGGGTTCGGGCAGCGCTTTCAGCATGATTCCGCCGGGACAGATGGCGTCGCGCAGCAGCCGGTGCCCGGTCACCTCGGCGTTGATGCGCAGCAGGCGTTCCCGGATCCGCAGCGCGTGGGTGTTGGCGATTCCAAGCGAGACGTCGTTGGCCAACGCGCCGAGGTCAGCGGCGTGGTTGTAGAGCCGTTCGAGTTCGACGACCAGTGCCCGGAGCCGGTGCGCCTCGTCCGGCAGCCGAGTGCCCACGGCGTCCTCGACGGCGAGGCTGTGCGCCAGTGCATGTCCGGCCGAGGTGTCGCCGCTGATGCGTTCGGCCAGCGCGACGGCATCGGTGACGGGTCGGCCCTCGAACAGCTTCTCCACGCCGCGGTGCACGAACCACAACCGGGCCTTCAGCCGAAGCACGGTCTCGCCGACCACCGAGAACCGGAAGTGGCCCGGTTCGATCAGCCCGGCGTGCACCGGCCCGACCGGGATCTCGTACACGCCCGTGCCCTCGACGGTGACGAACGGAAAGCGTCCGCGGGGCTCGAATTGCGGTGGCGGGCCGGCATCGTGGCGCATGGGGTGCCAATCCTGCGGCCAATGGGCGTGACGCACCAACCGTCGTGGGCGCGGATGCCCGACTGGGCGGAGACCGAACAGGTCGGCCATCTCCCGCTCGAAGCGGCTGGCCGGAAACGACAGGTACGCCAGCGACGGCAGCTCGGGATCGTCCGACGGCAGAACACACTCGAGTTCGACACGGCGGTCGGGCCGACCGGCGAGGAACAGATACACCACCCGCAGCACGCCGGCGCCGTCGTCGTGCGCCGCCGCCAACGCCAACCGGAAACCCGACCCGAAGAGCTCTTCGGCCTTATCCCGCAAAGTGCCTCGTGAGACACGGTGGCGTACGGAGTCTTTCATCACAACGCTCCGAGGATGTTGGCGGCTTCGGTGAACAGAGCCGTCAGCGGGCCAGCAGTGACGCCGAGGACGATCGAGACGGTTACGCCCACCAGCAGCGCCGCCGCCACCGAGCCGGGCACCGCGATGGCGGGTGCTCCTGTCGGGGCGTCACCGAGCAACATGCGACCCGAATTGCGCACGAGCGCTGCAAATGCCACGGCGATCAAAGCCAACGCCGCACCAAGCGCCCAGGCCAGGCCGGCGTCGGCCAGCGACCGGGCGATGGCGATCTCGCTGGCGAACATCGCGAACGGCGGCAACCCCAGCAGGACAAGCAGGCCGACGGCGAAGGACCCGCCGACCAACCGCGATCGGCGCACCACACCGCTGATGTCGCGGATCGCCGTGGAGTCGTGCGCGAGCTGCAACTGGCCACCGGCCAGGAACAGCACCGTTTTTCCGACTCCGTGCGCGAGCACGTGCAGCAGCAGGCCCGCGATCGCCAGCGGTGTGCCGGCCGCGGCGGCGATCGCGATCAGCCCCATGTTCTCCATCGAGGAGTACGCGAGCATACGTTTGACATCACCGGTGACGATGAGCATCAGCGCGGAGATCAGCAGGGTCAACAGGCCGAGCACGATCAGCCCGGTGCGCAGGAAGACCTGGCCGGTCGCCGCATCGACGATCGGTTTGATGCGCAGCAGCACCGAGAACGCCACGGCCAGAAGCACGCCGCTCATCAACGCCGACACCGGCGCGGGGGCCTGGCTGTGCGCGTCGGCGAGCCAGGTGTGGAACGGGAACAGCCCGACCTTGGCGCCGTAGCCGATCAGCAGCAGCCCACCGGCCAGCCGGGCCACGCCCGGATCGAGGTTCGCCGCATAGGCGGCCAGCACGTCGAGGTTGAGCGCGTACGCCTCGGGCGCACCCGCGTGCAGCGCGGCGAAGTACATCAGCACCGTGCCCAGCAGTGCCACCGCGATCCCTACGGAGCAGATCATCACGTACTTCCAGGTGGCCTCCAGGGCACCCCGGGTGCGACGGTGTCCGACGAGGAACGCGGTGACCACGGTGGTCGCCTCGACGGCGACCCAGATGATGCCGATGTTGTTGGCGCTCACCGCAAGTGCCATTGACGCGACGAACGCCGGGGTCAGCACGCCGTACAGCCGCGCGGCGCCGACATCGGTGTGACCGTGGTCGAGTTCGGCGCCGATGTAGCCGATGCTGGCCCAGGTGCTCAGCGTGGCGACGACGCCGATGACGATCAGCATGGTGATCGACAGCGCGTCGACGCGCAGCAGACCGTCCAGCGCCAGGTGCGGTGTCGATCCGACTTTCACCGCAAGCACGATGCCGCAGACCAGCACCGTGGCGGCCGAGGCCACCGACAGCGCAGCGGTCCAACGTCGCCATCCGACAGCGAAATTCACCAGTGCCGCCGCGGCGGGAACGAGAACGGGCGCGAGAAGCAGTGTGGTCATCAGTCCCGCAGCTCCTGCAGACGATCTAAGTCGGCGCCGCCGAACGCCCGGCGCAGCCGCCCGGTCAGCACTCCGATGATCAACACCACGAACAGCACGTCCAGCGACGCGCCGAGCTCGACGATCAACGGCACACCCGCGGTCAACAGGAACGCCGCAGCGGTGATCCCGTTGTCCAGCATCAGGAAACCCGCCGCCTGCGACACCGCGTGCCGTCGGGTGACCATCACGAACAGCGCGATCAGAATCACCGCGAACGCCGCGGGGACCGCGTTGACGACCGGGTCGGGTGCCAGGTCGATCAGCGGTCGGGTAATCGCGAACGCGACGACGGTCAGGATGCCGGCGATCAGCAGCGAGGTGGCGGTGTTCACCAATGGCGTCGCCTCGCGTTGCGCCTCCGGCTCGGCGGCCACGGCCCGCGCCAGCAGCCACGGCAGCAAGGCCGCACGCAACACCAGCACCGCGGCGCCGACGGCAACCAGCGCCATTTCACCGTCGTGCAGACCGCGCACCACCGGGATCGCGGCCAGCGCCACGCCCTGCCATGCCAGCAGGTGCACGATGGCGCGCAGGTCACGTCGCCACACGATGAGCACCGCGGCCAGGGTGAGCCCGCCGGCGGCGAACCCGATGAGGGTGATGAAGTTTGCGTCGATCATGAGGCCCCCACCGTGAAGAAGCTGGCGGCGGTCACCGCGAGCAGCGCGAGCAGAAACGAGCCGGCCAGCAACTCGGGCACCCGGAACAGCCGAAGTTTGGCGATGAACACCTCGACGCTGGCCAGCAGCATCGCCAGCACGGCGACCTTCACCGCGACGGCGCCCACCCCGACGACCACGGCGAGCGCGCTCGGATCGTCGCCGGCAATTCCCCACGGCAGGAACAGGTTCGCCAGCAGCGCCAGCAGCACGGTCAGCCGCATAGCCGATGCCCATTCCACCAGCGCCAGCTTCGGTCCGGCGTATTCGAGCACCATCGCCTCGTGCACCATCGTCAGCTCGAGGTGGGTGGCGGGGTTGTCCACCGGCAGCCGCCCGGTCTCGGCGATGATCACGACCACCAGCGCCGCGAACGCCAACACCCCGGCCAGCGAGATCACCCGCCCCGGGTCGTCCAACGTACTGGACACCAGCGCACCGAGATTGGCTGACCCGGCCGGTATCGACAACGCGAAGACGGCCACCAGGATTGTGGGTTCGACCAACGCCGCGAACGTGATCTCGCGGCTGGCGCCCATACCGCCGAACGACGTGCCGGTGTCGATGCCGGCGAGGGTGAGCGCGACCGTGCCGAGGAACAGCAGCCCGACGACGGCGAACAGGTCGGCGCTGGAGTCCAACGGTGATCCGGTGGCCACCACCGGGATAATCGCCGCGATCAGCAGCGTGGTCGCAGCGAGCACGACGGGCGCGGCGGCGAAGACGAGCGTGGTTCCTTCGGGTGTGATCCGTTGTTTGCCAAGCTGTTTGCGCAGATCCCGCCACGGCTGCAGCACCCCGGCACCCGCGCGGCCTTCCCAGCGCGCACGGACCTGTCGCATCAACCCGATCACGAGCGGCGCGCCGAGGGCCACCGTGGCGAGTTGTGCGACGCCGGCAAGATAGGACATTAGGGTCATGTGGCGACCACCAGCATGATCAGCACGCCCAGCGCGCCGTAGGCCAGGTAGAGGTGGATGCTGCCGGTGTGGGCCCGACGCATGGCGCCGGCCGCGGCCGCTACCGCCCGCACGACCGGCGTGTACAGCCGCTCCTCGATGGCGTCGCCGATGCGGTTGCGGTACGTGACACGATCGGCCATATAACGCGATTCGGCGGTCGGGGTGACCTCGATGGCGGTGTCGGGCCGAAGGACGTCGTCGAAGACTCGTTGCAGCGGTTCGGCGAACGATGTTGCGGTGTATTGCATGCGGGCCGTCAAATCGCCTGCACCGCAGGCCCACAGCGGTAGCCTTTCGGCGGCGGGTCGCCGGCGTGCGCGCCATTGGCTGGCCACCATCACGGCCAGGATCGCGGCCACCAGCGTCGCCGCGATCACTCCCGGTGCGATCGAACCCGGCACACCGGGCAGCCGAATCAACGTGCCGAAATCGGTGAACGCGACGTTTTGCGCGGCGGGCAGTGTTTCAAGGACCCGGCGCAGCGCGGGCGCAATCACACTGGGCACGACGGCGATCACCGCGCAACCGACGGCGGCGATGGTCATGCCGACGATCATGGTGCGTGGGGATTCGCCTGCCGAGGCGGCTGGTTCGGAACGCGGCCGCGCCAGGAAACCGATGCCGAACGCCTTGACCATGGTGGCCACCCCGAGTCCGGCCGTCAGCGCGACGGCTCCCATGGCCAGCGGACCGACCAGCGCCACCACCGCGTCGGCGCCCGGGGCGCGAATCAGCGACTGCAGCAGCAGCCACTCGCTGACGAACCCGGCGCCCAGCGGAAGCCCGGACGCGCCGAGGGCTGCCACGCCGAAAAGTGCCGTCGTCGCTGGCATCCGGCGGGCCAACCCGCCGAGCCGGTCAAGGTCACGCAGCGCCGTCGCCGCCAGCACCGAACCCGCCGCCATGAAGGCCAGGGATTTGAACACCGCGTGCGCGAGCAGGTGCAGCATCGCTGCGGTCGCCGCGATGGTGGCCGGCGCGGCCGCACCGGCGTCGGCGAACAACGTCGCTGCGCCGAGCGCCAGCGTGATCAGGCCCATGTTCTCGGTGGTCGAATAGGCAAGCAACCGTTTGAGATCGGTGGCCACCGACGCCTGCAGCACACCGTAGAGCGCGGATGCCGCACCGACCGCCAGCAGCGTCAGCGCCCACCACCGCGGCCCAGGGCCGAGCAGTTGCAGGTCGATGCGCACGATGCCGTAGATGCCCAGGCTCACCATCGCCGCGCTCATCAGCGCCGACACCGGGCTGGGCGCCTCGGGATGTGCCCGCGGCAGCCAGGCGTGTAGTGGAACCAGGCCGGCCTTCGAGCCGAAACCCGCCAGCGTGAGCAGGAAGACCACCGTGCGGGTGCCGTCGGACACGCCGGTCAGGTCGGCGAAGCGGTCGGCACCGCCCGCCGCGGACAGCACCATCAGCCCGATGAGGATGGCGACGAAGCTTAGCTGGGTCATCACCGCGTACACCAGCGCGGCCGAGCGCACGCGGGGCCGGGCGTGCTCGGCGAGCACCAGCACCAGTGACGCGAGCGCCATCAGCTCCCAGGCGAGCAGGAATGTCGTCACCGATGCCGCCGCGGGCACCAGCAGCATGGCGGCCACGAACAGCGGAAGCACGGCCATGGCGGTGCGGCTCAGATGATCGGCGTAGCCGATCGCGTAGATGCCGACGGGCACCGCGACGACGCCGATCAGCATCAAAAAGAACCCGCCGAGCGGATTGAGTTGGAGCTGCACCCCGGCCAACGGCAGCAACCAGCCGATGCGCACTTCACGGGCGGGGCCGAACAGGCCGAGCACACCCAACCACACGCCGATGACGCCGACGCCCGAGGTGCCCAGCCCCATTACAGTGCTGAACCCACTATGGGACACGGGTTTTCGTGCGGTATGGACTGGAGCCGGTAACGTGGCGGTCACTTGTTGGTCACCGATCGCAGCGCGGTGACGATCTGGTCGGGGGTGGGCGGGCAGCCCGGGATCTCGACGTCGACGGGGACCACGTCATTGACCGCGCCGACGACCCCGTAGGCGTCGGCGAAGACGCCCCGGTTCAGCGCACAGTCACCGCACGCGATGACCACCCGCGGCTTGGGGGTGGCCGCGACCGTGTTGCTCAGCGGTTCGGCCATGTTGCGGGTGACCACGCCGGTGACCAGCAGAGCGTCGGCGTGCCGGGGTGAGGCGACCAGCCGCGCCCCGTACCGCTCGGCGTCGTAGACCGGGCCGAACGCCCCGCCGATCTCGACCTCGCAGCCATTGCACGAGCCGGCGTCGACGTGGCGGATCTGCAACGAACCACGCACGCCCGCCGGCGGTTCGACAGCGGCCTGCGGCGCGGGGCCGGACGGTTCGACGATTCGCCCGACTCGAAAGATCTTGCGTAGCCAGCTCATTGCTCACCTCCGGCATCGTGTAGGTCCGACAGCATCGCAACGCGGTCGCTGAAGACCGTGGTCAGCACCTTGCGTGCGACCGCGAGCAACTCGGCGATGTCCGGTGATGCGATGGAGTAGATGACGTTGTTGCCGTCCTTGCGGGCCGTCACAACCCCGGCACGACGCAGCACGCCCAGCTGTTGGGACAGGTTCGATGACTCGAGGCCGACCTCGGGCTGCAGTGCCCCGACGGACAGGTCCTTTTCGGCCAGCAGTTCCAGGATCCGCACGCGGGCTGGATGGCCGAGCGTCTTGAAGAACTCGCCCTTGAGCTTGTACAGCGGCTGCACCCGGGACTCCTGAAGAACTGTCAAATCTGTCAGTTGAAAGATTCTTCAGATAGTAGACGGAATCGGTGGGGCGTTTCAACTCGGCGTTCTCAGCGGGCGGGGGGAGCCTGTTCGCCGAGGGGTTGGACGGCGCCCTGGACCAGGGCCGAGACGGCGTTGTTGTCTCCGCCGCCGGTGAAGAACAGCATCTCGTCGCCGGCTTCGAGCGCGTCGTCGGGTTGGGGGATGACTATTCCGCTTTCCCTGATGATGACCGCCAACGCGGTGTTTTCCGCCAACGGCAACTCCGCCACCCGCCGCCCCACCAACGGATCCCCTTCGGGCAACGTGAGTTTCGCCAAGCTGACCTGGCCCTGCCGCAGTTCCATCAACCGGACCACGTGGCCGATGTCGATGGCCCCCTCGATGGCCGCGACAAGAGCCGCCGGCGCGGACACCGCGAGGTCAACGCCCCACGCGTCGTTGAACAACCACTGGTTGCGCATGTCGTTGACCCGCGCCACCACCCGGTCGACGCCGAACTCCGTCTTGGCCAACAGCGAGGCCGTCAGGTTCACCTTGTCGTCGCCCGTCGCGGCGATCACCACATCGCAGGTCTGAAGCCCGGCGTCCTGCAACGCCGTGAGCTCACAGGCGTCGGCCAACAACCAGTCGGCTTCGGGCACCGTGTGTGGTTCGTAGTGGCGGACACTGTGTTCGATCAGCAAGACCTTGTGGCCGTAGCCGATCAGCTCCTGGGCCACGGAGCGACCGATCGCGCCCGCGCCCGCGATGCCGATGCGCATCGACCGACGTTCCTCGGTGCGACCCGACGCTTGAAAAGGTCGCTTCCTGAGACGGAACACGAGTTCATACTGACGTATCCACTGCCGTGGTAGGTCTGTACTGCAGACCGCGCCAGCCATCCGGTCCCGAACGGGGAAGAAATGACCCTGCAGCAGCTCTATCTGGTGCTGCTGGCGGGCGGGCTGGTGCTGTTGGCCAGCATCGTGGCCACCCGGGCCGCCAGTCGCATCGGTCTACCGAGCCTGTTGTTGTTCTTGGCGGTCGGCGTCATCGTCGGCGAGGACGGGCTTGGCCTGCAGTTCGACGACTACCTGCTCGCTGATCACCTCGGCACCGTGGCCCTGGCGATCATCCTCATCGAAGGCGGTCTGACGACCCGGTTCGCCGACGTGCGCCAGCTGTTGGCCCCCGCCGGTGTGCTGGCCACCTTGGGGGTCGCCATCAGCATGGTCGTCACCGCCGCGGGCGCGCATCTGCTGCTGGGCATGGATTGGCAACTAGCGCTGTTGCTGGGCGCCATCGTCTCCTCGACCGACGCGGCTGCGGTCTTTTCGGTGCTGCGGGTGGTGCCGCTGCCGCGCCGCGTCGCGGGTCTGCTCGAAGCCGAGTCGGGGTTCAACGACGCCCCCGCCGTCATCTTCGTCCTGCTGTTCAGCGTCACGCCGCTGGAGTTGTCTCCGGTGCACACGTTCGTCGAAGTGATCTACGAGTTGGCCGCGGGCGGTGTGATCGGCGTGATCTTCGGCGTCGTAGGGGCTTTCGGCTTGCGTAGCATCGCACTGCCGGCGTCGGGCCTGTATCCGCTTGCGGCGTTCGGCCTCGGCATGGTGGCCTTCGCGGCGGCGGGCACGGCACATGCCAGCGGGTTCCTCGCCGCGTATGTGTCCGGGCTGGTGCTCGCCAATTCCGGGCTGCCGCACCGCTCGGCGACCCGTTCATTCGCCGAAGGGCTCGCCTGGCTGGCGCAGATCGGCCTGTTCGTGTTGCTCGGCCTGCTGGTGGACCCGAGCGACCTGGGCGCCGAGATACTACCCGCGATAGCGATAGGGCTTGTCCTCTTGTTGATTGCGCGGCCGCTGTCCGTTGCGGTTTCGCTTGTCGGGTTCCGAATACCTTGGCGGGAGCAATTTTTCGTATCCTGGGCCGGTTTGCGCGGCGCGGTACCCATCGTGTTGGCCACGTTCCCGATCGTTGGCGGAGTACCCGACAGCCTTCGGCTGCTCAACATCGTCTTCATCCTGGTCGTGGTGTTCACGTTGGTGCAGGGTCCCAGCCTGGGTTGGGTCGGCCGGCGGTTGGGGCTGGTCTCGAAGGAAGCCACCCGCGAGATCCAGGTGGAATCGGCGCCGCTGGATGTGTTGGAGGCCGAACTGCTCACGATGACGGTGCAGGCACCGTCGCGCTTGCACAATGTCACGGTGCGGGAACTTCGGCTACCTGACCCCAGCGTGATCACCCTGATCATCCGCGACGGCCACACATTCGTGCCTCAGCCGGACACCCGAATCGCCATCGACGACGAACTGCTCATCGTCACCACGAGCAAGACTCGGGAGGCCACCGAGCGGCGACTGCGGGCGGTCAGTCGTCGCGGAAAACTGGCCCACTGGTTCAACGAGTACGGCGAAGCGGGATAACGGCGACTACGCTCAACCGGGTGCGATTCGCCTTCAAAACCTCCCCGCAGAACACCACCTGGGCAGACATGCTTGCCGTCTGGCAGGCCGCCGACGACATCGAAATCTTTGAATCCGGTTGGACTTTCGACCACTTCTACCCGATCTTCTCTGACTCGACGGGCCCATGCCTGGAAGGCTGGATCACGCTGACGGCGTTGGCCCAGGCGACCAAGCGCCTGCGGCTCGGCACGTTGGTGACCGGCATTCACTACCGTCATCCGGCCGTGCTCGCGAACATGGCCGCGTCGTTGGACATCGTGTCCGACGGCCGGCTGGAACTGGGCATCGGCGCCGGCTGGAACGAGGAGGAGTCCGGTGCCTACGGCATCGAGCTGGGCACCATTAAGGAACGGTTCGACCGTTTCGAGGAGGCCTGCGAGGTGCTCACCGGGCTGTTGAGCCAGCAGACGACGACGTTCGACGGGACGTTCTACCAACTCCAAGACGCGCGCTGTGAGCCGAAGGGCCCGCAGCGGCCGCACCCGCCGATCTGCATCGGCGGCAACGGTGAGAAGCGGACGCTCAAGATCACCGCCAAGTACGCCCAGCACTGGAATTTCGTCGGCGGTCCGCCCGATTTGTTCGCACGCAAGCGCGATGTTCTGGCCTCGCATTGCGCGGACGTCGGCCGCGACCCCAGCGAGATCACGCTGTCGGCGCACGTGCGGCTGAATTCGGACCTCAATTACGGCGCGGTCGTCGAAGAGGCCGCGGCGCTGGGCAGGGAAGGGCTGGACCTGGCGATCGTGTATCTGCCGCCGCCGCACGATCCGGCGGTTCTGGAACCGCTGGCGCAGGAGATCCGGGCGTCTGGTCTGTTCGACGGCAAGGGCTGAGGATCACGAAGAGGTAACGATTCGGCAAACGAGCGTGACCGTTCGATCACGCGTGGCGGACCGTGGGTAGCGAGTTCGCTAGATGCCGTAACGAAGCATCTCGTCGGCGGTTATCAGCCGCTCCGCCTTGGCGGGAAAACCGCGGCTCTTCAAGGGATGACGGAAAAATGACCAGGCGATTCGACTCACCCGTGACCGAGAAAGCGGGTTGAGGTACACGGAACTAACTCCTGCGTCGATACAGATAGCTGATCGGGGCCCACTCTATCGCAGTGCGCTCACTGAAGTCATTAAATCGCGCTGGTCGGGCAAACGGTCTAAGGCGCGCCGAGAAATCATCTGATGTTTTTTCTGAGGCAGTTGTGACTGGTGTGGTTACCGGGTATAGCCGCTGTGAGGGGGTCGACGGCCACTCTCTGATGGCCCCGAGCGCACCGCACGGCAATATTGGTCCGAATGTGTTTGCTGGCTTGTCGATGTGTGGACGCTTTTCCTGGGATAGTCGGGGGTTGGCGTCGATCGGTCTAATAACTCTCCGACGTGGCGATTTGAGACTTTTAGCTGGTGAGCCGGTGCGTCGGGCGGCCCGGTTGGCGCCGTATGCGTGCACAAATTCGTGCAATTGGCGAGGTTGCTGTTCCGGTACCATTTCCGTGGTGACGCCTGAATGTGCTGGCCAATTGCTAAGCGCCGGATCGGCGGCCGTGCGGAGTGACAATGACTGAGACCTTGCGGATCGACGCGCCGCTGGTGCAGCAGGCGGGAAGCCGGTTGCAGGCGCTGGCTGCCGCGATCCCGCCGCCGCCGGCCGCGTTCAGCCCAGCGGGGGCTGACGCGTTGTCGGTCGCCATCGCGGGCAAGGTCGCCGAAGTGGTGGATCCGGTCCTGGCTCAGTTGCCGGTGACTAAGGAAGAACTGACGCGATACGCGCAGAACGTGTTGACGGCTGCGGGCATGTACGACGCGACCGACCGGCAGTTGGCCGAGGAGATTCTGAAGCGCTTGGGTGAGTTCGATGAGGGCCGGACCGGTGCGGGGTCGGCCGGTGGTGGCGCTGGAGCGGGCAGCGCCGGTGGTGCGACGGGCGCGACGACGACGGGCGTGGGAGCGGCGACGACGGGCGCTGGTGCGGCCGACCCGGCCGGGCAGATGGGCCAAATGATGCAGATGCCAATGCAAATGGCGCAGCAGGCGGCTCAGATTCCGATGCAGTTGGCGAGTATGGCGGGCGCGATTCCGGCGGCGATGATGCAGGGAATGCAGAGCGCCCTGCAGCAGGTCGGCCAGCTCTCGGAGTTGTCGGGTGTCGAAGATGAGCTGAAACCCGAAGCGGAAGAACCCAATCCAACGGAGATTTCAGACGAAAAGCCGCCACAAGAAGAGAAGGAGCCTCAGGTCGAGGGAGCGGCGCCGGGTTCCGGTGGTGAGAGAGTGCCGGAACCGCAGGCACAGGAAGCGCAACCACAGGCGCCTGAGGCGCCGCCGAAGCCCGCGCCGACGCGGCCGGCTGAGGCGTCACCGGAGATCGCGTTGTGAGTTTTCCGCCGCCGGGAAATCCGCCGTACCCGCCGCCGCAGGGTGGTACGCCGGGGCAGTACGGTCCCCCGCCGCAACAGCCGCCGTGGCCTCCGCAGCAGTGGTCGCCGGGACCTCCGCCGAAAAAGCGTGGCAATGGGTGGAAGTGGGCGCTGGGCGCGGTGGCATTGCTGGCAGTTATCGGAGTGACTGTCGCGGTGACGATTTCGGTGACAAGTGACGAAAACGGTAACGGCGCCGATCCATCGGGCAACACCTATGGCTTAGCAAGCGCGGATGACAAAGGCCCCGCCAACATCATCACCGAAGACCCGACGTGCGCGGCCTGGCGTAGAACCAACGCGAACCTCGCCGAGTCACAGAAGGAGTGGGAAAACCGTGATCCTTCTGTCCCCGCCGCAGAGTGGACGCCGGAAGAACGCTCGCAATACGAAGCGGCTGGGCAGGCGTTGCGAAACGCTGCTGACCAAACTGTGCAGTTAGCCAAGTTGACGCCTCACCGTGTGGTACGCGAGTTGTATGAGCAATTCATCGCCTACGCGCGCGCTTACGCCGACGCGCTCCCGACATATACAGCTGCAGACAACCACCTAGTCGGAGTTGCTCTAACAACCTCGGGCGCAGTGACTTTCGCATGCACCGCAATTGAGTGGGATTCAGCCCAAACGTGGGCGCCCTTAATCCCTGCCCCTGCGCCTCCGTCGAAGCTTGCCGGCCTGAGCGATCCCAACGATCCACAGCGATTCCTCAAAGGGGAAGACCCAATCTGTTCACAATGGGATCAACTTTTGAATCAGTACACAAATGAAACTTTAGAGTGGCAATCCCTTGACCCGAATATTCCTGCGTCTTCATGGACAGCGGAACAACGTGCAGTGATCGACGCAGTCACTCCGACGATGTCTCAGCACGCCAACGAACTTGAGAATCTCGGACGTAGCAGCGCCAACCCGATAGTCCAGGATTTCGCGGTTTTCGCCGCCCAGTATCGAAGAGCATATGTCGCGACGTTACCGAACTACACGCCAGCGGACTCATATCTATCGAGGGCATCAAACCGAGCTAGTACGGCGATCAATGAAGCGTGCAAAGCGGTTGGAAACTAGGGCGACATGGGTATCGGTAGACCTCATGATCCATACGATCTGACGGTCTCGCCTGCTTGGCCGGAAGTGGACGAGGAGGTTCTTCGTAGTTGTGGAGACGCTTTTAACAGCGTGGCGCAAACTGTGGGTGCAAAATTGGAGTCGACGAAACAAGAACGTGCCCAAATGTTCAGCGGCGTCGGGATCTGGTCGGGTGGTGGCGCGACGGCCGCTGGCGGTGCGCTTGCCGCACGAATTGCCGACTTGGAATCAGTCAAGGAGAATCTCGACAACTCAGCCAAGCTTTTCAACGACTCGGCGCGCGTAGCCACCAACACCAAGACTCAAATTATCAACACCGTCGAGACTGCCAATAAGATTCTAGATTGGATCCGAAACCACCCCGAATTCACGGATGAGGCCAAGGACGCGGCAATTCAAGCGGGCGTAAATGCAATCCGCAGTGAGAACGTCGATACAGTCATTACGGCAGCCGCCAGCATTTCAGGGCCATCATCAACCGATCTGCCGCAAGAACCAACCGATGGAGTTCGACTTCTTGATCATGACCGAACGAAAGATGCACCAATTGTCCCTGTTCGCAACGAAGCGCCACTGGCGACTATTGGTCACGACAACCCAAATTCCCCAATCATCGCGGGACGACATGCGCCGCTAGTCGCTGAGCCTGAAGTCTCGGTACCGCCCGCAAACAGCGACAATCCTCAAAATCGTGCGCCGGTTGGTACTCCGACGGATTTCACTGTCCCAGACAATACAGATGTGCCGACGGGCGTCGACAATCCCGGACCTCCGGCACTCTTTGGACCCGGCATGTCCACACCTGTCCCATCGGGCTACCCTTCGACATCGCCCGGCACACCGGCCTTTTCAGGAGCTTCTGCGCCACCACCCACTCCAGGGATCAGCACACCGGCAACCCCTCTATCCGGCACATCCGGCGCATCGGCACCATCGACATCCGCGCCTAGCGCACCGAGCACCGCGACTCCTGCGGCGGCAGCAGCCAATCAGACCCAGATGGCCGAGTTCCAACGCTCCGTCGCCGAGGCCGCAGCGAAAGCCGCTGCGCAGACACCAATTCCACCTCCTCAGCCGACCGCGGCACCAATGAACGCTGCGCCTGCTCATCAACCGCTCGCTGCACCCGTGGTACCCGACACCCCGACGAATCCCGCTCCGCCCGCACCCAATTCATCTGCGGGTGCGGGCACTGGTGCCGCCGTTCCGGCTCCCGTCGCACCCCCACCCGCCGGTGGCGCGCCTCCCGGGGGCGCAGTTCCATTGGGTCCACCTCCTACACCCCCACCGGCAGCGCCCGTCGCTCCCGCGAGTCCCACCGGCCCTACGGTCGCACCAGCTGCGGCGGCACCAGGCTCGAGCACTGTGGGCGCGCCTGCACCGGTGCCGGTCTCGGCTGCGCGTGCAGAACGTGAAGCCATCGCGGCCGCATCTCTTCGGCGTCCGTCCTCCACCGACCCGACGCAAGTCGCCCACCGCATCGCCGCGGCCCTTAACGTTGGTATCACCGATCTCGGCTTCTTCTGGATCACCGGCCTGGCCAAGGAGGGCACGATCGTCGTCGCCAACAACTATGGGCTGGGCTACATCCCCGACGGCGTCAATCTGCCAGACCATGTGAAGATGGCGACCGCCGACGAATCCATCCCGCCCACCCTCCGCGGCACTTGGGCGACGTATCCCATTCTTGCCCTTCATGGTTGGGCGCAACACCACAACACCGATCTGCGCGCTGTCATCGCCACCGAGGACCAGTTCAAGGGCTTTGACCCCGGTGCACCCAAGATCGTTCTGCGTCCCGACGACATCCCCGAAAGCGGTGAGATGGAGGGCCGCCACCGACTACAGGTAATCGCTCCCGACGCCGCAGGAAAGCTCGCTGCCCTCAGCGGCGGCGGTCTTTCGGAAGTATTGCCTCCGGCACCTACGGATGCCAAAGCCCCGGATGATCGGCAATCGGCGTTGTGGTTCGAAGTGTTTCGGCCGCTACTCAGCAATGCACCGGACCGAGGACAGGCGCAACTCGAGGCCTTCGTCGCCTACGCCGAACATGCCCAGGAGTTGGCGCTGCACCGCGCCCACGTCGCGACCGAGGCTGCCGACCAGCGCGCCGCGATCGCCGACTGGATCTACTGGCAACACCTAGGCGTCCTCATGGCGGACGCGAGCGCCGCACGCGCCGGCGTCTGACATCGAAAGCCGCAAACACTCCTTTAGAGCGCCTGTGGACAACTTCAAAACTGTCGTACCCTTCTGGCAAAATCGAACGTATGTTCGCTTCGGAGTTTCGGTCGGCCGAGGAGGCCGCGCTGGTCGCCGAGATCGAGGCGTGCGCTCGCACTGAGGCGAGCACGGCGGCGCGGCGGTTGGCCGCGATCGGCGAATTGGCGGCACGCGCTAGCGAGCCGGAGGATGAGGAACGCCAGCGCTGGGTGGTCGACTTGTGGAATTGCGCGGCAGCCGAGGTGGCCGCCGCGATGGGCATCAGCCGCTATCGGGCCGGTCAGGAGATGGCGATCGGGTTGGCGCTGCGTGATCGGCTGCCCAAGGTCGCCGCCCTGTTCAGCGAGGGAATGATCAGTGCCAAGGTGATTTCCACGATCACCTGGCGTACCCATCTGGTGCTCGGTACCGAACCGCTGGCCCGCGTCGATGCCGAGATCGCCCAGCGGGCCGCGTCGTGGGGGGCATTGGGCCAAGAGCGGCTGGAGTTGGCCGTGGATGCGGTGGTGGAAACCCATGACCCGGATGCGCAACGGCGTTTTCATGAGGCCGCCCGGCGGCGCGATGTGCAGGTCGGCAAGCCCGATGACGCCACCGGCACCGCATCGGTTTACGGGCGGCTCTCGGCCACCGACGCCGAACTGCTCAAACGGCGGCTGGCCGAGATGATCGCCGGGGTGTGTGAGGACGATCCGCGCAACAGAGGCCAGCGTCGCGCCGATGCGCTGGGCGCGTTGGCCGTCGGCGCTGATCGACTCAAGTGCCAATGCCGCAGCCCGCAATGCCCGTGGGCCGGTCAAGACGATCCGCGCGCGACCGCGTTCGTCATCCACGCCATCACCGACACCACCCCCGCGAACACCAACAAGTCCACCGCGGGCCTTTCCCGCGACACGAGCACCACCACCGAAACCCCGACCCCAGATGTGCCGATCGAGGTGGCGCCCGCACCGGAATCCGAGCCGGCGCCGGTCGCCGACGAGCTGGCCGCGCCGCCGGAATCCACACCCGCGCCGGTGGCCGACGAGCCGGCCTCGCAGCCGGAGACCGAGCCGGTGTCGCCGCCGAAGTCCGCAGCGGTCTCGGGGGCCAATCTGTGGGCGCCCCAGCCCGATAACCCGATGTCGGCGGCGTTGATTGTCGGTGGCGGGGTGATCCCGCCGGCGTTGTTGGCTGAGTTGATCAACAACGGCGCGAAGGTGCGCAGCGTGTATCGGCCCCCCGACATCGCCGATCCGGGTTATCGCCCGTCACGATCCTGTGAGCGGTTCGTGCGCATGCGCGATATGACGTGTCGGTTCCCCGGCTGTGAGCACCCCGCCGAATACTGCGATGTCGACCACACGGTTCCGTATCCGGGTGGGCCCACCCATGCGTCAAACCTAAAGTGTCTGTGCCGTTTTCATCATTTGCTGAAAACGTTTTGTGGTTGGCACGACGAACAACGCCCCGATGGCACCGTCATCTGGACCGCGCCCAGCGGGCGAACCTACCGCACCCAACCCTTGAGCCGGCTGTACTTCCCGCACTGGGACACCACCACCGCCGATCTGCCACCGCCGGCCAACTCGCCCCCACCCTCGGCGCGGCGCGCGCTGAAGATGCCGCGACGACGACGCACCCGCGCCGCCGACAACGACGCACGCGTCAACGCCGAACGCAAGCTCAACGCGACGACGCCGCGGTCCTATCCCTAACCGTCGCGGGTTGCCGACTGCTGGCGGCAACCTCACCACCCAGCGCGGTGAGCCCCGCCGTTCAAACAACCTGGAGCGCCGCGGAACTCGACCGCACCACCGCTGCGGCCAGAAACAGTATTCCGCCCAACCCGCAGCTCCGCCACGACCCGCGCCAACCACGAATTCATCTTCAGTGTTTGGCCCGCCCCTCAACGGGCACGTTCTAAGGCAACGACGACGAGGAGGATGCCCATGCGCGCAGTGACCTGGCAGGGGCGGCGGAACGTCTCCGTCGACAACGTGCCCGACCCGACGATCAAGGAACCCAACGACGCGATCATCCGCGTGACCAGCACCAACATCTGCGGCTCCGATCTACATCTCTACGAAGTGCTCGGCGCGTTCATGAGCGAAGGCGACATCCTCGGTCACGAGGCGATGGGCGTCGTCGAGGAAGTCGGACGCGACGTCAACGGCCTCACGGTCGGCGACCGCGTCGTCATCCCGTTCAACATCTCCTGCGGGCACTGCTTTATGTGCGACCAAGGCCTGCAGAGCCAATGCGAAACCACCCAGAACCGCGACCAGGGCACCGGCGCCGCCCTCTTCGGCTACTCCAAGCTCTACGGCGAGGTCGCCGGCGGCCAGGCCGAATACCTGCGCGTCCCCCAAGCCCAGTACACCCACATCAAGGTGCCCGACGACGGACCCGACGAACGCTACGTCTACCTCTCCGATGTGCTGCCCACCGCATGGCAGGGCGTCGAGTACGCCGCCGTGCCCGACGGCGGCACGCTGGTGGTGCTCGGCCTCGGCCCGATCGGATCCATGGCGTGCCGGATCGCAGCACATCGTAAGGACTGCAAGGTGATTGGTGTGGACCTGGTCGACGAGCGCCTGGACCGTGCCCGCGACTATTGCGCGGAGGTCATCGATCTCCGTAAAGACGACGCCGATGAGATGGTCAAGAGCCACACCCAGGGCCGCGGCGCGGATTCGGTGATCGATGCCGTCGGCATGGAGGCTCACGGATCCCCGGTCGCCGAGGTCGCACAGACCGCCAGCGGCTACCTGCCATCCCCGGTGGGACGGCTCATGATGAAACGCGCCGGCGTCGATCGGCTCGCCGCCCTGAACTCTGCCATTTCGCTGGTGCGCCGCGGCGGCACCATCTCACTGTCCGGCGTCTACGGCGGCGCCGCCGACCCCATCAACATGATGACGTTGTTCGACAAGCAGATTCAGCTGAGGATGGGTCAGGCCAACGTCAAGAAGTGGGTGCCCGACATCATGCCGCTGCTGACCGCCGACGATCCGCTCGGCGTCGAACAGTTCGCCACCCACCGCCTTCCGATGGAGGCCGCGCCCGACGCATACGCCAAATTCCAGAAAAAGCAGGACGGCATGGTCAAGGTGGTGCTTACCCCGTAACCGGGGTATTCCGCCCAAATGGATCAGTCCGAAGCGCCACTTCTGGATGCGCTGGTCAACTACCGGAAACGCGACCGCTACGGATACAGCCCGCCCGGTCACCGGCAAGGCCGCGGCGTCGACGAACGCGTCCTCGCCGTGCTCGGGCAGGAAGCCTTCCGGGACGACCTGCTCGCCAACGGCGGCCTCGACGACCGCCGCTCACAAAACAAATACCTCCGGCGGGCCGAAGACCTGATGGCTGAGGCCGTCGGCGCCAAAGTCGCTTGGTTCTCCACCTGCGGCAGCTCACTGTCGGTCAAGGCCGCGATGATGGCCGTCGCGGGCGGTCCGGACCAGTCCGCCGCGTCATCGGGCGGCGGCAGCCTCATCGTGCCCCGCGACAGCCACAAGTCCATCGTCGCAGGCCTGATCTTCTCCGGTGTCCAGCCGCACTGGGTCACCCCGCGCTGGGACACCGAACAGCACATCTCCCATCCCCCGTCGCCCGCCGAATTCGAACGGGCCTGGGACGCCCACCCCGAAGCCGCCGGCGCCCTCGTCGTCAGCCCGAGCCCGTACGGCACCTGCGCCGACATCGCCGGCATCGCCGAGGTATGCCACGCTCGCGGCAAGCCGCTGGTCGTCGACGAGGCCTGGGGTGCTCACCTGCCGTTCCATGAGAACCTTCCGACATGGGCGATGGATGCCGGCGCCGACGTCTGCGTGGTCAGCGTGCACAAGATGGGTGCCGGGTTCGAACAGGGCTCGGTCTTTCACCTCCAAGGTGATCTCATCGACCAGGACCGGCTGTCGGCCTGCGCCGACCTGTTGATGACCACCAGTCCGAGCGTGCCGATCTACGCCGCGATGGACGGCTGGCGCAGACAGATGGTCGAGCACGGCCGCGACTTGCTCGGCGCTGCAATGGAACTGGCCTGGGGTCTGCGCGACGACATCGAACTCATCCCCGGCGTCGAGGTGCTTGACGACGAACTTCTCGGCGTCGAAGCCTCACACGACCTCGACCGCCTGCAGGTGCTGATCGACGTGTCGGCCGTCGGAACGACGGGCTACCAAGTCGCAGACTGGCTCCGCGACCACCGCCACATCGACCTCGGCATGAGCGATCACCGCCGCGTCCTGGCGACGATGTCCTTCGCCGACGACAAGGCGACCTCCGAACGCCTGCTCGACGCGCTGTGGACGTGGCGCAAGGCCGCCAACGATTTCGACAAGCCACCACCGATGCGGCTGCCCTCCCCGTCGGAGATCGAGCTCGAGACCGTCGAGCTGCCGCGCGACGCCTTCTTCGGACGCACCGAATCGGTGCCTGCCGTCAAGGCCGGCGGCCGCATCGCCGCCGAGCAGATCACGCCGTACCCACCCGGCATTCCCGCCGTCGTCCCCGGTGAGCGCCTCAACGACGCGGTGATCGACTATCTGCGCTCGGGGTTGCGCGCGGGCATGAACCTTCCCGACGCCGCCGATCCGACACTGGAGACGTTCCGGGTGGTGGCCTAGTGCCCGCCTGGTTTGGCCACCCGGATTTCTGGCAACATTACTGCACAGTAAGAAGTTTCCTCCGACATCAACCGGGTAGGGCACACGATGGACACGACGGAAATTTCCCTCCTTGCGCAGGACGAAGGCGGAGGCGCCGCGCTCGACGAAGTGATCGGCTTGTCGATCTTCGCGGCGGTCGTGACCGCCCTGCTGCTGTGGATCGGTTGGCTGCATCGCAGCCGCAAGATCAGCTGGTTGACCCGCCTCGCCGACTGGTCGGGGCGCCGCTTCAAACGCCCGTCGTGGGTGGCACTGCCCATCGCGGTGTTCATCACGGCGATCATCTGCGCGCTGTTCGGCTTCATCTGGGACGTCAGCCTGCACATCGGCGCGGGCCGCGACGAAGGCCCATTGGCCAACCCGGCGCATTACTTCATCCTGGCCGGCCTGTTCTTCATCTTCGTCGCGGGCTGCCTGGCGATGGTCCTGCCCCTCGGGGGCGCTGAAGACAAGCCCGGACCGTCGGCGGTGCGGATCACCGACACCTGGTACGCACCGGTCGGCGGCATCGTGATGGCGGGTTGCGGTCTGTACGCGCTGCTGGGGTTCCCGCTCGACGACGTCTGGCACCGTATCTTCGGTCAGGATGTAACCCTCTGGGGCCCAACGCATTTGATGATGATCGGCGGCGCCGGCTTTTCCACCATCGCCGCCCTTTACCTCGAACACGAAGGGCGGCGGGCGGCCAGTGCGGACACGCCGCCCGACGGCATCGGTTTGAAGTTCGTCCAGTACCTCGCCTTCGCCGGGGTGCTCATCGGTATGTCGGTCTACCAGATCGAGTTCGACTTCGGCGTACAGCAGTTCCGCCAGGCGTTCCAGCCCATGCTCATCGCCGCTGCGGCCGCCTTCGCCCTGGTCGGCGCACGGCTCTTTATGGGCAAGGGGGCAGCCATCATCGCCGCTCTGCTGGCGATCGGGCTGCGCGGACTGGTCTCCCTGGCGGTCGGGCCGGTGCTCGACGCGCCGAACAGTTGGTTCCCGCTCTATCTCGGCGCGGCGGTGCTCGTCGAACTGATCGCGCTGACCCCACTGCTGAAGCGGCCGATCGTGTTCGGCCTGGTCAGCGGCCTGGCGATCGGCACCGTCGGGCTCTGGCTGGAGTCGCTGTGGATCAACGCCGTCTACCCCTACCCGTGGGAGACCAGCCTGTGGGCCGAGGGGCTGGCGATGGCGGTTCCGGTCGCCGTGCTCACCGGCGCCTGCGGCGCCCTGCTCGGCATGGTGCTCTGCGGTGAACGGTTGCCGCGACGCGCCCTCGGAATCGGGCTGGTCGCACTCACCGTCGTCGTCATCGGCGCCGCCACAGCCAACGGGCTGCGCTACAACGTTCCGGAAAGCGCCACCGCAACAATCACTCTCACCGAGGCGCCGAGTATCGGCGACCAACAGCAGGCCACCGCCGACATCCAACTCACCCCCGCAAACCTGCTCAGCGACAATCCCAATTGGGTGTCGGTGCTGGGCTGGCAGGGCGGCATCGCCAATCAGCGCGGGCTCTTCATCGACCACCTGGAGGAGGTCGGCCCCGGCCACTACCGCTCGACGAAGCCGATGCCGGTTTCGGGTTCGTGGAAGACGCTGCTTCGGGTGCACGACGGTAAGACGTTGGCCGCGGTGCCGCTCTACCTGGCCGGCGACCCCGGTATCGGTGCGGAGGAGGTGCCGGCCGAGGCTCAGACGACGCGTCCGTTCGTCGCCGAGATCACGATCCTGCAGCGTGAGCGCAGCCCGGACATCCCCGAGGCGTTGTGGCTGATCGGTTGCTTGATCGTGCTGTTCTGCACGTTGGCCATGGTCGCCGGCGTCACCTGGGGCGGGGGCCGGATCAACAGGCACGAACCGACCGGCAGCGAGGCGGAATTGCGACCAACAGTGCAGGCGTGACGGCATGACGGAAGTCCCCAACGACCCGAACGTCGTCATCCTGGCCGACCATCCGATCTGGCTCGCCGTGCCGGCGTTCGCTCCGGCGATCGTGGTCGCGGCCGTCGTCGTGTACATCGCCGTGAAGAATCGCCGCAAACGCGAGAACAAAGATGGAGGATCGTGATCAGTGGTAAGGCACTTGTCGTCCTGGCCACTGCCGCCGTTGTCGCCGTCGGATGCGGCTCACAAGACGGCGACACCGCGGAGGGCACCTCGCCGCCGGCGACGACCGTCAACCCGTCGGACATGACCGACCAGCAGCGCCCGACCGATCGCGTAACCCTCGACGTCACCATCGAAGGGGGCCAGGTCGATCCCACCAACGCCCAGTTGGAGGCCAAGGTCGGCGAACCGATCGTCATCCGCGTCAACAGCGACGCCCCCGACGAACTGCACGTGCACTCCACCCCTGAACACACCTTCCCGGTCAAGGCGGAACCGGGCCAGCAGTTTCAGTTCACCGTCGACGTGCCCGGTCGCGTCGACGTGGAGTTGCACGACGCGAACAAGACCGTCGCGACCATCCAGGTGCGGTGAGAACCGACCCGTCGCTGGCCGTACTGGCGCACGGCCTTGGCGGCTCGACCGATCTGCCGATCCCGTTCACCTACGCCCTGATCGGCGCCGCCTGGACGCTGACCTTCACGTTCGCCATCGTCGCGTTCGCGTGGCGCAAACCCCGCTTCGATCCCGACAAGCCCGCACACGCGTTGCCGCGCTGGGTGACGACGGTGATCGACGCACCCGTCACCCGGTGGGTCGTCGCGCTGGCCGGTTTGGCGTTCGCCGTGTGGGTGGCGGTGGCGTCCATCATCGGACCACAGGACGCCGACAACCCGTTACCCGGCGTGTTCTATGTGCTGATCTGGGTCGGCGTGGTGGCGCTGTCGCTGGTGGCCGGCCCGGTGTGGCGGGCGATCTCACCCGTTCGCGCGGTGCATCGGCTCGGGGGTTGGCGCTCTCTGGGCCGCGCCTACCCGGCGGCGTTGGGATACTGGCCTGCCGCGCTGGGCCTGTTCGCGTTCGTGTGGTTGGAGCTCGCCAGCCCCGACCCCGGATCGCTTGGCGCCATCCGGATTTGGTTGCTGATCTATCTGGTGATCACGCTGGCAGGTGGGCTGCTGTGTGGTCCGCGTTGGTATGGCCGGGCCGATCCGTTCGAGGTGTACAGCGTGGTGGTGTCGCGGCTGTCGCCGTGGCGGCGCGACCCGCGCAGCGGGCTGGTCGCGTTCGGCAATCCGTTCGATCACCTGCCGTCGTTGCCGATCCGGTCCGGGATCGTCGCGGTCATGGCCGTGCTGCTGGGATCGACTGCGTTCGACAGCTTTTCGGCGATGCCGCGCTGGCGCGATTTCGTCGACGAGAACTCCACGTCCACCCTGACCGCCACCTTGATCCGCACGGCAGGTCTGCTGCTGTTCATCGGGGTGGTCGCGGGCACGTTCTGGCTGGCCGCAATTGCGACCGGAGGCGTCGACCGCGAACAGCGCCGCGCGCTGCCCGGACAGATGGCGCATTCGCTGATCCCCATCGTGATCGGCTATGTCTTCGCGCACTACCTGACCTACCTGGTGGAACGCGGTCAGCAGACGATCATCCTGCTGTTCGGGCTCGACGCGGAAGTCAACTACGTACTGTCGCTTCATCCTTCGCTGCTGGCCACCATCAAGGTCGGTAGCGTACTGGCCGGCCACGTCGCCGGGGTGATCGCCGCGCACGACCGCGCGCTGCGGCTGCTGCCCGCCGACCACCAGCTCACCGGTCAGCTCGCGATGATGCTGGTGATGGTCGGCTACACGTTCACCGGGCTGTATCTGCTCTTCGGCGGATGACGGCGCTACGGTTGAGGTATGAAGGCGCTGATCATCGTCGACGTGCAAAACGACTTCTGCGAGGGCGGTTCGCTGGCCGTGACCGGCGGCGGCGAGGTGGCCCGCAACGTCACCCGCCTCCTCGCCGACCGATCCGACTACGCACATATCGTGGCCACCAAGGACTTTCACATCGATCCCGGTGACCACTTCTCCGACAACCCCGACTACAAGGTGTCCTGGCCCAGGCATTGCGTCGCCGATACCGTCGGCGCGGAGTTTCACCCGGAGTTCGACGCCACCGCCGTGGAAGCCGTCTTCCGCAAGGGCCACTATTCGGCGGCCTACAGCGGGTTCGAGGGCACCGACGACGACGGCACCGCGCTCGCCGACTGGTTACGGCAGCGCGGCGTCGACGAGGTCGACGTGGTCGGGATCGCCACCGACCACTGCGTTAGGGCCACCGCCGCCGACGCCAACGCCGCCGGTTTCACCACCCGGGTGCTGCTGGATCTCACCGCGGGCGTGGCCCCGGATTCGACCGCCACAGCCCTCGAGGAATTGCGCGCGGCCGGCGTGCAGGTCAGCTAGCCGAGCCGCGCACCTGCGTCGCTGCCGCGACCATATTGCGCAGCGACGCCGTCACCTCATCGGTCCTGCGGGTCTTGAGCCCGCAGTCCGGGTTGACCCACAACCGCTCTGCCGGAACGGCTTCCAGCGCCTCGCGCAGCAACGTCGCCATCTCCTCGGTGCCGGGCACCCGCGGCGAGTGGATGTCGTAGACACCTGGCCCGACGCTGTTGGCGAACCCCGCGGCGTTGAGATCCTCCAGCACCTCCATATCCGAACGCGCCGCCTCGATCGACGTCACATCGGCGTCGAGCGCGGCGATCGCGCCGATCACTTCACCGAACTCCGAATAGCACAGGTGGGTGTGGATCTGGGTGGCGTCCGCGACACCCGACGTGGACAGCCGGAACGCATCGACCGCCCACCGCAGATAGGCGTCTTTGTCTTTCGACCGCAGCGGCAGTAACTCGCGCAGCGCCGGCTCGTCGACCTGGATGATGCCGATGCCGGCCGATTCCAGATCGACCGTCTCGTCGCGGATGGCCAACGCGACCTGCGCCGCCGTCTCCGCCAGCGGCTGATCATCACGAACGAACGACCACGCCAGGATCGTCACCGGACCGGTGAGCATGCCCTTGACCGGCTTGTCGGTCAGCGACTGCGCGTAGCTGATCCACTCCACGGTCATCGGTTGGCGCCGCGCGACATCGCCGTACAGGATCGGCGGGCGCACGCACCGGCTGCCGTAGGACTGCACCCAGCCGTTCTGTGTCGCGAAGAAGCCGTCGAGTTGCTCGGCGAAGTACTGCACCATGTCGTTGCGTTCCGGTTCGCCGTGCACCAGCACGTCGATGCCGAGGTCCTCTTGCAGCTTGATCACCTCGGCGATCTCGGCCTTCATCCTGCGCACGTATTCGGCGTAGTCGATCTTGCCGGTCCTCAACTCGGCGCGGGCCACCCGGATGGCCGACGTCTGCGGATACGACCCGATGGTGGTCGTCGGCAACACCGGCAGCTTCAGCCGCTCCTGCTGGGCGGCGCGACGCTTGTCGGCCGGTCCCCGCTTGGCGCCCGACGCGGCGATCGAGGAAATCCGCGACCGCACCTGTTCGTTGGTCAGGCGCGGGTCGGAGCGCCGCGACGCGGCGGCGGCGTTGGACGCGGCCACCTCGGCCGAAATGGCGTCGCGCCCGGTCGTGATGCCCCGCGACAGCGCCACCACCTCGGCGACCTTCTCGAACCCGAACGCCAGCCAGCTGCGCAACTGCGCGTCCAACCCCTCCTCGGCGTCCAGCGAATACGGCACGTGCAGCGTCGAGCATGACGTCGAGACCGCCACGTGGTCGGCCAGGCCCATCAGCGTCGCCAGCGTCGCCAGCGCGGACTCCAGGTTCGTGCGCCAGATGTTGCGGCCGTCGACGACGCCGGCCACCAGGGTCTTGGTGGCCAGCTCGGGCACCGCCGCCACCGCCGACACTCCCCCGGCGACGAGGTCGACCCCGATGGCCTCCACCGGTGTCCGGGCCAGCGCGGGCAACGCGTCGGTGAGCTCGCCGAAGTAGGTCGCGACGAACAGCGCCGGCCGTCTGGTCAACCGGCCCAGCGTCGCGTACGTCCGCTGGGCCAACTCCGCGGTGTTGTCGAGGATGTCGGTCACCAGCACCGGCTCGTCGAACTGCACCCACGCCGCGCCGGCATTGGTCAGCTCTCCGAGCAGCTCCGCGTACACCGCGACGAGCTCGTCCAGCCGATCGATCGGCGCGGCGGCTCCGTCGACGGCCTTGGACAGCGCCAGGAAGGTGATCGGGCCGACGAGCACCGGGCGCGCGGGCACGTCGAGGGCTTGCGCCTCCTTCAGCTCGGCCAGCACCTTGGCCGGATCCAGCGTAAACCTGGTGTCGGGGCCCAGCTCGGGCACGATGTAGTGGTAGTTGGTGTCGAACCACTTGGTCATTTCCAGCGGTGCGATCTCGTCGTTGCCGCGGGCCGCGGCGAAGTAGCGGTCCAGATCATCGGCCACCCCCGAGACGCGTGGCGGTAGCGCCCCGACCATCACCGCGGTGTCGAGCACCTGGTCGTAGTAGGAGAAGGTGTTCACCGGCACGGAGTCCAGCCCGGCGGCGACGAGGGCTTCCCAGGTGTCGCGGCGCAGCTGCGCGGCCACCGATTCCAGCTCGCTGCGATCGGAGTTGCCTGCCCAGTACTTCTCGGCGGCGCGCTTGAGTTCGCGGTTCGGCCCGATGCGGGGAGATCCGAGAATGGTGGCGTTGAAAGCGGTGGTGTTCATGACGTGGTCCTCTTGCTACGGCGGATGGTCATCGCCGGGGACGCGCACCGAATACGGGTTTTCACCGCTTCGGCCACTGCCCATTCCACGAGGCGATGAACCACCGGACGCGGCGCGTCCGGCACAGCTGGCAGGTCTTCGGACTCGCAGGCACGCACCGAAGTGCACCTAGTGGCCGTCGCTTCCCGGCCCCGGTGGGCCAGTGCTGATGACGGCAGTCGTTCCTGCATACCGCTGCGGGACAGTCCCGGATTCTCACCGGGTTCCCTCTCGCCACACATGTGGCTCGATGCCGACGCCAAACTTCAGCGCCAACAGACCAACTGCACCGCCCACCCTATCCGACGGACCACGGTTGCGATGCGCCGCGATTGGGCATCCCCCGTATCGTCTCGTTCACCGATCACTGGAGTGCAATCTTGGAAGTCTGGCCCGGCAAGGCATATCCCCTCGGCGCCACCTACGACGGCACCGGCACCAACTTCGCCCTGTTCAGCGAGGTCGCCGACAAGGTGGAGTTGTGTCTGTTCGACGTTGACGGCACCGAATCCCGGCTGACGCTGCCCGAGGTCGACGGGTTCGTCTGGCACGGCTTCATCCCCAACATCGAACCCGGCCAGCGCTACGGGTACCGGGTGCACGGCCCCTACGACCCGGCCGAGGGACAGCGCTGCAACCCGAACAAGCTGCTGGCCGACCCGTACTCGAAAGCCATCGACGGCAACTTCGACTGGGGCCAGGCGCTGTTCGGTTACACCTTCGGTGAACCCGACAGCCGCAACGACGACGACTCGGCGGCGTCCATGCCGAAGTCCGTCGTCATCAACCCGTTCTTCGACTGGGGCAGCGACCGCCCGCCCGGCTACGAGTACGCCGACACCGTCATCTACGAAGCCCACGTCAAGGGGCTGACCCAGACGCATCCCGACATCCCCGAACAGATCCGCGGCACCTACGCGGCCGTCGCGCATCCGGTGATCATCGAGCATCTGACCTCGCTGGGGGTCACCGCGCTCGAGTTGATGCCGGTGCACCACTTCGCCAACGACTCCACGCTCCTGGAGAAGGGCCTCACCAACTACTGGGGCTACAACACCATCGGCTTCTTCGCCCCGGACGCCAAGTACAGCTCCAGCCCCAACCCCGGCGGACAGGTGCAGGAGTTCAAGGCGATGGTGCGTGCGCTACACGAAGCCGGCATCGAGGTGCTGCTCGACGTCGTCTACAACCACACCGCCGAGGGCAACCACCTGGGCCCGACGGCCAGCTTCCGCGGTATCGACAACGCGGCCTACTACCGGCTGGTCGAGGACGACAAGCGCTACTACATGGACTACACCGGCACCGGCAACAGCCTCAACGTCGGACACCCGCATTCACTGCAGCTCATCATGGATTCGCTGCGCTACTGGGTCACCGAGATGCACGTCGACGGCTTCCGCTTCGATCTGGCCTCCACACTGGCCCGCGAGTTCTACGACGTGGACCGGCTGTCGACGTTCTTCGAACTCGTGCAGCAGGATCCGACGGTCAGCCAGGTCAAGCTGATCGCCGAGCCGTGGGACGTCGGACCCGGCGGCTACCAGGTCGGCAACTTCCCGCCGCAGTGGACCGAGTGGAACGGGAAGTACCGCGACACGGTTCGCGACTACTGGCGCGGTGAGCCGGCGACCATCGACGAGTTCGCCTACCGGCTGACCGGCTCGGCCGACCTCTACGAGCACACCGCGCGCAGGCCCGTCGCCTCCATCAACTTCGTCACCGCACACGACGGCTTCACGCTTCGTGACCTGGTGTCCTACAACGAAAAGCACAACGAGGCCAACGGCGAGGACAACAACGACGGCGAAAGCCACAACCGGTCCTGGAACTGCGGCGCCGAAGGCCCGACCGACGACGCGGAGGTCAACGCGCTGCGGGCACGCCAGCAGCGCAACTTCCTGACTACGCTGCTGCTGTCTCAGGGCGTGCCGATGATCAGCCACGGCGACGAACTCGGGCGCACGCAGCAGGGCAACAACAACGTGTACTGCCAGGACAACGAACTGTCCTGGATCGACTGGGCCAACGCGGACACCGAGTTGATGGAGTTCACCCGCACGGTGTCCGCGCTGCGCGCCGCCCACCCGGTGTTCCGGCGGCGACGGTTCTTCTCCGGGGACCCCGTACGCCGGCGCGGCGGCGGGGGTCTGCCCGACATCGCCTGGCTGGCGCCCGACGGTTCGGAGATGAGCGACGAGGACTGGGAGAGCGGGTTCGCCAAGTCGATCGCGGTGTACCTCAATGGCCAGGGCATCCCGTATCTGGACGTGCGAGGTCAGCGGGTGCTCGATGACTCGTTTCTGCTGTGCTTCAACGCGCACCACGAGCCGATCGAGTTCGCCCTCCCGGCCAAGAAATACGCACCGGCGTGGCTTCCCGTCGTCGACACCGCAGCCGGCGGTGACGACGAGAGCGCCGAGGTCGCGGCGGGTGCGAAGGTCACCGTCGAGGCGCGCTCGATGCTGGTGCTGCGCACCCCGACGGATTGACCGCTACTCGACGACGGGAAAGATCGAGCTGCCATCCTCCGGCGCGCCGTCGACATCGCCCTCGCTGCGGCCGTGGCTTTCGGGGTCGATGCGCTCGACGTCGTCGGTGCCTTGCGGGGACGGCCTCGGGGTCTGGTCGGGCCGCTCGGCGGCCAGCTTCTCGTCGAGGGACTCACCGTCGGGTTCGGCGGCGATGTGGTCGGCGGCCGCCCACTCCTCCGGCGGATCGACCACCTCATCGCCTTCGTCGTTGCGGACGTCGTCGGAATCGGTCGCCTCCATCGGGCGCAGGGTGTCGTCGACCCCGCCGGCGTCGTTGGGCGAGGCGTCGAATTCGGTGTTATCGGGCTCCACGCACATCCGGTTGCCCACTCGCGGAGCCGCTAAACGCCCGGGATGGGCAGCCGGGTCGGGCGCGGCGTCAGAAGCGTTGTGCGCCAGCAGACTTCCGTGCAAAACCGGCCATTCCGTACCAGCCCGTATGGTATGGTCCCCAGCTATAGCAACCGTGGCCGCCGCGCTGGCACGAGGGTTTTAAAAACGGGTGCCTCCGGTCGGGCGGGCCGGAGTAGGAGCCGACGAGCGGCGGCGCCTACCAGGCGGCCGCGGTTGCCACAATGAATATATTCGTCGGTGTCAATAACCAGCGTATGCTCGCCCTATGACGGCGCCGACCGGTGCTGGCCGGCGGGTGACGGCCGACGACTGGATTCAGGCCGGTTTGGCGGTCCTCGCCGAGGGGGGTCCGGCCGCGCTGCGGATCAGCCGGTTGTGCGACCGGCTGTCGGTCACCAAAGGCAGCTTCTACTGGCACTTCACCGATATGCCGGAATACCGGGCGGCATTGACGCACGCCTGGGGCAACCTCCACGACCAACGACGGCGCCGGTTCGAGGAGACCTTCGAAGCTGATCCGCGCCAACGGTTGTCGGCGATGCTGCAGACGCTGATGCGTCCCGACCACTGTGCGCTGGAACGCGCGATGCGGGTCTGGGCGCTGACCGACGGCGCGGTGCTGGCGAGCGTTCGACGCAGCGACGAACGCGTGCTGTGCGCGGTCCGGCAGGCCTTCGTCGACTACGGGTTCGAGCGCGACGACGCCGACTTGCGCGCGACGGTGTTGTTCGCCGCCGGTGTCGGCCTGTTGCACGAGGCGACGTCGAGCCAGGAAATGTCGGCGTCGCTGCGTGAGCGGGTGCTGGACCTGATGCTGCGCCAGTAACCTGATCGCGGGCAGCCAGCAAACCGGGCGCGTACCACGCGATAATCAGCGGCAACGTCAATCATCCCGGTATCGACGTCCGCCCGTTTGGGCGCCGCCGGGTTTTGGTTAACTTCCTCACGGGCAATCCCGATACACCTAACAAGATCAGGTCCGAGATAGGAAAAACGTGCGCAAACTCTTACAGACGGTCCTCGCGCTGGCGGCCGTGGTGGTGGTATCGGCAGGCCTCACCCACATGCTTCGTCCCGACGCGGACAACAGCCGCAGCTATGCCGTCACCGAGACCGCTGCCGTCTCCTCGCTCGGGTTCGCCGACTCGTGGCTGTGGTTTCTATCGCCCGAGGATGTGAACCGTCAACTGGACCTCATGGTCAACACCGGGGTGCGCAGCGCGCGGATCATGATGCCGTGGGCCGGCATCCAGCCCTCCCCGCAGGAGTGGAACTGGGGTCAGGCCGACCTCATCGTCAACGCCGCCAACGCACGCGGCATCGCCGTCGTCGCGCTGTTGAACTCCACGCCCGGCTGGGCCACCGGCGGTGGACCGGCGATCGCCGCACCGCCGGCGTCGGCCGAGGCGTTCGGCACGTTCGCGGGCACGATGGCATCGCACTTCGCCGGGCGCATCGCCGCCTACGAACTGTGGAACGAAGCCAACGCCGTGCAGTTCTGGGCCGGGCCGCAGGGTCCGCAGCCCGACCGGTTTGCGGACCTGCTGAAGGCCGCCTACCCGGCGATCAAGGGCGCCGATCCGAACGCCACGGTGGTCCTGGGCGGATTGTCACCGACCATCAACTTCTTCTCGATCACCAGAAACCCGGTGGACTATCTCAACGGCGTGTACGCGGCCGGCGGCGGTGGAAACTTCGACGCCGTGGGCTATCACCCGTACCTGTTCACCAACAACGAGGCCTCCCGGTTCTCCACGGGTCAGGCGAACTCGCCGCGCGGCCTCTACGACCAGCTGCGCGGTGTGATGGGGGCCAACGGTGACGGCGGTAAGCAGATCTGGGCCACCGAGTTCGGCGAGGCGACGTCGAAGGTCAGCGAGGCCACCCAGGCGGACCGCATCCGCGACTTCATCGTCTCGTGGCGCACGCTGCCGGGCGCGGGTCCGGCGTTCATCTACACCACCCGCGACCGCAGCACCGGTAGCGCCGACCCGCAGGACAACTACGGCGTCTACCGCACGGACTGGACACCCAAACCGGCCGCCGACGTGCTGCGCAGCCTCGCCTAGACCCGCCAAGAGCTGGGATTAGCTCACGATCTTGGCGATCGACTTGAGCGGGATCGGCAACCAACTCGGCCGGTGCCGCACCTCGTAGGTGGCTTCGTAGACGGCCTTGTCCAGCTCGTAGGCCGCTAGCAGCGCCGCCGAGTCGCGCGGGTCGGCGCCGGCGTGCTCGGCGTAGCCGTCGCAGAACGACGCGGCGTTGCGGTCCACCCACTCGCGGGCGCGCGCAGCCAGTTGGCGGTCGCGGTCCTCGGCGCCGGACTCCGAAGACTGGTCCATCAGGCGTTGGTAGGCGGCATATTCGAAGGACCGAAGGATCCCGGCCACGTCACGCAGCGGGGAGTCGGGCCGGCGGCGCTCCTCCAACGGCTGGCCGGGCTCCCCCTCGAAGTCGATCAGCAGCCAGCGTTCCGGGGTGCGCAGCACCTGCCCGAGGTGCAGGTCGCCGTGGATGCGCTGCACGGTGATCGGCTCGTCGGCGAGCTTGCGGTACCGCTCCTCGATCAACGAAACATACTGCTGCAGTTGGGGCACCGCCTCGGCCGACGCGTGCAGCCGCGCGGTCACCGCATCCGTCGGAAACACGGTCGTCTCAGTGCCCAGCCGGTCGGCCAGCGTCGCGTGCACCGACGCAACCGCCTCACCGAGCCGGTAGGACTCGCCGGCGAAGTCGCCGCCGACTTCGTCGGCGTAGAGGTCACCCTCGGCGAACAGGTCGCGGGTGCTCGTCGTGGCCATATTCCAGCCCTCGGCGGAGTTGGCGGCGAACTCGGCGACCATGCCCAGCGCATACGGTTCACCGTTCCACCGCGCCTCGTATGAGCCGAGCAACCGGGCCACGTGCGGGTTGCCCGCGTCGGCCAGCACCCGGTTCAGCTCGATGTCGGGGGTGATGCCGGGACTGATGCGACGAAACACCTTGAGGATGGCGTCTTCTTCGAACACCACGCTGGTGTTGCTCTGTTCGGCGCTCGACAACCGCGCCACCGAATCCAGCGGCAACTCGACGCCGGGTTCCTTGCTGAACCGGACGTCGCCCACGGTGGCCGAGCTGTCGATGAGCGCCAGCAGCGCCTTGGCCGCGGTGGGGTCGTACAGCGCGTCGTATCCGGTGCGGTCACCGTCGTGGGCGGCGGAGCCGATGGTGGCAACGTTGAGGAACTCCGCGATCGGGCCACCGCCGGCAGCGCCCGCGTCGTCCCACCAGACGATCACCTGATAGCGCTCGGCAGAGCCGTCGGCGTAGGACACGTCGAGCAGCATCAGCTCGAGGTCCAGACCCGCAGCCGGATTAGCAATGTCGGGCAGCGCCACCACGACGGCGGGTTCGACGGACGCCAACTCGCGGTTGCGCCCGGCGTACCACCGTTGCTGCGGTAACCATTCGTCGAACGGCAAGGTCATGGCTGGTCTTTCGGTTCGGGTTCGGGAGCACGCAACGAGAACCAGTAGAACCCGTGGCCGGGCAGGGTCAGCAGATATGGCAGCTGACCGATGGACGGAAACTCGACGTAGCCGGTCATCTCGATCGGGGTGTACCCGCTGTAGGCCTGCAGATTCAGCTCGATGGGTTGCGGAAAGCGGGACAGGTTGTTCACGCAGAGCACCGTGTCGGATCCGCCGTCGCGGTTGATCTCGCGGACATAGGTCAGCACCGACGGGTTCGATCCGCCCAGTTCGTGGAAGCTGCCAATGGCGAACGCCTCGTGGCGCCGACGCACGGCCAGCATGGTGCGCGTCCAGTTCAGCAGCGAGTTGGAGGTGTCGCGCTGGGCTTCGACGTTGACGGCCTGATAGCCGTAGATCGCGTCCTGGTTGGGCGGCAGATACAGCCGGCCCGGTGTGGCGGTGGAGAACCCGGCGTTGCGGTCCGGGGTCCACTGCATCGGGGTGCGCACCCCGTCGCGGTCACCGAGCCAGATGATGTCGCCCATGCCGATCTCGTCGCCGTAGTACAGCATCGGTGAACCCGGCAGGCTCAACAGCAGCGCGGTGAACAACTCGATCTGGTTGCGGTCGTTCTCCAGCAGCGGCGCCAGGCGGCGGCGGATGCCGACGTTGGCCTTCATCCGCGGATCCTTGGCGTACTCGGCGTACATGTAGTCGCGTTCTTCGTCGGTGACCATCTCCAGCGTCAACTCGTCGTGGTTGCGCAGGAAGATCGCCCACTGCGCCAGTTCCGGGATATCGGGCGTCTGTGCGAGGATCTCGCTGATCGGGAACCGGGATTCGCGCCGCACCGCCATGAAAATCCGTGGCATCAGCGGAAAGTGGAACGCCATGTGGCATTCGTCGCCGCCGGTGTCGGGATCGCCGAAGTACTGCACCACGTCGGCGGGCCACTGGTTGGCTTCGGCCAGCAGCACACTGCCGGGATATTCGTCGTCGATCACCTTGCGGCAGTGTTTGAGGAAGGCGTGTGTCTCGGGGAGGTTCTCGCAGTTGGTGCCTTCCCGCTCGAACAGGTAGGGCACCGCGTCGAGCCGAAAGCCGTCGATGCCGAGATCGAGCCAGAACCGCAGGACGTCGATCATCGCCTCTTGCACGGCGGGGTTGTCGTAGTTGAGGTCGGGTTGATGGGAGAAGAACCGGTGCCAGTAGAACTGTCTACGCACCGGGTCGAACGTCCAGTTGGATTCCTCGGTGTCGACGAAGATGATCCGCGCGTCGCGGTAGCGGTCACTGGTGTCGCTCCACACGTAGAAGTCGCCGTACGGCCCGTCGGGGTCACGGCGCGACTCCTGGAACCACGCGTGTGAATCCGAGGTGTGGTTCATCACGAGATCGGTGATGACGCGGATTCCGCGGCGGTGCGCGGCGTCGAGCAGGTCGACGAAGTCCTCGACCGTGCCGAACTCGGGAAGCACCTTGTAGAAGTCGCGGATGTCGTAGCCGCCGTCGCGCAGCGGGGAGTCGTAGAACGGCGGCAGCCAAAGACAGTCCACGCCAAGCCATTTGATGTAGTCGAGTTGTTCGGTCAAACCGCGCAGATCACCGAAGCCGTCGCCGTTGGAGTCGTAGAAGGCCCGCACCAGCACCTCGTAGAACACGGCGCGCTTGAACCACGTCCGGTCCTCGGGCAGCACCCGGGCGTGGCCGAAGTCGTCGGCGGTGGGGTGCTCGACGGTCCGGCCGTCGGGACCCTCCTCGACATGGCTGCCGTCGGATGGGTCGTGTTCGTGTCCACCGCTGTGCTGATCCATACCGAGTTCAAACGTACCCACGTCCGCGAAAAACGAATCGGGCCGGCGGTGGACTGCCGCGACGGCGGTAGGGTACCGGCGTGGCCCTTCGTGATCATGGCGATCCGGGTGACGCTCCCTCGGTCCCGCCTCCGCTGACCAAAGTCGTGAACTCCGCGCGTCCTTCGGCGGCCGAGGAGGCGCGCACCATCGCCGCATCCACCAACGCCGGCACCCTGGCGACGCTGACCGTCGACGGCGATCCGTGGGCGTCGTTCGTGACGTACGGTCTGCTCGACGGCGCCCCGGTGCTGTGTGTCTCCAACCTCGCCGAGCACGGCCGCAACCTCGGCCACGATCCGAGGGCGAGCATCGCGATCGTCGCGCCCGACGCCGAATCCGACCCGCTGGCCAGCGGTCGCGTCACGCTGGCGGGTGTCGCCGAGGCGCCGACCGGCGAGGAACGGGCCGCGGCCCGCGAAGCGCACCTGTCTGCCGTCGCGTCGGCGAAGTACTACATCGACTACAGCGACTTCACGCTGTGGGTGCTGCGGGTCAGCCGGGTCCGCTGGGTCGGCGGCTACGGGCGGATGGACTCGGCGACCGGTGCGGCCTACGCCGCGGCCGAACCTGATCCCGTCGCGCCGCACGCGGCCGGCGCCGTCGCCCACCTCAACGCCGACCACGCCGACACGCTGGTCGCGATGGCTCAGGCGTTGGGCGGCTACCCGGACACCACGGCTGCGACCTGCACGGGCGCCGACCGCTACGGCCTCGACTTGCGGCTCACCACCGAACGCGGGATGGCCTACACCCGCATCGGCTACGCCGCCCCGATCGATTCGGTAGGCGAATTGCGTGCGGCCGCCGTGGAGTTGACGCGTCGGGCCCGGCAGCCCTGAAATACCATCACCGGTATGTCCTGGCGTCCCGACACCTGGCAAGCGGCGTTCGACCTCATCAAGACCCGCGGCTACGAGCACCGCGCCGAGCCGTTCAGGCTGGCCAGCGGTCAGCTCAGCCACGACTACATCGACGGTAAGTACGCGATCGACACCGGCGAGCGGTTGACGATCGTCAGCCGCGCGGTCGCCGATCTGGCCGCCGGGCACGGTATCGAGTTCGACGCGGTGGGCGGGCTCACGATGGGTGCCGACCCGTTGGCGCACGGGGTCGCGATGGTGACCGGCAAGGCGTGGTTCTCGGTACGCAAGGAGCAGAAGCAGCGGGGCCGCGAGCAGTGGATCGAAGGCACCCGGCTGCAGCCGGGCACCCGCGTGCTGCTCGTCGACGATGTGATCAGCACCGGCGGATCCACCGAGATCGCGTTTGACCGGGTGACCGCCGCGGGCGCCGTCGTCGCCGGGGTCATCCCGATGGTGGACCGCGGCGACGTCGCGGCCGGCCGCTTCGCCAAGCGCGGTGTCCCGTTCGTCGCGCTGGTCAGCTACCGGGATCTGGGCATCGAACCGGTCCAGGACGTCTAGCTAGCTCAGCGCACCAACGCGGTGATCACCGACCAGTACCGCTGCCGCTCGGCCTGCGGCATATGCGGTGGGAACGAAACTGCCACCGGCCCAACGTGTTTGAGACCACGCGTCACCGCGTGACGCATCGCCTGCCCTGCGGTCGCGAACGATTTGACCCGCACCGTGTCGGTGACGACGGACTGTTCGCACTGCGCGACGCCGCACTCCTGGGCGGTGGTGTCCAACGGGTGCGGTGCGGTCAACCCCGCGCGGGTGAGCGCGCGGATCACGTCGTCGGCGGTCAGTGACGGTGCGGCGCCGCTGCGTTCGGTCGCGGCGCCCAGCGGTTGACTGTCCGCCGAGCTGGTCACCGGCGCCGTGCCGGTGGGCGCCGCCGGTTCGGCGCATCCGCCGAGCGCCAGCGTCAGGACGGCTGCGGCCGCCGTGATCATCGTGGTGGTTGACCGGGTCATGCCTCGGACCGGCACGGCTGAATCGGCACCCGGACGTCGACGTCACCGAGCCGCTCGAACCCGAACGTCACGTCGACCGACGTGCCGGGCCGCGCGTCGGCGTTCAACCCCTGCAGTTCGATCGCGGGGATCGCGAACCGATTGGCGCCCACGGGTTGCACCTGACGCTGCCCGAACGCCACCGAGGCGCCGGGCCCGATCTCGACGGGCTCCTCCGAGGAGTACTGCACGGTGTCGGCGGCGGCGGTGGAGATGTCGAGCAGCCGCTCGATTCCGCTCGGCCGGTTGTTGGTGACGGTGAACCGCAGGTCGGCCTGTCCGCCCACCGATATCGAACACCTGCCGGGGATGAACTGCGGGACGATGTAGGCGTGCTCCACAGCGGTGGCCTGACCGGGTGAACCGGCGGGTGACCCCTCGGGTGAACCCGACGCTGGACCCGAGGGGCCATGCGTGCAGCCGGTGACCGTGATCAGCACCATCGCACCCACCGCGCACAGCGCGCGTGACGTCGCCTGGCTGCGCACGGCGGTCCTACCATGACCTGGAAGTCGTGGCTGCCGTTCCCGGTTGCGGCGGCGCAACCCTTGTCGGCAGGATTCTCGGTATGACTTCAGTGCACAGCGGCGAGGATGCGTCGACCAGCCAGGTCGACGAGGTGTTGCGGGCCTCCCGCGCGATCGTCGGCATCGTCGCGACGTCGCTGGCCGGAATCGAGGAAGTCGTCACCGTGCCGCAACTGCGCGTGCTGGTGATGGTGCACACACGCGGGCCGCTGAACCTCGGGGCGGTCGCTGCCGGGCTCGGGGTCAACCCGTCGAACGCCAGCCGCACCTGTGATCGGCTCATCCACGCCGGCCTGCTCGACCGGCGCGAATCCACCGTCGACCGGCGCAACATCACGTTGACCCTGACCCCGGCCGGGCGTCGACTGGTCGACAAGGTGACCAGACGGCGGCGCAAAGAGATCGAGCGGGTGCTGTCGACGATGACGCCCGGTGAGCGCACCGCGGTCGGCGCGGCGATGGCCGCGTTCGCCACGGCAGCCGGCGAACCCGAGGACGATGCCAGGACTTTGGCCCTGATGTGGCCCCCGGCGCCCTGAGTCATACCTCTGTGATACCCACAGCGGTTGCGCGCGCGCAAGCATTCGCCGCTGATGACGGGCTAATTGTGATCCGCCGGCCACCGCAAGTACACCGGACAGTCGACGCCGACGGTCAGCCGATCGCGGCGGCCCAATGCGCGGACAGGTACGCCGTGGCCTGCTCGGTCTGATCGGGGCTCGGCACCGTGACCGGGCCGTCGATGACCGGCAGGCTGGCGGCCGCGGCCTCGTCGAGGGTGCCGTCGGTCATCATGTTGTCGGCGCGCACCGGCCGGACACCGCCTGCGGCGAACAGGTTCTGGCCCTCGTCGCTGTAGAGGAACTCCTGCCAGAGCCGGGCCGCGGCCGGATGCGGCGCGTCCTTGTTGATGGCCTGGTAGTAGAAGCCGGCCACCGCGTACTCGGGTGGCACGAACACCCGCCACGACGGCAGCTTCTGGGTCTGCGTGGCGTTCAGATAGTTCCAGTCGATCGCCACCGGCGTCTCACCGGATTCGATGGTCGCCGGCGTCGGGTTGACCGGCAGGAAATTGCCCGCCTCGCTGAGCTTTCGGAAAAACTCGACGCCCGGCGCGATGTCGTCGACCGAACCGCCCTGCGACAGGGCGACCATCAGCACCCCGGAGTAGGCCGCGCCGGCCTGGGTGGGGTCACCGTTGAGCGCGACCGCGCCGCGGAACTCCGGTTTGAGCAGGTCGTCGACGCTGGTGACCTCGGGCACCTTGGCGGAGTCGTAGCCGATCGACATGTAGCCGCCGTAGTCGTTGACCCACCTGCCCTCGCGGTCCTTGAAGGCCGCCGGGATGTCGTCGAACGTGGCGACCCGGTACGGCGCGAACATGTCGGTGTTGGCCAGCGCGACCGACTGGCCGAGGTCGAAGACGTCGGGCGCGGTGTTTGTGCCCTTCTGCTGGGCGGCGGCGTCGATTTCCTCCTGGCTGGAGGCGTGCGGCTGCGCCGAGTTCACCCTGATGCCGTACTTGTCGGAGAACGTCTCGATGATGGTGCCGTAGTTGGCCCAATCCGGCGGCAGCGCAATGACATTCAGCTCGCCTTCGGCTTTGGCGGCTGCGATGAGCCCGTCCATGCCGCCGAAGTCCGCCGCGGAGGTGGCCTCACCGGCGTTGACGCCGGGCTGGGTTTCCTGTCCTGCGCTCTCTTCCTCCGGTGCGGCGCAGGCGACCGCGCCTGCGAGCAGGACCGCGGCGGCGGCCAGGGCCGCCAGGTGGAACTTCATATCGTGGCCAACCTTCCGGTGGTCGGGAAGCGCGATGGCACCCTATCGCGGCCAACGTCGGCGCTGGTACGCCGGCGTTAGCATCGGGGGATGGCTGAGCGCGAAGGAGCGGGGGCGTTCGACGCATTCGATCCGGACACCTGGCGCTTCGAACCCGCACCCGCGCCGTGGTATCGGCGCAGGCTGACACTGACCGCGGGGATCGCTGTCGCTGCCGCGTCGGCGGCCATCGTCGTCTCGGGGGTGCTGCTGGTGTTCGACGGGTCCGGCACCGACACCGAAGAACCCACCGCGACTCCCGCTCCCAGCGCACCGCGCACCGCCGCATCCACGCCCGCGGCGACCAGCGTCGAAACGTCGGCGCCCGCGCCGCCACCGCCCGCGCCGGCCGAAGCGCCACCGCCGCCGGCCGAACCGCCCGCCGAGATCACCGCGGAACCCATCGTCACCGCACCCGCGCAGACGGCCGAGGAGCCACCGTCGACGCGGGCCACCAAGGAACCCGAGTTCGGGGTGACCCGCACCAAGGAGACCCGCCGGCCGATCAGCGTCGCGCCGAATCGGCCGTGAATAAGCTGGACCCCATGGCCGACTCGGAGGCCGTGGCCAGGTTCGCTCAAGCGTCAGTGGCGACCCTGGGCACCGTCGGGGCGGACGGTGCCCCGCACCTGGTGCCCGTGGTCTTCGGTGTGCACAACGGCGTCGTCTACACCGCCGTCGACGCCAAACGAAAATCCACCCAACGGCTGCGGCGGCTAGCCAACATCGAGGCCAACCCGCGGGTGAGCCTGATCGTCGATCACTACGACGACGACTGGACGCAGCTGTGGTGGGTGCGCGCCGACGGGCTGGCCGAGGTGCATCACAGCGGTGCGGCCCGCGCCGTCGGCTATGCCTTGCTGCGCAGCAAATACGTTCAGTACGAGCGGATTGCGTTGGACGGGCCGGTGGTGACCGTCGCCGTCGACCGATGGGTGTGCTGGCACGCGTGACTTGGTCAAACCTCGCCGAATCCCTTGTGCTCGGTGTCGGTTCGGGGAATGGTGGGAGGCACCACCGTCAGGAGGCGACGCCATGGCTGACAAAACGACAACTTCTGGTGGTGCCGGAGCCGCCCCCACCGCGGACAGTCCGGCCGCCATCCGAAACGTGGTGCTGGTGGGACCATCGGGTGGCGGCAAGACCACACTCGTCGAATCTCTTCTGGTCGCCTCCGGGGTGATCAACCGACCCGGTTCAGTGGTCGACGGCACCACGGTGTGCGACTTCGACGAGGCCGAGATCTCCCAGCAGCGTTCGGTCGGGCTCGCGCTGGCGTCACTGCAACACGACGGGGTCAAGGTCAACCTCATCGACACTCCCGGCTACGCCGACTTCGTCGGGGAACTGCGGGCGGGACTGCGCGCCGCCGACTGCGCGCTGTTCGTGATCGCAGCCAACGAGCAGGTCGACGAGCCGACGAAATCGCTGTGGCAAGAGTGCAGCCAGGTCGGCATGCCGCGCGCGGTGGTGATCACCAAACTCGACCACGCCCGCGCCGACTACGACGCCGCGCTGGACGCCACCCAGCAGGCGTTCGGGGACAAGGTGCTGCCGCTGTACCTGCCTGCCGACTCCGGTTCAATTGCCGGCACCGCCGGCGGACCATGCACCGGGTTGATCGGGTTGCTGTCGCAGACGCACTACGAGTACGGCGACGGCAAGCGCACCGCCACCCATGCGCCCGACGCCTCCTACGCCGAGGCGATCGAGGAGATGCGCGGCACGCTGATCGAGGGGATCATCGAGGAGTCCGAGGACGAAACGCTCATGGAGCGCTACCTCGGCGGCGAACAGATCGACCAGTCGGTGTTGATCGACGATCTCGAAAAGGCCGTCGCGCGCGGGTCGTTCTTTCCGGTGATACCGGCCTGCAGCGGCACCGGCGTCGGCACCCTGGAACTGTTGGAGATCATCACCAGCGCCTTCCCGTCACCACCCGAACATCGGCTGCCCGAGGTGTTCACGCCGCAGGGCAAGGCGCGGGACGGTCTGGCGTGTGACCCTCAGGGTCCGTTGCTGGCCGAGGTCGTCAAGACCACCTCGGACCCGTACGTCGGCCGGGTCAGCCTGGTGCGGGTGTTCTCGGGCACCATCAATCCGGATGCGACGGTGCATGTTTCGGGTCACTTCACGTCGTTCTTCGGCGCGCCGGCCCACAACGGATCCAACGTCCACGAGGATCACGACGAGGACGAGCGCATCGGCACGCTGTCGTTTCCGCTGGGCAAGCAACAGCGTCCCGCGCCGTCCGTGGTGGCGGGCGACATCTGCGCGATCGGCCGGTTGAGTCGCGCCGAGACCGGAGATACGTTGTCGGACAAGGCCGATCCGCTGGTGCTCAAGCCGTGGACCATGCCAGAACCGCTGTTGCCGGTCGCGGTGGAGCCGCGCGCCAAGACCGACGAAGACAAGCTGTCGGTCGGATTGCAGCGGTTGGCGGCAGAGGATCCGACGCTGCGCATCGAGCAGAACCGCGAAACCCATCAGATCGTGTTGTGGACCATGGGTGAAGCCCATTCCGGGGTGGTGCTCGACGGGTTGCAGCGCCGCTACGGGGTGGCGGTCGACACCGTCGAGTTACGGGTGCCGTTGCGGGAAACGTTCGGCGGCAAGGCCAAAGGCCATGGCCGACACGTCAAGCAGTCCGGCGGGCACGGGCAGTACGCGGTGTGTGACATCGAGGTGCAACCGCTGCCGGAGGGGTCGGGCTTCGAGTTCGTCGACAAGGTGGTCGGCGGCGCCGTGCCGCGCCAGTTCATCCCCAGCGTCGAGAAAGGGGTCCGGGCGCAGATGGAAAAGGGAGTGGGCGCCGGCTATCCCGTCGTCGACATCCGGGTCACGCTGTTCGACGGCAAGGCGCACAGCGTGGACTCTTCCGACTTCGCGTTTCAGATGGCCGGCGCGCTGGCGTTGCGGGAAGCCGCCGCGGCCACCAAGGTGAACCTGCTGGAACCGGTCGACGAGGTGTCGGTGCTGGTGCCCGACGACCTGGTGGGCACCGTGATGGGCGATCTGGCGGGTCGACGCGGGCGGGTGCTGGGCACCGAGAAGGTCGGCGAGGACCGGACGCTGGTCAAGGCGGAGATCCCCGAGGTGGAGCTCACCCGGTACGCGATCGACCTGCGCTCGATGGCCCACGGCGCCGGGACGTTCACCAGGGCCTTCGCCCGCTACGAGCCGATGCCCGAGCAGGCCGCCGCCAAGGTGATGGCCCCGGCCTGAGACAGCGGATCAACACCGAAGCCCGCCGAAACCGACGTTTTGGTCGGTTCCGGTCGGGCGAATCCACCAAATCGTACCTTTCGGCGCCCCAACACCGCCTACCGCGAGGGGTCCCCTCGCCAACTGAAGCTGTTGACGTATTTGCCCATATCCAAAGCGATTTGGAGGTTGGCGCCCGACGGCTTGCCGAACCCGAAGTCAGGGCCGAACTCGTGGTAGGGGCCCACCGCCGCGGCCACCAGCGCGAGATCGTTCTTCACCGCGACCATCACCATCACCCGCATCCTCGAGTAGCTGGTGTTGGCGCCCTGCGGCCAGCAGTCGGCCACCTCGCCGTAGCCCGATTGGTAACCGACCATCGCGTTCGGAATCTCATACACGGTGCGGGTATCGGGGAAGGCCTTCTGCACCACCGCCTTGGCGATGTCTTCGGCCGAACGGTCGCCCGCAGGCTGACCGAACAACCGCATGGTGCCGCCGTCGCCTGCCAGAAACTGCGCAGTCACCCCGTTGGGTTGGGTGGTGATGCGATACGCCGAACTCGGCGTCGGGTGGCTCACCGAAAACGCCCCGTCGGCCGCGGTGAAACGTGGGTTGACCTCGACGGGCGTACCGGTGGGCGGGCGTCCACAGTCGGGCGGACAGGCGTAGCGCGCCGGGGGTTTGCTGATGGTCGCCGACCACGCCACCAGGGCGGCGGCCACCACGACGATCGCCAGCAGCCAGGTCACCACTAGCCGTCGCCGCGACGTCCGCCGCGGCGCGGGCGCCGCGTAAGTGCCGACCGGAACCGCGTATCCCGGAAAGAAATCCGTCGGCGCGCTCATGGCTCACGCACCGGCCGCATCGTCCGTCGGGATCTGCGCGACGACCGCGACGACGCCCTGGTCGCCACCCCGCACGCCGGACAGAACGCCATATCGGGCACCACATGGCCGCAGTGCGGGCACAGCAGCGGTTCGTCGGCCTGGATTTCGTCGTGCGCTTCGTGCAGCAACGCCAGATGCAGACCGACGCGCAACAGGAACAACGCGACACCCGCCAACAGCAGATGCATCGCCAACAAGAGCAACTGGGCCGGCGCGGCCGCATCGACCACCCCGAGCGCCAGACACACCGTCAGCACCGCGACCGCGAACCCGACGAGCACACCGCGCACCAGCATCGGGCGCTGCTGCTGCTTGCTCGGCGGACGCCGAAACCACAGCGCCGCACCGATCAACCCGCCCGCAGCCGCCGCCGTCACGGGTTCGGCCACGCCCCTGATGCCGGCTTCCACCAGCAGGCTCTGCATCGGCTGCCTGCTCACCACGCCCGTCCCGAACTGCGGCGCCAGGTGCGCCAATGTCGACGCAGCGGTGAACGACAGCGCCCCGAGCGCGCCAACGACAAAGCCGTCCAACGCTTCTCGCGTCGGTGGCCGCAGCATCCGCACGATCACCGCGGGCGCCAGCATGAGCAGCACACCGCCGAGCGGTATCGCGATCCCGTCACGCAGCATCCGGTCCCAGTCGACACCCTCGGTGAGCCCCGACTCGTACGAGCGGGTGATCGTCGCCTCGGTCAGCAGCACCCAACCCAAGCCCAGTCCCACACCCAGCACCGCCGTCAGCGCC
Organism: Mycolicibacterium sp. XJ2546; assembly: GCF_053483195.1. Classification (NCBI taxonomy): domain Bacteria; kingdom Bacillati; phylum Actinomycetota; class Actinomycetes; order Mycobacteriales; family Mycobacteriaceae; genus Mycobacterium; species Mycolicibacterium sp. XJ2546. The sequence continues at coordinate 157,548 of NZ_JBEFRW010000006.1, read as the reverse complement.
AACGTGCGAACACCGAAGTCGCGGAACGCATCTGACTCCCACAAATAGATGACGAACAGCACCGGAAGTCCCAGTGCGGCCACGGTGACCAGCGCGGCGGGCAGGCGCAGCAGCGTGAAAGCGGCCAGCGTCACCAGCAGGACCGCCAGGCCCCACCGAAACGCGGTGCGGGAGCGCTGCGGCAGATGCGGAAACAGCGAGCTGGTCGGCGACGGCGCCAGCAGGTGTTCGTCGGGCGCGGCACCGAAATCGCGCAACCGCAGCCAGTCGGGTCCCTCACCGCGGCGCGGGGTCAGATGACATCCGCACAACCCGCAGTACTGACCGGCGGGCACGTCGGTCTGACACACCCGGCACTCGGCGGTGGGCACCTGATCGTCGTCGCTCATTGGCCGGACTCCTCGAGCGCCAATAGGTTTCGCACCAGGTTGTCGACATCTGGGGTGCCGAGCCCGGTCACCAGGTCGTAACCCGCGGCGGCGTCGGCCACCGCGTTGCCGCCGAGGGTCACGTCGCGAAACGCCGGCAGTGCCGCCCCCGCGGCGATGCGATACAGCTTGGGGTTGAGCTCACCGAGCGCCTGTCCGCCGTTGGCGAGCAGGTACTGGTTCATCACCGCGGCCAACCCGGCCCAGATGGGCGCCGACTGCGACGTGCCGCCGCCGACGAGTTGGGTCTGTTTGAATACGATTCGCACCCCGGTGAACGGGTCGGCCACCGCCGCGACGTCCGGGGTCAGCCTGCGGCCGGGGTTCTGGTCGGGCAGCACGCCGCGCTGCCAATCGGGCCGCTCGAACAACGACGAGACCCCGCCGCCGGTGCCCACCGACAGCGGCACGTCGAACCAGGCCTGTTCGGCCAGCCAGCGGCCGTCGGCGTCGGTGGACAGCGTGGTGCCGCCGACGTCGGTGATCTCGGGCAGCGACGCCACGGTGTCCAGCCCGATATCGGCCTGCCCGGGCGGCGCGGACCATTCGTCGCCGCCTTTGCACTCCAACCCGGCGAGGTCGCCGCTGGCGTTGAACGCCGTCGTGCCGTCGGCCTGCGCGGCCGCCAACGCCGAGCGCACCGGCGCGAGGTCCGTGGCGGTGACCAGCTTGTCGCACCCCCAGCCGATCGACAGGCTCCACACCGCGCCGGGGAAGCGGCGGGCGGTCTCGGCGAACATCTGGCCGACCTTCTCGAAGGTGCCGTCGCCCGCGACGGTCGGTCGGGCGCTGACGACGACCTTGCGCGCATCGGGCGCCACGGCGTGGGCTACCTGAAGGTCCATGGTGGTTTCGCCGCGCGGTGCGTCGAGTTCGCCGCCGACCAATTCCGGGGTGAACCGCGGCAGCCCGAACGTGTCGGCGAAGAGGTCCAGGTCGGCCTGTTCGAAACCGTCGAACGCGAAGAAGACGATCGTGACGCCCTTGCCGGTGTAGCCGTCGGCGGTCAGCGGGTCGACGTTGTAGGCGTGGCGCAGCGCGGCCGGCGACAGCCCCTTGTCCGGCACGTCCAGCGGCACCATCGGCAGCTGCGAGGTGTGGTGCGGTATGTAGCCGAGGATCCGGCCGACCGCCGCGACATCGCCGCGCAGCGCCTCGGGGAGCTGCGGCTGTTGCGGGGATGCATAGAACACCTGCCCGCGCCGGCCGCGGTAGTCGCGCACCTCGACGTCGAAGGCGCGCGCCAGGTGCTGCGCCGTGCCCTCGACGACGGCCCAGTTGTCGCCCTGCTGCCATCGGACGGCCAGACCCGCGTGGCCGGCCCAGGCGAACACCGCGGCCGGGCGGTCACGGCGGTGCAGGGCCAGGGTCAGCTGGGCGTCGCCGTCCTGCGAGGGTCCCAGGTCGGTCGAGCTGGCCAGCAGATGGGCGTAGGGCCCGGTGATGGTGCCGTCGTGCTGGGCCGACGGGCGCAGGTCGGCGGCGAACATCAGCATGCTCGCCGCCAGCAGCGCGAGCATGCCGAGTCGCCCCGCACCCACGGACGTCAGCGTCCGTCGAGAACGATCGAATCGACGCTCAGTGATCGCCCGGGATGGCCGTCGGCGCAGGTGGTGCCTTCACCGTCGGCGAGAACGGGTTGGGTCCCGGATCGATGCGCGGCGCCTTCTCCGTCGGCGGGCCGGGGTCGCCCGGGGCGGGCGGCGGCGGGCTCTCGGGCGGTGCCGTCGTCGTGGTGGACGTGGTTGTCGTCGTGGTTGTCGTGGTGGTGTCTTCCGGCGTGGATTCCTCTTCGGCGGCGCACGACGCGGTCAACAGCACGGTCGCCGCGACCGCGGCGCCACCGGCGACCGAGGCGATACGGCACCCCAAACGGCCTGGCCTCATAGTTTGATCCCATTCTGTTGTGACCCAGCACCGAGGGCGTACCAAGATCACCGCCGGCGAAGTGCAACTTTAGTGGAATCTGCGGGTCCGCGCGCGTCGACTAGTTCTGTGAAGCAGCGCTCAGCGCGGCGATCGCCTCCGCCAGCGTCGGATACATGGCGAAGACCTGGTCCAGGCCGGTCAACTGGATTGGCCTGCTGGTTGCGGGACCGTTGGCGACGACAGCAAAGCCGGTGTTCTTGATGACGGCTTCGTTGGTGGCCACCAGCGTCTGCAGGCCCGCCGACGCGAGGAACTCGACGTCGGTCAGGTCGATCACCAACGCGGTGGGCTCGGCGCCCAACGCATCGGTGATCGCCTCCTCGAGAGTGCTGACGGTGGCCACGTCGACGTCGCCGCCGACCACTACCACGGCGATCCCATCTTGGTGGGAGACCGACGCGGTGATCGGGTCATTACCTGGCACAGCGGTCCTTCGGTTCGTGAGCGCCGCCATGGACGACGGCAGTGCGCAGAGCTTAGCGCTTGCCCCCGAATGCAGATCAACGCTTCGACGGTTCCCCGACCTAACTGCAGGCTAGTGTCGCGGTAAGACCCGTGCGTACGTAAACGCCGAGCCGGTGCCAGAGCTGGGAGGTTGGATGTCGAATCCGTCCGTCGAGCCGAACCGCGCAGGGCTGACCGGCTGATCCGAGGGTGTGCGGTTCGGACCCGGCGAGCGGGGAGTGAGAGTGGCGCTTGACGTTGTCGTCCAGACCAGCGGCTCCGACGACGGTCGCCACCGCTATCGCCGAGATCGCCTGTAACATCATGAGTTACGCGGCGAACGGGAAGATCCGTATCGGTGTGCAGTTCCGCGACGGCAGGCAGGCGCTGGTGGTGCAGGCCGAGGACGACGGGCCCGGAATCGCCGGCGTCGAACGCGCGATGGAGGATGGTTACTCCACGGCCCGCGGGTTGGGGCTGGGCCTGCCGGGAGCCAGCAGGCTGATGGACCGAGTGCAGGTCGACTGCGGGCCGGACACGGGCACGGTGATCGAGATGTGGAAGTGGGTTCCCGACGGTGCATAGGCGTGAGGGGCCATGACCGACGCCGGCGACTTCTACGCCCGCTACGCCGAGGCGCTGCAAACCTACCTGCGTACCGGTGACGAAGCTGCGTTGGCGCTCGGACACGTCCTCGGACGTCAGGCGCTGCGCGACGAGATGAGCGTGCTCGACATCGTCGAAAACCATTCACGTCTGGCCGGCACCGCCGACCGCGATACCGATTCCGGCAGAGCACTGCAGTTTCTGTTGCAGTCGCTGGCGGCGTTCGATGTCGCATCTCGCGGATTCCTCGACGGCAGAAGGCGTTACGCACAGCAGCGGGCCCGCGCCGACTACCTCGCTGGTCGCGACGAGTTTCGCACCGCGCTGGTGAACTCCCTTCAGGATGGCTTCTTCGTCGCCGACCACACCGGCACCATCATGGAGATCAACGACGCGTTCACCGACATCACCGGGTATGGCGCCAACGGCCTGCCCTACCCGATGCCCCATCCCTGGGTGGACGATCCCGACACCGCGATCGCACATCTGGCGGAGGTGGCGCGGCGCGGTGCGGGCACGGCCGAGGTCGCCATTCAGCACCGCGACGGGCGCCGCCGGTGGGTGGCGCTGAGCATGAACGTCATCACCGGGCACGCATCAGACCGCACTGCCTATGTCGGCACGCTCCGTGACATCACCGCTCCGCGGGCGGCGGCCGAACGCGACAGCGCGGTGGCAAGGCTGGCCACCGCGGTCAGCCTCGCCAAGAACGTCGACGAGCTGCTGTCGATCACATTGGCGCAGTGCGCATCCGCACTGGACGTCGCGCGGGTGACCGCGGCCATCTGGTCCCCGACCGGAACCGACCCGACGATCCACGTGGCGGGTGAGCCCGCCGTGGCGAGTTGGCAGGACCTGGACCCGGACTGGCGTCGCACCTTCGAGGACGCCCGCGACTGGCTGCCGCTGACCGTCAACCCGGTCGGCGCCGCGCCCAGCGCCGGCACCACGCGGGGCTTCGCGGCGGTGCTGTCCAGCACCCGCGACGTCGTGGTCTGCCTGGAGCACCGCAACCCCCGCGTGGTCAGCACCGAGGACCGGCGACTGGTCAGCGCGCTGGTCGGGCATCTGGGTCTGGCCATGCAGCATGTCCGCCAGTTCGAGAGCGTCCGGGAGACGTCGCTGACGCTGCAGCGCTCGATGCTCGCCTCCACCACGCTTCCGTCCGGTTTCGCCGTGCGCTACGAGCCGGCCGTTCCGCCGCTGGAGATCGGCGGCGACTTCTACGACGTGTTGCCGGTCGCCGAGCACCGGATCGGCGTGGTCGTCGGCGACTGTGTCGGCCGCGGGTTGTCGGCGGCGGCGGTGATGGGCCAGCTGCGGGCGTCCACGCGGGCGCTGCTGCTGACGGGCGCGGAGCCCGCGGCGGTGCTCGAGCACCTCGACTCGGTGGCCGATCTGATCCCGGACGCGTTCTGCACCACGGTGTTCGTGGCGGTGCTCGACACCGAAGCTCAGTCCGTGCGCTACAGCAGCGCGGGCCACGTGCCGCCGGTGCTTGCCTGCGGCGGGTCACCGCCGCAACTGTTGACCGACGGGCGTTCGGTGCCGCTGGCGGTGCTGCGCGGTGAACCACGCCCCCAGGCGGACCGCACGCTGACGCCCGGCTCGACGCTGATGCTCTACACCGACGGGCTGGTCGAGCGGCGTGCCGAAGCGATCGACCACCAGATCGCCCACCTCAGCGACGTTCTCGCTGAAACCACCGAACAACACATCGAAACCGTCGCGGACACGGTGCTGGCAAAGCTGATGCCCGACAACGGTTTCGACGACGACGTCGCGATCGTGCTCTACCGGCACGCCTACATGCCGCTGCGCATCGACATCGAAGCCGCAGCGACCCGGCTCAGCGAGGTTCGGCACCGGCTGGCCGCATGGCTGCACGGCAACGGCGTTCCTGCGCCGCTGGCCGACGACATCGTGCTGGTGGTCAACGAAGCGTGTTCGAACGCGGTCGAGCATGCCTACCGCGACCGGGATTCCGGCCGTATGCGGGTGGCAGCCGACGTCGAAGAACACGAGGTATACATCAGCGTCTCCGACCATGGTTCGTGGAAGCCGCCGCCTGCCGACCCGGGCACCAGGGGGCGGGGGTTGCTGCTGATGCGCGCGGTCAGCGATGGGGTGGATCTGGACGGCACACCCGCGGGCACGACGGTGGAGATGTCGTTTCGATTGCCGGACGACGGCAACTGAGGCTTGGGTACCACGCCGCGAGCGTCCGCGTGGTATTGGTTCAATCGGCAATCAGCGCGGGTCGATTTCAGGAGTTGCGATGCGCCAACATTGGTGCGGCACTGGTGTTTACCCCTGCGGGTCGGCTCCGCCGCGCACGCCATGACCACCTCGCAGTTCCGGTTGAGCCGCCCCGACGCCGAGCAGGCACCGGTCGTCACCGCTACCGGCGAGATCGATTTGGCCAACATCGACGAGTTCGCTGCGGTACTGGCGCGCGCCGCCGATGAGCACGCCGCAGTCACCGTCGACCTGGTTCAGGTCACCTATTGCGACAGTACCGCTCTGCGCGAACTGTTTTCGGTCGCATCCAGCAGCAAACTCACATTGGTGGTGCCGGCGAACGGGCCGATCACGACATTGCTGGAGATCTCGGGTCTGGATCAGGTCGCGACGGTACAAGTCGGCTGAGTCTGCGGGACTAGGTCGGTCGGCCGGCCACCGGGCTAGTTCGGCTGGCCTCGAGCTCTTCTTCCAGTGCCCCCTCCTCGCGGCCGAGGGCGATGGTCGACGCCGTCATCGCGACGACCGCGATCGTGATCGCCACGGCTTTGACGCCGTTCACGGTCATGTGTTCGCCGAGTACGACGGCTCCGAGCACCACAGCGATGACGGGTTCGAGCACCAGCATTGTCGGCACCGAGGTCTGCAGCGAGCCGGCGTGAAACGCCGACTGCTGCAAAAACACCGCGATGACACCCAGCGCCACGAGCAGGTAGGGGATCGGTGTGCTGATCACGGCGAGCAGCCCGGTGTGGGTGAGGATGTGCATGACGACCTTGGTGAGCACCGCGACGACACCGAACAGCACGCCGACGGCGACGGCCAGCAGCACAGCACGGCGCCAGCCCGGATTGCGCACCGCCACCACCACACATGCGGTCACGACCGCCGCGCACACCACCGCCACGATCACCATCAGCGGCGCGGATGCTTCGTAGTCGCCGGGGCGGGTCTTGGCCAGCACGACGAATACGGCCAGCGAGGCGGTCAGCGCCGACGCCCAGAGCCAGTCACTTCGGGTGACGCGGCGATCGGCGAGGCGGGCGCTCAGTGGCAGCGCGAACAGCAGCGCGGATACCAGGATGGGCTGGACCAGCATCAACGAACCGAACGCCAGCGCGAACGCCTGGAAGCAGAACCCGGTGACCGCGGCTGCGGTGCCTGCCCACCACAATGGCCTGCGCAGCAGGGTGAACAGCATCACGCTGCTGACGCCGTGCTCGGGTGCGACGTCCATGGTGGCGCGCTGGCGGACCACGATGCCGATCGCCAGGAACACCGCGGCGAGCAACGCGAGAACTACGGCCAGACCGTGGCTTAGCAAGGCGTCGAACTCCCTTCAGACCGCGGCCGGCGCACCGGACAAGCAGACCATATGGGCCGATGGGTCGCGTAGTCGGTGTGACCGCGGGCAAGTTTCGGCGTCGGCCCGAGTGGGCATTGAGCGATCATGAACATGCGACGTTTGGTGCTGTTGCTGGGCGCGATCGTGTTGGTCGTGGGAGTCATTGGTCTTCTGGTACCCGTATCGGTAGCCGGACCCGACAATCAGGACATCGGCTGCGGTAATGCCATCGCCGCGGACTACGCAGCCGCCCGCGACGTGGACAACAGCAATCCGGCCAACCTGCCCGTGCTCAACGAGCTGATCCCGCACACCGACTACGTCGCGCAGTGCGAGTCGGCGGTGTCGCAGCGGCGTACCTGGGCAATTCCGGTGGCGGTCATCGGGCTCGTGATCCTGGTCGGCGGGTTCTTCCTCGGCAGCCGCACCGGCGGCGCGCGAACCTAACTGGCTTCGCGGCCCCCGACCACGCGTAGGCGTGGCGGCGCGTGCGGCGTCGGCTGGGGGGTCGGCGCGATCTTGTCGTTGACCGACGCCACCACCGTGTCGACGCGGGTGACCGCACGGTCGCACAGCCCGCGGACCCGGTCGCTGGCCTCGTCGACGTCGTCGGCTGCGCTGCGCAGGTAAGCCCGGATCTGGACCCGGAAGCGATCGCCTGCCGAGCGCAGCCTGCGGCGAAGACGGTCGTCGATCTCGATCGAGACGAAGGGCAACACCTGAAGCTTCATGGCCCCACGATAGCGGCCATCCGCTGGTCGGTGGTCTGCGGAAGCGGGCGCGCGGCGGTCTCGCGCATGGTGAACACCACAGCCAGCGAGATGACCGCCGCTGCGATCAGATAAAAGGCGGGCGCCACGTTGTTGGCGGTTTCGGCGGTCAGCCAGGTGACCACATACGGTGTGGTGCCGCCGAACCCGGCGACGCAGATGTTGTAGCCGATGGAGAAGCCGCTGTAGCGCACGGTGGTGGCGAACAGCTCGACGCCGGCCGACACCGCCACCGCCACGTAGACCGATTCGATCGCGGCCAGGCAGCAGTGCGCGATCACCGCCGCCGTCAACGAGCCCGAGTCCAGCAGCAGAAACAGCGGATAGCCCAGCACCGCGAAACCCGCCGAGGCGCCGATGAGAAGCGGTTTGCGTCCGATGCGGTCCGACAGCGCCGCCAGCGGCAGGATGAGGATCAGCGCAACCAGGCTGGCCAACGTCATCGAGACGAACGCGCTGGTCTTGGAGAATTCCAGGGTCTGGATGAAGTAGTTGGGCAAGAACGTGAACACCACGTAGTAGCCGACGTTGAACACGATGAACAGCCCGATCACCTGAAGGATGGGCCGCCACGCGGTCGTGACGGCTTCCCGCAACGGCGACTTGACCACCTGATCGGACTTACTCAGTTCGGCGAACTGCGGGGTGTCGTCCAGGCGCAGCCGGATGTAGAGGCCGACCAGGCCCAGCGGCCCGGCGATCAGGAACGGGATGCGCCAGCCGTAGCTCTCCATCGCGGCTGCGGGCAGCAGGGCCTGCAGCAGCGTCACGGTCAACGAGCCGAGCAGGAAGCCCAGCACTCCGGACCACGCCATGAACGTGACGGTCACCCCGCGGCGCTTGTCGGAGGCGAACTCGGCCAGGTACACCGCGCCTCCGCCGTACTCACCGCCTGCTGAGAACCCCTGCAGGCAGCGCAGCACCAGAAGCAGCAGCGGTGCGGCGACGCCGATCGAGGCGTAGGTCGGCAGCAGCCCAATGGCCACCGTCGCCGCCGACATCAACAGGATGACGATCGCCAGGACCCGCTGGCGCCCGATCCGGTCGCCGAGCGGGCCGAAGACGAATCCGCCGAGCGGCCGCATGAAGAAGGCGGCCGCGAAGATCGCGAATGTGTTGAGCAGAGCGGCGGTTTCGTTGCCCTCCGGAAAGAAGTTCGCGGCGATGAACGTCGCCAGGAACCCGTAGATCGCGAAGTCGAACCATTCGACGGCGTTGCCGATCGATGCTCCGGTGATGGCCTTGCGCACGTCGGACGGCATGTACTGCTCCCTGAGATTAAGCGTTGCGCTCAATAGTGCTGGCGCCGGTGTGGTTTGGAGTTTATCGGTCGGCCCAGAACGGTCGGGTGGCAAGCACCACCAGCGCCAGCACCGCGACCGGCACCACCAGCGGCAGCCACGGCACCTCGGCGGGCAGCGAGACCGCTATCAGCCCGACGGCCGTAAACCCCACCGCACCAATCACTGTGGGCGCTGTCGCCGCAGATGTGTGGCGCAGCATCAGGTAGCCGGCCGCGGTCAGCCCACACAACGCGGCCAGCATCGGCACCGCGTCGGAGAGCACCAGCACCGCACCCGACAACAGCACGGCAAGCGTCGCGCAGGGCGCAAACGCGTTGCCCGCCAACACTGCCAGCGCCGCCGACCCGGCCACCACCAGTGCGGCGTCGCCGGCCTGCACAGCCGAGACCGCCACCATCACCAGCCCGAACGCGGTGGCCATTGCGCGGTTCACCGCGGTGGCCATTGCGCGGTTCACCGCGGTGGCCATTGCGCGGTTCACCGCGGTGGCCATTGCGCGGTTCACCGCGGCCGCCCCACGGGGCGTCGACGTTCGGGCACCAACTGCATCGCCTGATCCAGCGTGTCGACCACGCGCCACGACACCACGTCGACGCCGACGGTGCCCATGTCGCGGTACAGAAACGACCGCTGAAGCGTCCACATTCTGGCGATGAGAGGGTCGGTGTCGTCGGCGAACGGTGCGCCCTCCAGCACGTCGACCGCGACGACGGTGTGTCCGCGTTTGCGCAAATCGATGAGCGCCAAGCCGAATTCGGTGTCGAGCATCGTGGAGAACGCGACGACGATGGCGCCGGGTGGTAGCGCAGCGCGGGGCGCCAGCGTGCCCGGCGTGGTTTCGAACCCGTCGTCGACGGCGAGGATCGCGTCGAGCACCCGGTAGAACTGGCGGCGCCCGATGTCGGCGCCGAGCCAGCGCGGCCGCCGGTCCCCCAGCGCGACGACGCCTGCACGGTCACCGCTGCGTAGCGCGCTCTGCACCACCTGCACGGCGCCGCGCGCGGTGCGGTCGGTGGCCTCGGTCGCCGGCCCGGCCGGTTGCGGATAGTTGTCGACGAGCACGACGACGTCGGCGGCGCGGTCGGTCAGCCGCTGGGTGACATGCAGGCTGCCGCGCCGGGCGCTTACCGGCCAGTTGACCGTGCGCAGCTGGTCACCGGGCACGTATCGGCGCACATCGGCGTACTCGACGCCGGGCCCGACATGCCGGGTCAGGTGCGTGCCGAGCCGGTCGAGAAGTTCGGTGCGCGGTAGCGCCGTCGACTGGGGCGGAGCCTGCGGAAAGACGTAGACGTTGGCGGCGTCGACGGTCCCGCGGCCTTCGAGCAGCCCGCCGCGCGCGGTGACCCGCACGTGCGCCCGGATCGGATAGCGGCCCCACCGGTCGGCGCTCACCTCGACGGTCTTTCGCCGTGGACCGTCGCCGCCGACGACGTCCCAGCGCATCCCGTCCGGGGCCGAGACCGCGAGCGTCACCTCAGACCGGGCGTCCGCCCACACCGTGATCCGCGCGCGTTCGGACTCAAAGCACCGGTGCGTCCCGGGTTGGGCGTAGACCCGCACGGTCGGCGGGGACGGCTGCCAGCCGATCGAGCACAACACTCCGATGAGCGGCGCGGTGAACACCATCAGCTGCCAGCACCCGGCGATCACCGACACCACGAACGCGACCGTCGCACACGTCAACAGTGCCCGTGCGAGAGGTGAAGCATGCCAGGTCAATTGGGGTTCGGCGCTGCGGGTCTCGGTCACGTCTGCGCCCGCGGGACCGGCAGCCGGTGCAACAGTTCCTGGACCACGTCGCTGCCGTGTACCCGGCGCACCCACATCTCTGGCCGCAGGCTGATCCGGTGTGCGATCGCCGGTACGGCAAGGGATTTCACATCTTCGGGGATGACGTAGTCGCGGCCCAACAGCAGTGCGCGGGCGCGGGCCAGCTGGACCAGGTCGAGTTCGGCGCGCGGGCTGGCGCCGACGGCGACCTGCGGATGCTGGCGGGTTGCCCCCGCCAGCGACACCACGTAGCGCAGGACGTCGTCGTGCACGCTGACCTGCTCCACCGATTCCCGCATCGCGATCAGCTCGTCGGCGTCGACGACCTGCTGCACCACCGGTTCGGCCGAACCGCGGTCGATCCGGCGGCGCAGCATCGAAACCTCCTCGGGCTCAGCCAGATAGTTCAGCTCCAGCCGGATCGTGAACCGGTCGAGTTGCGCCTCGGGCAGCGGGTAGGTGCCCTCGTACTCGATGGGGTTGTCGGTGGCCAGCACGATGAACGGGGCGGGCAACCGGTGGGTGACGCCGTCGATGCTGACCTGACGCTCGGCCATCCCCTCCAGCAGCGCCGCCTGCGTCTTGGGTGGGGTGCGGTTGATCTCGTCGGCCAGCAGCAGGTTGGTGAAGATGGGCCCGGGCCGGAACTCGAAGCGGCCCGATTGCATGTCGTAGACCGTCGAGCCGAGCAGGTCGGCGGGCAGCAGGTCCGGGGTGAACTGCACCCGCTTGAACTGCAAGCCCAGTGCGGCGGCGAACGACCGGGCGATCAACGTCTTGCCGAGCCCCGGCAGATCCTCGATGAGCACGTGCCCGCCTGCGAGCACGGTGGTGAGGATGAGCGCGAGCGCACCGCGTTTGCCAACCACGACGCGCCCGATCTCGTCGAGCACGGTTTCACAGTTCGCGGTGGTGGTCGCCGCGGGAAGGCCCATGGTCATATCCGCTCCAGCCGTTTCAGGATCTCGTCGAGCGCGGCCCGGCCGGGCCCGGGCTCGTTGGCGTCACTGTGCGCGACGTTCTCGGGGTCCACCCATGCCCAAAGCTGCGCGCCGAACAGCATCTTGCCGGTGGCCGAGTACGCCTCACGGTTCTTGAGTCGTTTTTGGCCCGTTGCCATTTCGAACTGCCGCGCGAGCATCGGCCGCAGGTGGCGGTCCCAGTCCCTTCGGGTGGAGTCCGCCCTGCTGACCAGGGTCTCGGTCCGTGACAGCCAGCGTCGCAGCGACGCTGCCGCCTCGTCTGCGGGGATGTCACCCGCCCCGTCATCGGGGCTGCGCACCAGATGCCAACGCAGTCCCAGCAGCGCAACTGCGAGCGCCATTCCCGAGATGACGAGGGCCATGCCGCGATCGGGTGCGGTCAGCACCATCAACTCGACGCCCACGACGAGCAGAAACCCGGACGCGGCAAGCCTTTTCATGCCCGCACCTCCGGGATGCGGTCACGCAGTTCAGCCAGTACGCGGTGCAGCACCCCGACCGCGGCGGTGCGGTGGGTCTCGGTCATCACGTGCGGGGAGAACCGCGCCTCCTCGAACAGCTCGACCAGTTCGGTTGCGCTGTCGGCGCGTAACGCATGGTGGGCGACCGCGCGGGCCAGCACCTCGGTGGGGGTGTCGCAGTCCTGCGGCATGGCGCCGGGCACCCGGGTCAGCTCAGATTCCATCGCCGCATAGCACGCGATGATCGCTTCGCGTGGCTCGCGGCGCAGATCGCCGATCTCGGCCAGCCCGATCTCTGCCGCCCTGGCAAGGGAGTCCGTCGGGCGCGTCGCGGCCGAGGATGCACTGTCGTCGTCGGTGAACTCGTCGGGCGGTTCGGCGCGGCGCTGCCGCCGCGATGCGATCGCCGTGCCGAGCACCACCAGCGCCATCAGAACCAGCATCGGTGCGACGAGATATCCGAGGACGTCACCGCCGCCCTCATCAGCGTCGTCGGGCGCCCGCGTGGGCGCAGCGGGGCGCGGGTCATCGGGCGTCGCGCCGGCGCCCTCAGGTGCGGCCTCGGGTGCTGGCTGTTCGATCAGGTCCTGGCCGCCGACCCGGCTCAACACGATGATCAGCAGCAGCCAGGCGACGACGACGGCCAGCGCGATCAACGAGAAGCGCCAGCTCGGCCGCCCCACCGTCCCGGGGCTGCCCGGCAGCGGAGCCGATGACGGCGGGCGGGCTCGGCGGTCGCGCAACCGAACGATGATCGCGAACGCGATGATCGCCACCGCCGCGGTCAGCAGCGCGACGACGGCGGCCAGCGCCGCGGGATTGCTCTGCGGCGGTTCGCGCTCCACCGGCGGCTCGGGTGCGCCGGGAAGGTATCCGCGCAGCCCCCATACGGCAAGGATCAGAAGCGCGATGACCGCGATCACCCGCTGTGTCGACTTGTCGAAACCGGCCATGGCCCTGACCCCATCCTGTCAGCCCCTCAGCGGTTTCGGTGCGCGAACGAGCGCTCAGCGCGTTTTGGCGCACCGAACTCGCATCGCGGCTTCACGGCTGGCCTGTTTCCCCTTCTCGAAGGCGTCTTCTGCGGCAGCCAGCGCCGCCCCGGCCTCCTCCAGTCGTCGTTGCGCGTCAAGGTGGCGCAGTCGGGCGGTGGCCACATCAGCCTGCAGTTCAGCCAGTGCCTCGTCGGCCTCGGCTTTGACCCGTTCGGCTTCCTTCAGCGCCGCCCGCGCCTCGTCGCGCTCCGACTCGGGCTTGGTCTTTTTCGCGCTGGCCTTCTTGGCGCTTCTGGTCGGCTTGAAAACCGCTGCGCTGGCACCCAATCCGCCGAAACCCGACCACTGTTCGGCCTTGGTCAGCCGGCCGATCCTGGCCGCGACGTCCGCGTCGGCGACGGCGGCCTGCAGCGTCGCGGTGACGTCATCGCGCAGCGACGCCGCCGGGTTGCTCAGCTCGACTTCCTCAAACGCGGTGCGGGTCAGGTCGTCGACGAGCCGGCGTTGTTCGATGGACAACTCGCGGATGCGGTCACCGTCCATCTCGGCGTGGGCCTGGCGCAGCCGGGCGCCGAGGTCGGTGAGGCGCTGCCGCACGGCCTCGTCGGCGTGGGCAAGCCGGTTGACCACCCACGCCGCGGTGGTGGGTTTGCGTGCCGCCGAGATCGTCTTGGCCTGCTCGGTGTCACCGCGTTTCTTTGCGGCTCCGGCGAGCTTGGTGCGCAGCGCGGTGAACTCCTCGAGCCTGGCGGCGTAGAGCTCGTCGAGCGGGTCCATCCGAACCTCCCTGCCGTTACGGTTCCTGTCCATGGTCGCGCAGCCAGCGCGCGGTCAGCTGGCGATAGGCCTGTTGGCCGATGCTGCCGGGACGCGCGTCGAACACGTGGTCGGCGAACGGCACGGTGACCAGCTCGACGTCGACGCCAGCCGCCGCGGCCTGTTCGGCGAACCGGTAGGTGTCGTCGACCGGCACCAGGTGATCGGCCTCGGGCGCGATGATCAGCGTCGGCGGCGCGTCGGCGCTGATATGGCTGGCCGACGAAATGCGTTGGTAGCGTTCGGGAAACTGCTCGGGTGATCCGCCGGTGTAGGCCGAGACCATGTCGCGTGAGGTGTTGCCGAGCGCGGGGTCGGGGTTGCGGTACATGCCCGCCGGGTCGACGGCGGGATACATTACCGACACGGCGTGTACCGCGGGCGCTCGGCCACCGCACGACGACGGCAGCGTTCCCGCGGCCGCCAGGTAGGCGGTGTTGACGGCGAGGTTGCCGCCCGCGGAGTGACCGGAGATCGACATCCGCGTCGGGTCCCCGCCGTAGCGGTGGGCGTTCGCACCGATCCAGGTCAGCGCGCAACCGAGCTGGCCCTGGGCGACGTCGGCCAGATGACGGTCGTGCGACGACAACGAATAGCCGACGCTGATCACCAGCCAGCCGCGGTCGGCGAGCCACCGCAGATCCGTGCTGCGCGAGTGCCGGTCACCCGCGACCCAGCCGCCACCGTGGATGTAGACCAGCACCGGTGCGCGCGAGGTGTCCGTCGAGCCGGGCGGACGGTAGATGCTGAGCTGCAGCGGTTCGCCTTCGAACGTCGTGTAGGTCGCTTCGGCGTCGGGCGCCGCGGATTCGGGCAGCCCGATGCCGAATAGGTCGACGAAGTCGACGTCGGCTCCGGCGGCGTCGACGGCGGCTGTCGTCCGCGCGGTGATGAACGACGCGCCCGTCAGCGCGAGCACGGCCACCACGGTCAGCGCCGCGGCGAACCAGCCACGTCCGCGCCACCAGCGGTAGCCCGCCACCGCCGCGCCGATCGCCGCGGCCACGATCAGCCAGACGAGAAACCACGGCGCGAACGCCGTCGCCAGGCCCACGTAGGGCACGTCGTACAGCAGCGTGCCCAGCACGGCCAGCGCGGGCACCACGGTGAGCGGCACCGCCACCGCGTACGCGATCACGTCAGGCCAGCCCGAACAACTCCATCAAGTACGCGGTGCGCCACCAGATCAGCACGGCGAACAGCACCAGGATCGCGACGGTGACCCCGGCCTGTACGAGGTTGCGTGACTTCTGCGGCGCGTACGCATACGCGGCGGCGACCACCGCGCCGGTGATCAGCCCGCCGAGGTGGCCCTGCCAGCTGATGTTGACCGAGCTGATCAGCGGGATGACGAACGTGAACACCAGGTTGAGCCCGATGATCGCGGTCACCCAGCGGACATCGAGGTTGAGGCGCTTACCCACCACGAACGTCGCGCCGAACAGGCCGAAGATGGCCCCGGAGGCGCCCGCGGTCGCCGCGTTCACCGGGGACGCCAGATACACCAGCACCGATCCGCCGAGCGCGCTGAGGAAGTAGAGCGCGCCGAACCGCAGCCGGCCGAGCGCGGCCTCCAGCGCCGGGCCCACCACGTACAGCGCCCACATGTTGAACAGCAGATGGGTTATGCCGTAGTGCAGAAATGCCGACGTCACCAGCCGGTAGAGATCGCCGTTGGCGGCGACCGCGCCGGAATGCAGGACGAGTTCGCTCTGAACGTCCCGTGACATGGTCTGCAGCACGAACATCAGCACGTTGACGGCGATCAGCGTGTAGGTCACCGTCGGGGTGGCCGACGGGCGGCCGCCGAACTGGGTCCTGGGCTGGCGGACCGTGCGGGCGCCGGCGTTCACGCACTCGACGCACTGGTGACCCACCGCCGCATTGCGCATACATTCCGGGCAGATGTTGCGGTTACACCGGGAACAGCGGACATAGCTCACCCGGTCGGGGTGTCGGTAGCAGGTCTGCGTCTCCGCGGGTATGCCCTGATCGAACGTCACAGGCACCACCTTAAAGAGGCGGTTTCGGGCCGCCAGTGAACCGCGGTCGATAACGATTCGGTCACCGTCCAGATCACGATCATCTAAGAGCCGCGGGCAAATTCTGAGAATGGGCGCCAGTTCTGGTCGCTCGCTTAGCGAATTCGGCCGATACTGCGGTACAGATCACGCCCATTCGGTGTAACGCCAGCCCCTATCCAGCAAACGAAATTCTGCGCCGGTTTCACCCCTTTGACGTTCGGCTACCTTGGTTTTCAGGTACGGGGAAACCAGCGACCAATCGCATTCAGAAGGAAGAAACACATGAAATTCAGTGGTATCACTGCGCGCCGGGGTATCGCCGGTGCATGTGCGGCAGGCGTGCTTGGCGGTCTGGCCGCAGCAACCATCGCCGCACCGTCGGCGGGGGCTTCGCCCGACCAGTGCACCGCCAGCGCGGTGTCCGGCACGGTCAGTTCGGTGACGGGAGAGGCCCGCGCGTATCTCGACAGCCATCCCGGCGCCAACCAGGCGGTGACGACGGCGTTCAACCAGCCGCGTCCGGAGGCGTCGGCCACGCTGCGTGGGTACTTCACCAACAACCCGGGCGAGTACTACGCGCTGCGCGGCATCCTCGCGCCGATCGGGGATGTGCAGAGCAAGTGCAACGTTTCGGTGCTCCCGCCGGAGCTGGCGTCGGCCTACAACGAGTTCATGGCCGGCTAGCGTCGAATCAAGGACCCGCCGCCGCAGCCCCGCTGCGGCGGCGGGTTTTCTCATATCCGACAGACGCATAGACTGCCTTCCTATGAACCCGACGCGAGTTTCCGTGCTCACCGCGGCGATCCTGCTCGCCGCTGGTGGAGCGACCGCGGGGGTCGCGCATGCCCAGCCTGAGCCGTCCCCGGCACCCCACGCGCCATCGGAGGCCGAACCCGGCCCGGCGCCCGAGGAGTCCGACGACGCCGAGACCCCGGCCGTTCCCCAGTCGTTCATCGAGGCCGACGGCACCTACCAGGTGGGCGTCGACATCGTGCCCGGCACGTACTCCTCGGCCGGTCCCGTCACCGACGCCGTGTGCTACTGGAAGCGCACCAGCGACGGCAAGCTGGTCGACAACGCCATGACCAAGAAGCCGCAGGTCGTGCAGATCAAGGCCGACGACACCACGTTCACCACCAACGACTGCCAGAGCTGGCAGCTCACCAACGCCGCACCACCGCCCCAGCCCGGCCCGCAGGACCTGCTCGGCCAGCTCGGGTCGTTCATCGGCTCCGGCATCCTCAGCGGGCCGCCGCCCTCCCCGTAACCGCCGCCGTACGCTGGCCACGTGAACGCGGTGCAGGGCGGCATCGACGTGCCGACCGATCTCGACGCGGTGACGGCCGTCGGCGACGAAGACCACTCCGGGCTCGACCCTGCCGCCGTCGAGCGGATCTGGCAGGCCGCGCGGCACTGGTATGCCGCGGGCATGCATCCGGCGATCCAGCTGTGCTTGCGGCACCACGGCAAGGTCGTGCTCAACCGCGCGATCGGGCACGGCTGGGGCAACGGTCCCACTGACCCGGCCGACGCCGAAAAGGTCCCTGTCACAACGGAAACACCGTTCTGCGCGTACTCGGCTGCCAAGGCGATCACCGCCACGGTCGTGCACATGCTCGTCGAGCGCGGCGTCCTGTCGCTCGATGACCGGGTCAGCGACTACCTGCCCGGCTACACCAGCCACGGCAAGCACCGGACCACGATCCGGCACGTGATGACCCACAGCGCCGGCATTCCCATCCATACCGGGCCGCGGCCGGACCTCACCCGGATGGACGACAGCGAGTACACCGTCGCGCAACTCAGCGAGCTCAAACCGCTGTACCGGCCCGGGCTCGTGCACATCTACCACGGGCTGACGTGGGGGCCGCTGATCCGCGAGATCGTCGGTGCGGCCGCCGGCAAGAACATCCGTGACATCCTGGCGACCGAGATCCTCGACCCGCTCGGTTTCCGGTGGACGAACTACGGTGTTGCACCGCACGATGTTTCAGCGGTGGCGCCCAGCTACGCCACCGGTAAGCCACTGCCCCAGCCCGCCGCCGCCGTGTTCCGGCTGGCTGTCGGCGGATCGTTGCACAAGATCATCCCGTTCTCGAACACGCCGAGGTACCTGACCAGCGTGCTGCCGTCGTCGAACACGGTGTCTACGGCGTTCGAGCTGTCCCGATTCGCCGAACTGCTGCGCCGCGGTGGGGAACTCGACGGTGTACGGGTGGTGCGGCCCGAGACGTTGCGGGCGGCGACGGCGGAATGCCGACGGCTGCGGCCCGATGTCGCGGTCGGTTTGGCGCCGCTGCGGTGGGGCACCGGCTACATGCTGGGGTCGAAGCGGTTCGGGCCGTTCGGGCGGGATGCGCCTGCGGCGTTCGGCCACACCGGGTTGACCAACATCGCGGTGTGGGCGGACCCGCAACGCGGGCTGGCTGCCGGGGTGATCAGCAGCGGAAAACCCGGTCCGCACCGCGAGGCCAAACGCTATGGGGCGCTGCTGGATCGCATCACCGCAGAGTTCTCCCGCACACCGCGGTAGATTCCGCGGCGCACGATCCACGGTTGCAGTAGCCGGTCGATCGACCAGGCCGGAAACCGGAACGCCTGTCCTTTCGGGGTGAACACCTCGAGCCCGTCGGCCTGGACGCCGAGCACCGAACCCCATCGCCGCGCCGCAGGCCGAAAGGCGCGCGGTCTGCCGCCCGTCAGTGCGGCGCGGATGTTGTGCGCCAGCAGCCCGTCGGCGCGGTTGCGCGCCGAACTGCGCAGCGGATCGGTGGCCGCGACGTCGCCGATCGCGAACACGTCTGGGTGCCCGAGCACCGTGAGCTGCGGGGTGACCCGGACAAAGCGGTGCTCGTCGAGGATCTCGGTGGGCAGCCAGCCGGTGTTGGGCGTCACCCGGCCGATCGTCCAGAGCACCGCGTCGGCTGCGGCAGGTGGCTGGCCGGTGCTCCAGTGCACAGGACCGGTGGTGATGTCGTCGCAGCAGAAGCCGTCGGGGACGACGGCGCGGTGCCCGGGGTTCAGGTTGACGCCGGCTTCGGTCAGGCGGCGACGTATCCGTTGCCACACCCGGGGATGATGCTGGGTCAGCGCCTGTTGGCCCGGGAAGTACAGCGAGACGCGCTTATACGGCCACGTCCGCGCCACGTTGGCGGCGCTGCTGACCGCGGCCGCGCCGCCGCCGATGACGAGCACAGACTCAGCCGCGGCGAGCCGTCGGTGGCGCTGACGCAGCTCGGCGCGGATCTGCTCGGCCGACTGCAGATCGGGTCTGCGCCAGAACCCGTTGGTCACGCCTGTCGAAATGACGAGGGCGTCATAGGGTTCGGACAGTGTGGCGCCATCGGCCTGCTGCCGGAACACTTTTCGTGCGGCCAGATCAACGCCGGTCAGGGTGGCGTGGACGGTGCGCACGTGGTCGAGGCCGCGGAACCTGTCGAACGGAATCCAGTAGTCGCGCGCCCACACGTCGGGCCGGCTGAGCCGGGCGCCGAGTTCCTGACCGCTCACCAGGCCGGGTTTGGTCGAGATGCCGACGACGTCGGCGTGGCGCGCCAACCGCAGGGCGACCAGGACGCCGCTGTCGCCGAGGCCGGCGACCACCACCCGCGGTCGGCTCACCGGGGACCGTCGTGGGGCGCGGCGAGGCGCACCCGGTACATCGACGGCCATTTCTTGCCGGTCAGCAGGTACTCGTCGCCGTCGATGTGGGCGATGCCGTTGAGCACGCGGTCGCTGTCGCCGGCCTGCCCCGGCCACAGCCCCGTCGCGTTGACGACCGTGTCGACCTGGCCCGTCGACGGCTCGATCCGCACGATCATGTCGGTCTTCCAGACGTTGGCCCAGACCTGCCCGTCCACGCACTCCAACTCGTTCAGGCTGGTCTGCGGGACGCCATCGCGGGTGACGGCGACCGAACCGGTTTCGGCGAAGGTCACCGGGTCATGGAACCGCAACCGGTCGGTGCCGTCGCTGCGGACGAAGCGTTGGCCATCCGGTCGGTCATCGTGGCACAGGCCCCACCCTTCGCCGTCGACGGGCACCTCACGCACCGGCGTCAGGGTGGCTTTGTCCCATTCGATCGCGACGCCGTCGCGCCAGGTCAGCTGCCAGATCCGGTCGCCGACGACGGTGATGCCCTCGCCGTAGTAATCGTTCGGTGCGGGCGCGGCGCGCAGCACCGCGCCGGTGGCGGGGTCGAGTTCGCGCACCTGTGACGCGCCGGCGATTCCGGTGCCCTCCCACAGCGCCGGCCCGTCGAACTCCAGTCCCTGCGTCCACGCCGCGGGGTCGTGCGGTATCTGCGCCAGCACGTCGGGGGTGATCACCGGGGCTGGGCCGGTCGCAGGCTGGCTGTCGGCGTGGGGCGCCGAATCGCCGCATCCGGCCGCCACGAACAACGCGAGTGCGATCAGCCAGCTGGCAGGCCGCCGTGCGGTATCGATTACGCCCATAGGTGCTAATACCTACCGCAGCGGTCGCCACCGGCGCTAGCTATAGCTAGGCGTCCAAGCCGTCGCGCAATGTGGCCAGCGTCTTGGCGAGCAGCCGCGACACATGCATCTGGGAGATCCCGAACTGCTGCGCGATCTGCGTCTGGGTGTGGGAGCCGAAGAACCGCATGGTGAGGATTTCGCGTTCCCGCGGCGAAAGCGCGGCCACTAGCGGGTGAAGGGCCTGGCGGAACTCGACAAGATCGATGGCGGTGTCGTCGCTGCCGAGCCGGTCGGCGATCGACATGCCGTCGTCGGAGTCGCCGGGCGCCGGCGCGTCCAGCGAGCGGATCGAATAGCACTGGGCCGCGATCAGCGCCTCGACGACCTCCTCGCGGCTCATCTGCAGTTCCTCGGCCAGCTCTGTCGCGGTGGGGCCGCGTCCCATGCGCTGGCTCAACCGCGACGTCGCCGCGGCCACCGCCGCGCGCGACTCCTTCAACCGCCGCGGTACGTGCACCGCCCACCCGTTGTCGCGGAAATACCGTTTGACCTCACCCATGATCGTCGGCACGGCGAAGGACAGAAAGTCGTGACCGGACGCCGGATCGAAGCGTTCGATCGCGTTGAGCAGACCGAGCCGCGCGGTCTGCAGTAGATCGTCGCGGGGTTCACCTCTGCCGTCGTAGCGGCGAGCGATGTGCTCGGCAAGGGGAAGGCAGCGGCGCACGATCTTCTCGTGCATCCGTTGGCAAGCAACGGATTCGGGCGGCATGCCACGGACGGTCCGGATCAGCTCCGGGATGTCGTCGTAGTCGGACTTGGCGCGCGCGCTAGACGTGCGCCGTCGCGTCGCGGTCGTCATCGGCGTCCTCCTTCTTGGCCCGTCTACCCGCATCCGCGCTTCGGGTATTCCGCAAACGCCGCCGTTCAGCGCGACTGTTCGTGAAATGGACCGTTTGCGCACAGGGTGCTTCGCGATGTGGCTGCGCGACGGCGCCGTGGCGGCTCAGGGCCGAACGGCGTCGATCGCGCGGTAGATGCGCTGCTCGCTGACCGGGCGCGCGGTGCCGAGTTGCTGCGCCCACAGGCTCACGCGCAGCTCTTCGATCTGCCGCGCGATGTCGCGGACGTCGGGAGCGGCGGCGCGGGCCGGGGACAGCGCGGCGACGAGGTCACCGTAGGCGTCCTGCACGGCGTGCACGCGCGACATCCGCTCGCGGTCGGCTTCCACGGCGTGCGGCAGCCGCTCCAGGCGTCTGCCGATCGCAGTGAGGTAGCGGGTGAGATCGGCCAGGTGCGCGGCGCCGAAGCTGGTGACGAAGCGTTCGGGCAGCAGGGTGTCGAGTTGGGCGCGGATGTCGGCGATCGCCTCGGCCTGCGCGGGGGTCGGCGCAGCGGGCAGCGCGAGTTCGACGTCGTGTGCGGCGGCGAGCACCTTCTGCACGCGGGCGACGATGTCGCGGGTGGTGGGTTCGAGGTTGGTGGCGACGCGTTCCCGCAGAGCATCGAATTCAGTACGCGTCCATGCCGGTGCGGGCGCCAACACGTCGACGGCGGCGTCGGCGCAATCCTCGAGCAGTGCCTGCAGCGACCCGTCCGGGTTGGCGCCCAGCACCAGGCGGGCGCGCGGATCGAGTTGGCGTTCAACCGCTTTGACCGGCGTCGGTACCGCCAGGCGCAGCAGCCGGCGGCTTCCTGGACCCATCGCACTGTCCTGCTCGGCCTGTGTTGCGAACACGTGCACGTCGACCGTCGCGCCCGCATCCACCAGCGCCGGATAGCCGCGCACGGCGTTGCGTTCGACGGTTCGGGGCAGCGAGTCGAGGTCGTCGGGCCAGCTGCGCAACCCGGTGCGTTCGATCTCGCCGGCTACCGCATCGGCGACGGCTCGGCGCGCCGGCCCGGCCAGCTCGTGCTGCAGTGTATCCAGGTCCTTGCCGCGGGACAGCTCGGTGCCGTCGGCGGATTCGACGGCGAACGTCACCCGCAGGTGCGACGGCAGCTTGTCGAGGTCGAACGCGTCGATCGGCACCAGCACGCCGGTGCGCCGGTGCAGTTCGCGTTGCACGGCGTCCAGCAGCGGCCCGTCGTCGGGGGTGATCGCAGACAGGATGGCGCGTGCGGTGTCGGGTGCGGGAACGAAGTTGCGGCGCAGCGGTTTCGGCAGGGTGCGGATGAGCGCGGTCACCAGCTCCTCGCGAAACGCCGGTACCTGCCACGCGAATTCGTCGCCGCCGAGCCGGGCCAGCACCTCGACGGGAACGTGCACGGTGACCCCGTCGTCCTGGGCGCCCGGTTCGAAGCGGTAGGTCAGCGGCAATGCCAGATCGCCTGCGCGCCACGCGTCGGGTTGCTCGGCGGCGTCATTGGTGCGAAGCAGGTCGTCGCGGGTGAAGGTGAGCAGATCCGGGGTCTTGTGCCGTTGTTTGCGCCACCACGCGTCGAAGTGGCGCGCCGAGACCACCTCGGCGGGCACCCGGGCGTCATAGAAGGCGAAGATCTCGTCGTCGCCGGCCAGCAGGTCGCGCCGGCGCGCCTTTTCCTCGAGCTCCTCGACTTCTTCGCGTAGCCGGGCGTTGTCACGGAAGAAGTGGTGGCGGGTCCGCCAGTCGCCTTCGACCAGCGCGTGGCGGATGAACAGATCGCGCGCGACTTCCGGTTCGATCTGCGAATAGCCGACGCGGCGGCGCGCCACCAGCGTCAACCCGTACAGCGTGACCCGTTCGTAGGCCATGACCGCGCCGTGTTCGGCGTCCCAGTGCGGCTCGCTGTAGCTGCGCTGCACCAGGTCTCCGGCGACGCGTTCGACGGTCTCGGGCTGGATCCGCGCGGCGGTGCGTCCGTACAGCCTGCTGGTTTCGACCAGGTCGGCGACGACGACCCAGCGCGGCGGACGTTTGGTGAGCACCGAACCGGGAGCGAGTACGAACCGGGAGTTGCGGGCGCCCTGAAACTCCCTGGAGCCGCGGCCTTTCGAGTCGTCACGCACACCGATGTGCGACAACAGCCCGGCCAGCAGCGCAGCGTGCACCTGGGCGGGGTCGGCCGGTTCGCCGGACTCCCTGATCCCCAGGTCGCGGGCGATGGCGCGCAGCTGCCCGACCAGGTCCTGCCATTCCCGAATCCGCAGATAGTGCAGGAACTCGTCGCGGCACATCCGCCGGAACGCGTTGCCGGACAGTTCTTGTCGCTGCTCCCGCAGATACCGCCACAGGTTGAGGTAGGACACGAAATCCGAATGCTCGTCGGCGAAGCGGGCGTGCTTCTGCCGTGCCGCCTCCGCACGGTCGGCGGGCCGCTCCCGCGGATCGGGAATCGACAGCGCCGCGGCCAGCACCAGGATCTCGGCCACGCAACCCTCGGCGTCGGCCTGCAGGATCATCCGACCCAGCCGCGGATCGACCGGCAACTGCGCCAGGCGCCGGCCGACGTCGGTGATCTTGCCGTCCCGGTCGAAGGCGCCGAGTTCCTGCAGCAGCAGCACACCGTCGCGGATGCTGCGGCTCTCGGGCGGGTCGAGAAACGGAAACGTCTGGATGTCACCGAGATTCAGCGCCGCCATCTGCAGGATCACCGCGGCCAGGTTGGTGCGCAGGATCTCCGGGTCGGTGTAGCGCGGTCGCCCCGCGAAGTCCTCCTCGGAGTACAGCCGGATACACACGCCGGGTGCGGTACGACCCGACCGGCCGGCGCGCTGGGCGGCCGAGGCCTGCGAGATCGGCTCGATGGGCAGCCGCTGCACCTTGGTGCGGCGACTGTAGCGCGAGATCCGCGCGGTGCCGGGGTCGACGACGTAGCGGATGCCGGGCACGGTCAGCGACGTCTCGGCGACGTTCGTCGCGAGCACCACCCGGCGCCGGGCGCGGCTGGGCCGAAACACCCGCTGCTGTTCGGCCGTCGGCAGCCGCGCGTACAGCGGCAGCACCTCGAGATCGTCGTCGAGACCGCGCAGAGCCACCAGGGCTTCACGGGTGTCACGGATTTCGCGCTCGCCGGACAGGAACACCAGCACGTCGCCGGGCGGTTCGCTCTCCAGTTCCGCGACCGCGTCGACGATCGCCTCGATCTGGTCGCGGAGCTCGGTGCGCACGATCTCGTGGTCGGGATCATCGGGGTCATCCGAATCCTCCACCACGACAGGAACTTCCAACGGCCGGTACCGGATCTCGACCGGATAGGTGCGGCCGGACACCTCGACGATCGGGGCCGCGTTGAAGTGCGCGGCGAAACGCTGCGGTTCGATCGTCGCCGAGGTGACGATCACCTTGAGGTCCGGCCGCCGCGGCAGCAGCCCGCGCAGGTAGCCGAGCAGGAAGTCGATGTTGAGGCTGCGCTCGTGGGCCTCGTCGAGGATCAAGGTGTCGTAGCGCAGCAGCCGGCGGTCGCGCTGGATCTCGGCGAGCAGGATGCCGTCGGTCATCAGCTTCACCAGCGTGGCATCGCTGACCTGGTCGGTGAAGCGCACGGTGTAGCCGACGGTGTCGCCCAGCGGGCGGCCCAGCTCATCGGCGATGCGCTGGGCGACCGTGCGCGCGGCCAGGCGCCGGGGTTGGGTGTGCCCAATGGTGCCGCGTATCCCGCGGCCCAGTTCCAGGCAGATCTTGGGCAGCTGGGTCGTCTTGCCGGAGCCGGTCTCCCCCGCGACGATCACCACCTGGTTGTCGGTGATGGCTTTGGCGATCTCGTCGCGGCGCTCGCTGACCGGCAGGTCGGGGTAGGTGATCGCGGGCAGCGCCGCCACCCGGGCGGCCACCAGCGCTTCGGCGGCGGCGATCTGTTCGGCGAGCTTGGCGACCTTGTCCGGGCTCGCTCCGCGCAACTGCCGCAGGCGGCGCCCGAACCGGGCGGCGTCGCGAACGGTCAGCCCGCCCAGGCGCCTACGCAGCTCAGCGGCGGACGGCTCGGACACCGAACAGAGGATAGGCGGCGGGTCAGGGGGTCTGCAGCGCCGCATCCGCGGAGGGGGCGCTGGTCCAGTTGGCCAGCAGCCGCAGCGCCGTCTCCGCCGGGGACCCCGGCTCAGTGGTGTAGATGCACAGCGTCTGGTCGGGGTCGCCGGGTACGGCGACGCTTTCGTAGTTCACCGACAGGTCACCGACCAGCGGGTGGTGGTAGCGCTTGATCCCGTGGGTGCGTTCGCGGACGTTGTGGTCGGCCCACCACTGGCGGAACTCCTCGCTCTTGACGGCGAGCTCACCGACGAGTTCGGTCAGCAACGGATCGTCGGGGTGGCGCCCGGCGTCGAGCCGCAGGATCGCGACGTTGTCGCGGGCCACCTCTTCCCAGTCGGTGAAGAGCTCCCGCGCGGACTCGTCGAGAAAGGTGAACCGCAACAGGTTTCGCTCCCGCGGTGGTAACGCCTCGAAGTCGCCCATCAGCGCCCGCGCCAGCCGGTTGGCCGCCAGCATGTCCATGCGGCGGCCGAACACGAACGCCGGCGCGACGTCGTCGAGCGTCTCCAGCACGCGGCGCACACCGGGCCGGACCCGCTGCACCGGCGCGGGCCGCCGCCGGGCGCGACGCGTCTTCTTGCGCGCGATCTCGAACAGGTACGACCGCTCGACGTCGTCGAGGCGCAGCGCCCGCGCCACCGCGTCGAGCACCTCGTCGGACACGTTGAGGTGGCGGCCCTGTTCCAGGCGGGTGTAGTAGTCCACGCTCACCCCGGCCAGCTGGGCGACCTCTTCGCGACGCAGACCAGGCACCCGGCGCACCCGTCCCGACCCGCCGATCTCGACGTCCTCGACGCGCAGCCGCGCGCGACGCGTCCGAAGGAACTCCTTGAGTTCGGCGTTGTGGTCCATGCCTCCAGTGTGGGCGCAGCGGGCCCGCCGCACCGTCCCAAACGTGGGTCTGCCAAACCCAGGAACGCCGAACCGGGGCCCGACTGGGCTCGTTTTGGCCGCTCAGCGGGCTGTTCGGCGGTGTTGTCTCGGATGTGCGGCAGCACCGCCGCCACCGATGAAAGGAATCGCCATGACCAAGACAACCCCGAGCACCAGCCATCCCCTGTCCGGCCGCGTCGCCGTCATCACCGGCGCCTCGAGCGGCATCGGCGCGGCCACCGCCAAGCGGCTCGCCGCCTCGGGCGCCAGGGTGGCGCTGCTCGCCCGCCGGGCCGACCGGCTGGAGAAGCTCGCCGCGGAGATCGGTGCGGCGGGCGGCACCGCACTCGCGCTGCCGGTGGATGTCACCGACGCCGACGCGGTGCGCGCCGCCGCGCAGCGGGTGGAAGCCGAGTGGGGCCCGGCCGGCGTGCTGTTCAACAACGCCGGCGTCATGCTGCCCGCCCCGATCGACGAGCAGCGTTTCGACCAGTGGCAGCAGCAGATCGACCTGAACATCACCGGGTTGACGAACGCGATCGGCGCGTTCGTCCCGCAGCTGGTGGCCTCCGCCGCCGACAAGGGCGTCGCCGATCTGATCAACACGTCGTCCATCGCCGCACAGAACCTGTTCCCGCACTTCGCGGTGTACTCGGGCACCAAGGCGTTCGTGACGCACATGTCGCGCACGCTGCGCGCCGAACTCGGCGCCAAGAACGTGCGGGTCTCGGCCGTCGAGCCCGGCATCGTCGAGACCGAGTTGCAGGGCCATGTCACCGATGCGGGCGCGCAGGAGTGGCTGGACGGCACCCGGGATCAGATCGAGTGGCTGGATCCCGCCGACGTCGCCGAGGCGATCGGCTTCCTGGTGGCGCAGCCGGCGCGGGTGAACCTGCAACAGCTGACGATCATGCCGACTCGCCAGGCGTCGTGACGACGGGTCGGGACCCTCAGGTGGCGTCCGGCGCCCAGTACGCGAGCATCTCCGCGAACGTCTCGAACGCCGGAGCCGACACCCCGTAGGTGGCCTCGAGGTGGATGGACAGCGGAAAACCGAGGTCGGCGACGCCATCGATGACCCGCCTGTACAGGTCGACCATCAGCTTGCGCTTCTCGGTCGGATCGGTGCCGGCCAACCGCTTGACGAACTCCTGCTCCTCGGCCACCGCGGGGTTGCCCGGATCCTGGATCAGCCAATGGATCAGCCCGACCTTGCTCTCCATCTTCGGGACGAACCCGAACGACAGCAGGATCTCGGGCCGATGATCGGTCGCCGCGGCGAACTCGCGGAGGAACCCGACGATCGCATCGGAGTACAGCAGCTGCGTCATGCCGTACGTCGCGCCCCGGTCGCACTTGAACTCGAACCGGCCCTGCTCACCTTCGCGGGTCGGGATGAGAATCCCCCCGCGATTGGGCACCACCTCGTCGAACATCGCGAGCGCATCCGTCGGCGCGACGCCGGAGCCCTCGCCGTCGGCCATCGTGCGCGGCACCCCGACAAACGCGATGCCCTCGAACCCGGCACCGGACAACGAAGTCAGCCGTCGGCGCAGCGTCGGCTCGTCCATGAAGGAGGTGACCTGCGTGCACAACCCCTTGACGCCGGCCAGCTCGGGTCGGATCACCGACCAGAAGTCCAGGACGTCCATCTTCGGCTTCATCTCGACGGGCCGATCGTCGTCCTCTTCGATCATGCCGGGGATCATCACGTGCCCGATCCGGCCGGCTAGGCCGCTCTGCTCGGAGTACCGCAGCACCTTGTCGGCATCCTCCAGCGCCTGCTCACGGCCGCGGTCCACATTGGGGGCCACGAGCTCGAGCGCGATGGTGTTCAGCGTCACCGGGTTGCTCCTCGATCCGACGATTACTTCCCGCTGCGCGGCAGGTCACGACGACCACCGTCTGCGCTTGCTAGGAAGCCTCACCATACAGACCAGCGCGGTCTCCGTACCCTTGGTGTAGTGAGCGCCGCACCCTTGACCATCTCCGTCGGAGACCGCTTCGCCCGTGAATTCCCGGAGCTAACCGTCGGCTGGCGGGCCGAGGAGGCACCCGATCCGCGCCTGCTCGTACTCAACGAGGCGTTGGCCGCCGACCTCCGCCTCGATGCCGACTGGCTGCGCGGCCCCGACGGCCTGCGGTTCCTCACCGGCACCCTGGTGCCCGACGGCGCCGCGCCGGTGGCCCAGGCCTATGCGGGCCACCAGTTCGGCGGCTTCGTCCCGCGGCTCGGCGACGGGCGCGCGCTGCTGGTCGGTGAGCTCACCACCACCGAGGGTGAGCTGCGCGACCTGCATCTCAAGGGCTCGGGGGCCACCCCGTTCGCCCGCGGCGGCGACGGGCTGGCCGCCGTCGGCCCAATGCTGCGCGAATACGTGATCAGCGAGGCGATGCACGCCCTCGGAATTCCGACCACCCGGTCGCTGGCCGTCGTCGCGACCGGGCGCACGGTCACCCGCGAGACGCTGTTGCCGGGTGCCGTGCTGGCCCGGGTGGCGCGCAGCCACCTGCGGGTCGGCACTTTTCAGTATGCCGCGACGACGGGCGACGCCGAGTTGTTGCGCCGCCTCGCCGACCACGCCATTGCGCGCCACCACCCCGCCGCGGCCGACGCCGACAACCCCTACGTCGCGCTTTTCGACGCGGTGATCGGGGTGCAGGCCGCGTTGGTCGCGCAGTGGATGCTCGTCGGGTTCGTGCACGGCGTGATGAACACCGACAACACCACGATCTCCGGCGAGACCATCGACTACGGGCCCTGCGCGTTCATGGAGGCCTACGACCCCGAGACGGTGTTCAGCTCGATCGACTCGTGGGGCCGCTACGCCTACGGCAACCAGCCGACGATCGCGGGCTGGAACCTCGCCCGGTTCGCCGAAACGCTGCTGCCGCTGTTCGCCGACGACCAGGAGCAGGCGATCACCATCGCCCAGGACCGGCTCGAAGGGTTCAGCGTGCGGTTCGGCCAGGCGTTGACCAGCGGCATGCAGGCCAAGATCGGGCTCACCGGCGACCCGGCGCAGCAGGCGCCGCTGATGAACGAGTTGCTCGAACAGCTCGCGGCCAGCCACGTCGACTTCACCTCGTTCTTCCGGCAGCTGGGCCGGGCCGCGCGCGGCGACACCGAGCCCGCGCGCGGACTATTTCTCGACCTGGCGGCATTCGACGACTGGGTGAGCCGCTGGCGCGCGCTGCACCCGGACCCCGAGCTGATGGACCGGGTCAACCCGATCTACATCCCGCGCAACCACCTCGTCGAGGAAGCCCTGACCGCGGCCACCGACGGCGATCTGCACCCGTTGCAGCAGCTGTTGACCGCCGTCACCGCGCCCTACGACGAACGGCCGGACCTGGCGCGCTACGCCGAACCGGCGCCGGAGGACTTCGGCAGGTACCAAACCTTCTGCGGGACCTGACCTGCGGCATACACTGCCGAACATGGTTTCCCTGCGACGGTCGGTGTCCGCGGCGCTTTTCACGGCTGCCCTGGCGGTCACCCCCTTCATTCCGGCCGTCGCCGTGGCCCAGCCCGGCAACGTCGGCTGCGCGCCGGGTGAGACCGGCGTGATCTACGGTTGCGCGCCGTTCTGCGTGCCGGGCAAGGCGCTCGACGTCAGCACCGGCTTGTGCGTTCCGGCGCCGCCGCCGTTCCCGCATCCGCCGATCCAGTAGGGCCCGGGTTTTCCCGACGCCGTTATGCGGTTACTCATGGCCGGTGACCGATCAATATCAATTACGCCGTGACCTGCTGCAAGAACTGCTGTGGGCCTACGGGCCGTGCGGGCAGGAGCGGGCGGTGCGCGATATCTGCCGCCGCGAGCTCGAATCGTACGTCGATGAGTTGTGGGTGGATCCGGCCGGGAACCTGATCGGGCAGGTCCGCGGCGAAAGCCGCGACGACGGGCGCGCCACCCGCGTCATGGCCCATATGGACGAGCTGTCGATGCTGGTCAAACGGGTCGAGAGCGACGGCACCCTGCACCTGACGCCGTTGGGCACGATGTATCCGGGAAACTTCGGGCTCGGCCCGGTCATGCTGCTCGGTGACCGCCAGACGGTGTGCGGCGTGCTGACGTTGGGTTCGGAGCACACCACCAAGGAAAGCCAACGGATCTGGGAGACCAAACCCGACCAGGGCGACAAGTCGCTGGACTGGATGCACGTCTACGTCTTCACCGGGCATACCCCAGAGGAGTTGACCGACGCCGGGGTGCAGCCGGGAACCCGGGTGTGTATCGACCGCAGCAAGCGCACGCTGGTCGACGTCGGCGACGGCTACCTCGGCAGCTACTTCCTAGACGACCGCGCCCCGGTGACCGCGCTGCTGGAGACGGCGCGCGTGATCCACGACCGCCGCCCCGCCCACGACGTGTACCTGGTGTTCACCACCAGCGAAGAGATCGGCGGGGTGGGCGGCTCCTACGCCAGTCGGACCCTGCCCGGCGATCTCACCCTGGCGCTGGAGGTGGGGCCGACGGAAGCCGAGTACGACACCTCGGTGCGCGGCGGTCCGATCGTGGGGTACAGCGACGCGCAGTGTGTCTACGACAAGGATGTCGCCGACGCGTTGATGGGCATCGGGCTGGACCTGGGACTGTCGCCGCAGGCGGCGGTGCTCGGCGCGTTCGAATCCGACGCCTCGCATGCCAAGAGCATCGGGCTCACGCCGCGCGCCGGGCTGCTGTGTCTGCCGACGCTGAGCACCCACGGCTATGAAGTCATTGCGCGCCAGGCGATTCCGAACATGACCGAGCTGCTGGTGGAATTCCTGTCGCGCTCGTCCTAGCCGTACGCCGCGGCGATGTCGGGTGAGTCCATCCAGCCCGCATACGCCGGGCCTTGTGGCCAGCCGTCGGGTGAGTCCTGCCACTGTTCCTGACGCCCCCACGGCAGCAGGTCGATGAGCGCGAAGGTGTGGCTGAGCTGTTCGGTGCCGCGGCCGTTGGTGTGCCACGTGCGATACACCGCCTCCTCGCCCGACGGACCCGTCGCGCGTAGGAACACGTTGACCGCGAAGCCGCCGCCGGGCGGCGCGTCGACGTCGGCGCCGAACGAACTCTGCGACGACGAGTACCAGTCCATCCGATTCACCACCTTGTCGCGGTAGGCCAGCGCCTCCTCGATCGGTCCGTTGGTGACGATGACGAAACGGGCGTCGTAGTTGTCGAGGAAGCCCAACCGGGTGAACTGGGACGTGAAGCCGGTGCAACCGCCGCACTGCCACTCCGCGCCGTCGGTCCACATGTGGTGGTAGACGATCAGCTGCGACCGCCCCTCGAACACGTCGGCCAGCCGCACCGGTCCGTGTTCGCCGATCAACGTGTAGTCGGGCATTTTCACCATGGGCAGCCGCCGGCGCTGGGCGGCGATGGCGTCGAGCTCACGGGTCGCGGCCTTCTCCCGCACGCGCAGCTCGTCGAG
Organism: Mycolicibacterium sp. XJ2546; assembly: GCF_053483195.1. Lineage (NCBI taxonomy): Bacteria > Bacillati > Actinomycetota > Actinomycetes > Mycobacteriales > Mycobacteriaceae > Mycobacterium > Mycolicibacterium sp. XJ2546. The sequence goes on along the minus strand of NZ_JBEFRW010000006.1, from coordinate 125,744 downwards.
CGCCGCCCGCCAGGTGTCGTGGTCGACGACGGGCGGCAACGCGGTCGGTTTGGTCATCGGTGCCTCTCCGGTACGTCTCATACAGGTTCTGACCGGCTCAGCGCGCCAAACTCATCGTCGGATGCTGTCGGGTCGGCCGGTCAACTCGGTCCGACGCGCAGGTGCCGGCGTGCGGCGAGGTCGTCGTCGTCGACGAGAACCAGCATCGGTTGATCCGGCTTGCAGAGCATGGTGACGACGAACCGGACCTTGATGTCGTCGCGGTTGTTGGCGTCCGAGTAGTGGATGACCTCGCCGCCGGGTTCCCAGAACGCTTCGCCGGCCTTGATCACTCGCGGCGGTGCACCTTCGAGTTCGAACAGCATCTCGCCTTCGAGCAGGTAGCCGAAGGCCGGTCCGCTCGGGTGCCGGTGCGGCGGGGCGCCCGCGCTGCCCGGCGGGTACTCGACGACGACGGTCATGGTGTGCGCATCTTGCGGGATGAACGGCGGCTCGGCTTCCTGCACCACCGTGAGCGCGGTTTCCCACGCCGCGTCGTATTTTTTGGACATCGGTTCTCGTCTCCTTCAAATCGGTTTCAAATAGCACTGCCGCCGCCGTCGGCGTGCAGCGTGGATCCGGTGATGAAGCTGGCGCGAGGCGAGGCGAGGAAAAGCACCGCGTCGGCGATCTCCTCGGGATCTGCGGTGCGGCCCAACGGAAGTGCGCGACCGAGTTCCTCGTTGGTGTCGCCCCACACCGCCGCTACACCTTCGGTTTTGGTGGGCCCGGGCGCGACGCTGTTGACGCGGATGCCATACCGGCCGAACTCGGCGGCCCAGGTGCGGGTCAGCGACTCCACCGCGGCCTTGGAGGCGCTGTAGGTGGATGCGCCGGGAACGCCCTTGGAGGCGACCATGCTGGTGACGTTGACGATGCAGCCGAACCCGCGCTCGACCATGCCCGGCACCAGACCGGCGGCCAGAAAGTAGGTGCCACGCACGTTGGTGTCAAACGTCTTCTCGAACGAGTCGACATCTTGTTCGATCGTGGCAGCGCCGGGGAAGCTGGCTGCGTTGTTGACCAGGATGTCGACGTCTCCTGCTTGGCGCACAAGTTCTTTCACCGAGTCCAGATCCGAAAGGTCGGCCTGGATGAAGCGGGCACCGATCTCGTCAGCCGCAGCCGTACCGCGCTTGCGGTCTCTGCCGGTGATGATGACCGAGGCACCTTCGCCCGCCATCAGCCGCGCGCAAGACAATCCGATGCCTGCGGTGCCGCCGGTGATCAGCGCTGTGTGATTGGTGAGTTCCATTGTGTTCCCTTTCTCAGGCGGGGGCCAACGCGGTGCGCAGCCGGTGGCGTCCCCGTGACACCCGCGACATCACGGTGCCCATCGGGACGTTCAGCAATTTGGCGGTTTCGGCGTAGGTGTAGCCCTGGATGTCGGCGTAGTAGATCGCTTCTTTGAAGCTTTGCGGCAGCGCGTCCATGGCCGTCTTGATGTCGTTGGCGGGCAACGTATCCAACACTTCGTCCTCCGCGGAGCGTTGAACGATGTCGTGTTCGGTGAACGTGGCGACCGAAACCTCGACCGGTCGGCTCTGTTTGCGACGATGAGTGCTGACCCACCGGTTGTAGAGGATCCGGAACAGCCATGCCCGAAGGTTGCTGCCCTCCTGGAAGGTGTGAAAGCCCGAATAGGCGTGCAACAGGGTGTCCTGCAGGAGATCGTCGGCGTCGGCGTGGCTGCGGGTCAGTCGGCGCGCAGCGCGGGACAGCACGTCGAGGAGCGGTTCGGTCTCCCTGGCGAACCGTGCGGCCAGGTTCTCGTCGGGTCGGCGAACGGTGGCCTTCAGGTAGGTGACGGTCTCGGCGATCGGCACCCTGGCATGGCGGACGTACTCAACGGTGGGGTCCTCGTATCCAATCGACACGCCGCAGAACAGCATCAGGTTCTCCGGTGGCGACACGATGTCCGCGACGGTTTTGTGGACTTGCGACCACGCCATCTGCGGGCAGCTGTGTAGCCCTTCCGCACGCAGCAGCAACATGACGGTCTGCAGGTACATGCCGACGTCGGCCCACTGGGGCCGGCCCAGGTCGCGGTCGATGTAGCAGAACAGGGCCACCGGTGCGCCGAAGCAGTCCCAGTTGGCGATCGCCGCGCGTTGACGCGCTTCCCAGTCCTCGCGCTCGATGCCCAGCGCGCTGTAGCGCTCCCGCCCGAACTGGGATCGCCGCTCGCGGTAAGGCGACTTCAAATCGCGCGGGTACATCTCGAATTCCCGCTCATCCCAGGCATCGCCGGCACTCACCCGTTGGGTCGCCAGCTTCTTGAGCTGACATAGCGGCGCGCCGGTGACGACGTAGATGTGCCACGGTTGAAGGTTGGACCCAGACGGCGCCCCGGCGGCCGCGGTCAGCACGCGATCCAGGAGTTCTTTCGGTACGGGACGGTCAAGGAATCCGCGCACCGCCCGCCTGGTGCGCACCGCTTCGTATACGTCCATAAGCGCAGCCTGGCGGGCACGGGCGCGACGGCGAACCCTTGAAAGTCCGTAGTCGTGTGCGGGGCTAACTCGCCCACGAGATCTTGCGCAGCTGTCGCCGCGAGGTGATTCCGAGCTTGACGAACACCTTGCGTAGGTGCCATTCGACGGTGTGCGTGCTGATGAACAGCTGCGCGCCGATCTCCTGGTTGGTCAGCCCCGCACCGGCCAGCCGCGCGATCTGGGCCTCTTGGGCGGTCAGCTGCTCACCGGAGCTACCGGTCTTCTTACGCGCTTTCTCACCGGTGGCGGCCAGTTCCCGTCGGGTGCGTTCGGCGAATGCCTCCGCACCCATCCGGGTGAACATCTCGTGGGCGGCGTTGAGCTGCGTGCGCGCGTCGACGCGCCGGTTCATGCGGCGAAGCCATTCGCCATACCGCAGGTGTGCGCGGGCGGCGAACACGGTGACGCGGGTGCGCTCCAGGTGCGCGATGGCCTTGGCGAAAAGGGCGTCGGCCCGGTCATCGTCGGACAGCAGCGCCTGTCCGCTCGCCACGCTGCCCAGACCCCAATCGGTTCCGCTGCCGCCCGCGCGCTCCTCGAGCTGCTCGAGCGCCGCCGCGGCGGCTTCTCGCTCGCCGGTGTGCACCGCGGCTTCGATGAGCTCCAAAAGACACCATCCGTAGAAGCCGAGATCATCGAACTCACACGCGCGCCGCGCATTCGCGAATGCTTCCTCGTATCGGCCCAGCCCGTTGTAGAGGACCGCGGCGAGGTACCCGGTATACCCGTGCACTCGGCCCTCTCCCCTGGCGGTGGCCTCCGCCGCGGCCGATTCCAGAACTCCCGCGGCGGTTGCGGCACCCCGCCACGCCTGCAACGACAAGGCGTGATACCTCAGCGGCGCGTAGCCGGTTGAGGCGGTGATCGATGCTGTCTCTTCAAGAAGGGTTGCTGCCGTGGTGAATTCACCGGCCAGCACGTGCACGCCCGCGCGATAGGCAAGGGCGGACGGAAGCACAGCCAGCGTCCCGGTATCGCGGGCAAGCCGCACGGCGTCGGTGGCCAGTCGGTGCCACATGTCGTCATCCCAGAGCTCGTGCACGGCCGATTCCTGTGCGACCGGAAACGCCAACCACAGCCAGTCCAACAGCTCGGGTGCGCCGCGGTTGACCTCCTCGTGCAGTAGCGTCACCGCGTTGCGCAGCGTCGCCACGCTGGCCGCGTAGCCGTCGGCCACCCTCGCCGACAGGCCATCGAGCAGCAGGTCGATCGGCCGTGGCGGCTGCGGGCCCGGCGGTGCCAGTCGTGCCGGCTGGGCCACCTCCACCGCGCCGCCGAGCGGGCAGAGCCTGCTGCCGTGCATCGCCGCGCCCATGGCTTCCAGGTATGTCTCACGGGCCAGCCCGGCGTCGAGCGTCTCGAGTCCTTTGGCCGCCATCAGCAGGCCCACCGCCGTCTCGGAGATCGACATCGATGTCTGGCCGCCGCGGCTCCTAGCGAAGTCGATCTGGGCTTGCAGCCGCGCCAGCCGAGCGCGCTGCAGCGCGTCCAGCGGCGTGTCCTGCGCGACGGCAATCAGGTGGTCGGCGCCGTCGAGGTCCGCGGCGTCGCGCCTGGCCTGTGCGGCGGCCAGCGCGCGGGCACCGCGGCGGGCCGGGTCCATGGTCAGCTCCGTCGCACGTTCGAGAAACGCTGCGGCTGCTGCGATTCCACCTCGGGCCTGGGCGCGGTCCGCGGACCGTTCGAGTTCGGCTGCTACCTCTTCGTCCGGTCCTGACGCAGCGTTGGCGAGGTGCCACGCGCGACGGTCGGGGTCGGCTGCGGGGTCGGTCGCTTCGGCCAGCGCCTGATGAACGGCCTTGCGTTGCTGTGGGTCCGCGGCGCGGTAGGAGGCGGAGCGCACCAGCGGATGCCGGAACCGCACCGAGGTGCCGATGTCGATCAGGCCGGCGGCTTGTGCGGCTACGCCCGCGTCGAGGGATACCCCGAGCCGTTGCGCGGCCCCCATCAACAGCACCGCGTCACCGACAGGTTCGGCCGCCGCGATCAGCAGCAGGCGCTGCGTCTGGGGCGGGAGGTCCTCGATACGCCGCAGGAAGGTCTGCTCGATCTTGTTGACCAAGGGCCGCGCGTCAGGACGTCCGAAGCCGCCCGCCAGTTCCGCGACCGTCAGGTCGCGCGGCAGCTCGAGCAGGGCGAGCGGGTTACCGCGCGTTTCGGCGACGATGCGGTCACGCACCCGCTCGTCCAGGCGGCCCGGGACGACCGACTCCAGCAGTACGCGGGCATCGTCAGGTCGCAGCCCGCCCACCGGCAGAGTGGGCAGGCCGTTCAACTCGTCGGCGCTGCCCTCACGCGCCGCGAAGATCAGCGCGACCGGCTCAGCCAACAACCGGCGGGCGACGAACGCCAGGGTCTGTATCGAGACCCGGTCCAACCACTGCGCGTCGTCGACCAGGCAAATCAACGGCTGATCCCGGGCGGCGGAGGCCAGCAGGCTCAACACCGCCAAGCCGACGAGGAAGCGGTCGGGCGCGGGACCCGCGCTGCGGCCGAACGCGGTGTCGACCGCCGCGTGTTGCGGGGCGGGCAGCGCATCGCTGTGGTCCGCCAGCGGGGCGCAGAGCTGTTGCAGCCCGGCGAAGGCGAGTTCCATCTCCGATTCCACGCCTGCGGTCCGCAGGACGCGGAAGCCCGCCGCGTTATCGGCGACAAAGTCCAGCAGCGCGCTCTTGCCGACGCCCGCTTCGCCGCGCAACACCAGAACCTGGCTCTGGCCGGAACGGACGGTCGATATCAGGCGGTCCAGGGCCGCGCATTCCTCACGTCGGCCGCGTAGTGGGCGTGCCGCACCGGTCTTCGCCATGTGAACCTCCGCATCCGAGGGAGGATGCGCCTGAACGATACCGGCTTGTTCGGGCCGTCAACCGTGAAAACTGACACCATACGGGCGTACAGCGCCGGTGGAGTGTCAGAATGTTTGCAGTCGATAGAACTGAGGAGACCATGGCCTCATCTGCGCGCCGCGTGGGTGCCGAGACATCGAAGACGCGGGACGCACTGCTGGATTGCGTCGAGAAGATGATGCTCGACGAGGGCTACCCCAGCGTCACGTACCGCGCCCTGGCCACCAAAGCGGGCGTCGCACCGAGCCTGGTGCAGTACTACTTTCCCACCCTCGACGACATCTTCATCGCCGCGATCCGGCGCTACTCCGCACGCAACCTCGACTTTCTCAACAAGACGTTGGAGAAGCGCGCCGATGATCCGCTGCGGGCGCTGTGGGAGTACAGCTGGGACGAGGCCACCGGTGCGCTGATGACGGAGTTCATGGCGCTGGGCAACCATCGCAAGTCGATTCGGGCCGAGATCGCCGCGGCCACCGAGAGCGTGCGTAAGGTGCAGTTGAAGGCGCTGACGGCGAAGTTCGGTAAGAACGTGCGGTTGGGCGGCGATCTGTCGTTGTCGGCGCTGCTGTTGTTGATTTCGGGACTACCGAAGTTCCTCAACCTCGAGGAGGGCGTCGGCGTCAAGACCGCACATGCGGAGGTCACCAAGGCGTTCGAACGCTTCCTGGATTCCGTGGAGCCGCCGGCGCCGTCGGCAAACCGCAAGCGCGCCAAGCCCACCCGCCGCTAGGCGGGCACTTCAGCCGCCAGGCCTTCCACGATGCCGCGCAGCATGCGCACGAGATGGGCGCCTTCGGCCGGGTGTTTGCCGACGAGCGTCTTGGTCGACACCGACAGCCCGATCGACTCGACGATGGCTGAGCGATGCAGCGTGAAGACCATGCGCCTCGAGATGTTGTACGACTGTACGGCGCAATCGGCGGTGCTGTACAGTCGTATAAGGCAAGTATCTCTCGCGGAAGGATCTCCTGACGATGTCCGATGAGCTCGAACAGTTGCGGCAGCGCCTGCAGTATGTCGAAGACCGGATGGCGATCCTGGATTGCGTGATGAACCAGGCGCGCGGGCACGACCGCCACGACGCCGAGTTGATGGGCAGCGTGTACTGGGAAGACGGCGTCGACGAGCACGGGCCGACGGTCAAGTCCGGCCCGGAGTACGGCGAGTGGGCCAACGCAGCCCATAGTGCGGTGTTCGAGGACCATTTGCACAACGTCACCACGCACACGTGTGAGATCAACGGCGACGAAGCCCACGCCGAGAGCTACGTGATGGGTGCCATGCGCTCCAAGGGCGGCAAGGTGGTATCGCTGATGGGCGGTCGTTACCTGGACCGGCTCGAGCGCCGCGACGGGACCTGGAAGATAGCGCTGCGGCGCTGCACGATCGAATGGATGATGAGCGGCGACTCCTCGATGCTCAATTCCGGTGCGGTGCAGGGCTTCATCAAGGGTAAGTGGGATAAGTCCGACGCGTCCTACATTCGGCCGTTGACGTTGGAGAGTGAACCTGTCGAACGGTGGTGACCGGTGAAGCTGACCGATCGTGTCGCGCTGATCACCGGCGGAGGATCGGGTATCGGCCGTGCGGCCGCGCAGCGGTTCGCCGCTGAGGGGATGCGGGTGTGCGTGGTCGACATCGACGGCCGCGCCGCCGACACCGTCGCATCCTCACTCGGCGGGCTAGGGCTACAGTGCGATGTCTCCGATTCTGAACAGGTCGAAACGGTTTTCGGTGCGTGCGTCGCCGAGCTTGGCAGCGTCGATCTGGCGTTCTTCAATGCGGGCATCACCATTCACTGGTCAGGTGACATCGGCGCGCTCGACCTGGACGAGTACCGCCGATCGGTCGGCGTGAACCTTGACGGCGTGGTATTCGGTGCGCGCGCGGCCGTGCGCACCATGCGTGCGCTTCCGGCCGCCGATCGCGCGATCCTGGCCACCGCCTCGCTTGCCGGGCTGGTGCCGTGGCATCCCGACGCCGTCTACGCGCTCGGCAAGCACGCCGTCGTCGGGTTCATGCGCTCGATCGCACCGAACCTGGCCACCGAAGGCATTGCGGTGCAGACCATCTGCCCCGGCATCACGGAGACCGGCGTCCTCGGCGATCGCCGCCGGCTCGTGGAACGGATCGGCGTCCCGGTCATGGAAGCCGACGCCGTCGCCGACGCCGCCCTGAGTGCCGCCACCGCCCCGCTGGACGACACCGGTACCTGCTGGGTAGTGCAACACGGAAAACCTCCCTGGCCCATGACTTTTGCCGGTGTGCCCGTTGCCGATCAGCGGCTTAACACACCGGTGCGCCCGACTTAGCCTTGATCGGGCGGATCCGGATCCCCGCGGAGCAGTTCGTCGGGATGGTGCGTATGGTTGATCTCGGGTGCGGCGGTGCCGTCGGTCCACGCCAGCCGGCCGCCTTCGGTGACCGTGGTCTGCCACCGGCCCTCGGTGACGGCCGCATGATCGGGTCCGCACGCGAAGAACAGGGTGTCGGCGTCGGTGGTGCCACCGGCTGACCAGTCCGTGGCGTGGTGGACCTCGCTGTGATAGCCGGGCGCCAGGCAATTGGGTCGGGTGCAGCCCCCGTCGCGCGAGTAGCAGATGATCCGCTGATCGGCGGTGGCGATGCGCTTCTGCCGGCCCAGGTAGATCGGGCGCTCGCTGTGGTCGTCGAACACGGCCAGGTAGTGAATCGCCCCGGCGGCCATGCGGATCAGGTCCCGCATCGGCAGCGCGGTGTTTCCGCCGGTACGCGCCGGGGCGGGCATCGACACGAACGGATCGATCACCGCGTGGGCGGCCTGGTTCAGCTCCGCCAGCGTGGTGCGCGCGATCACCGTCACCGCGTGCCCACGATGGGATCCGAACCCGCCTGAGGCGATGCCTTCCTTGAGCCCCAGCTTGATGCCGTCATGACACCGCTGCGCCGAGTTGCGGTCATCGGGCACCTCTTCGACGGCGCCGTCGGGCAGATGCCGTCCAGGGCGCACCGCGGCGCTGCATGCCTCGATGTAGCTGCGGGTCTCCGGGTCGACCCAGCCCGTCAGTCGCGACATCCCATCGCGGCCCTGCGGCCCCAGCGAGACTTCGCGGCGGCGTTTACGGTCCTCTTCGGTGTAGTGGCCGTCGGGGTTGAAGATGTCGTCGATGCGTTTGCCGGCTGCTTTGACGATATCGGCGTCGTTCTTGGTGGCCTGGCGGACCAAGCTGGCCTCTACATCGTTGCGGTCGGTGACCGAGATGCTGGAAGGTAACCGGTCCATCGCCGTGCAGATCTCCTTGAGGTGGTCCTCACCGATCGCACCCTGTTCGACGGCGGCGCCCGTCTCGGGTAGCAACGCCGGCAATGGCGGCCCGCTCAGCTGGCGGCGCGGACAGATCTTCTGCGCCATCTTGATGCGTCGTTTGATCTCGGCGGGCGGGATGCGCAGCCGCGCCCACAGCCGGTCGATCAAGCCCGGCGCCATCGCGGACTCGTCCGGAGGATTGGCGATGTCACCGAACACCCGGTACATCAACCCCCGGTTCACTCGCTCCTGGCCCTCCAAGCGCTCGGCCATCTGCACGCGGTAGCTGTTTCCGACCACATCAGAGGACAGCTCGCGCAGCTCGCCGTAGGCGGCATCGACCTGGTCCAGTAGCGCGCCGATTCGCTCGCGCGCCGCCTGTCCGGTAATGAAACCACCCATGCCGCAACGTTATCGAAAAGATCTGCGGACTCGACAGATTAACCGATCGATCTGTGGATCAATACGCCGTTGGGGATAACTGCAAGCACCCACCCAAGAATTGTCGGCGCCTCGTGGTAGGCCCTCAGCCCACAATCGTGGGCATGCTCTCCCAACCCCGCACGGTCGCGGTGGGGGCACGTACGGCGTTGTCGATGTCCACCGTCCAGTCCGGCCAGCGCTTCAGGATTTCCTCGAGCGCGACCCGACCTTCGAGCCGGGCCAGTGATGCACCCAGACAAAAGTGAGTGCCCCGGCCGAACGACAGATGGTTGGCGTTGCGGTGGATGTCGAAGACGTCCGGGTTGTCGAATTTGCGGTCGTCACGGTTGGCCGATCCAGACATGAGCAGCAGCGCGCTGCCGGCCGGAATGACCTGCCCGTGATACTCGACGTCGTTGGCGACATATCGCGCGATCGAATGCACCGGCGGTTCGTACCGCAGCACCTCTTCGACCGCGCCGCCGATCAGCGACGGGTTCTCGACCAGTTCCCGCCGCTGCGAAGGATGCTCACCGAAAAGCTTGCCCAGCCAGCCGAAAAGCCGGCCCACCGTCTCCGTCCCGGCGTTGGCGATCACACCGAGGAACACCAACAACTCCTCCTCGCGCAGTATGCGCCGCTGTCCGTCGACGTCGTCGAACTCCACGTTGAGCAACTCGGTCACCAGATCGTCGCTCGGGTTGTCCCTACGCCACGCCACGTAGTCGCGAAACATGTCGCCGTTGAAGTAGTTGTCCTTCTTGACCGGCAAGGGCTCGCCGGGTTTGTTGCGCAACCGCGCACCGGCGACCTTGCGGACGCTGCGCTGCAACGAGTCCGGGATACCGATCAGCATGCCGATCACCCGCATCGGCATCTCGGCGCCGAGGTCGGTGGTGAAGTCGAACCGGTCACCGTCGCGCAGCGGATCCAGGCAGGCCGCGCAGAACGCGCGCACCTGATCCTCGATCGCCGCCATCTTCCGCGGCGTGAACGCGCGCGACACCAGCAACCGGTGAACGGTGTGCAGCGGCGGGTCCTCGTTGATGAAGACCCCCAACGGCATCACCGGTTCGGCCTTGACCACCTCGAGGATGTCGCCCTTGGCTGAACTGAGGTTCTCGGCGTCGCGCAGCGCCGCCTCGACGTCGGCGAACCGGCTCAGCGCCCAGAAGTCGAACTTCTCGTTGTAGTACACGGGCGCCTCGTCGCGCAGCCGCTTGTACACGGGATACGGGTCCACGTCGATCGCCACGTCGTAGGGGTCGTACGAAAGCTCTGACACCTGTACGATCGTACAGCACACGCATAGTGCCGAAAGGTGATCAATGGATTTGGGCTTCGTCTCGCTCAACACCGCCCGTGATATCGCGCCGGAGACCCTCGCCGTGGAGCTGGAATCGCGCGGCTTCGAGTCGATCTGGGTGGGCGAGCACCCCCAGATCCCGGTGGCCGCCGCCGATCAGTTCCCCAGCGGTCTACTCGAGGCGCAGAAGCAGATGCGCGACCCGTTCCTGTCGCTGCTCGCCGCGGCACAAGGGACGACCACGCTGCGGCTCGGCACCGCGGTCGCGCTGCCCCTTGAACGTGAGTTGTTCACGACGGCAAAGCAAGTCGCCACCTTGGACGAGATGAGCCAGGGCCGGCTGCTGCTGGGCGTCGGAGTGGGTTTCCGTACCGAGCTTTCGGTGTCGCGGCCGCTGGCATGGTCGGATCGCTACCGCGTGCTGGCTGATATGGTCGCCGCGCTAAACACGTTGTGGACCGAGGATGAATCCGAGCACCACGGTGACTTCTTCGATTTCGAGCCGGTGTGGTCCTATCCCAAACCCTTGCAGAGTCCGCATCCGCCGCTGCTGGCGGCCGCCACCGGACCAAAGGCGATCCGCGACTGCGTCGGCTGGGCCGACGGTTGGCTGCCCGGTGACGCCGCATTCCGCGATGTGGGCGCCGCGCTGGCCGACTTCCGCCGCACCGCACAAGAGGCAGGTCGAGACCCCGCGACGCTGGACCTGACGCTCATGGCGTGGGGCGATCCCAAGCTCGAGAAGCTGGCGGCCTACCGCGAAATGGGGTTCAACCGGGTGGTGTTGGGCGGTGGGCGACGCAACGCCGATGATCCGTCGACCACGATGTCGTTCCTCGACCGGTACGCCGCGATGGTCGCCGAGCTGCGAGCCTGACTTGGCTCAGGCCTCCGGCACCGGGCGCACCCGGGAGTGCACCAGTTCGAGCAGCTGGCCGTCGGGATCCCGCACCATGCAGGCGAATCCGCCGCCGGGGTCGGCGACGACGGTTCCTCCGGCTGCCTGCACCGCGGCCTGCGCGGCGGCGATGTCGTCGACGGCGATCGACACGTGCGTCAGGCCCGCGCCCACCATGCCACGTTCGGCTTCCTCCGGCGCCGGGTAACCCGAGAACGTCAACAACTGCAGAATGACGCCGCCGTTGCGCAGGTACACGGCCGCGAAGCCGATCGGCGGCGCCAGCCCGAGCAACCCGGCGGCCATCTCGTCGGGCACCGTCAACCGCTTCACCTCGGCGAAACCGAGTGCCCTGTAAAAGGTTAACGAGTTGTCAAGGTCGCGCACACGCACACCGACATGGCTGACGTCCATATCAGACCCCCGCAGGCCCGGGGCCGCCGTGCATGTACAGCGTCTGTCCGGAGCAGTAGCTCGACGCGTCGGAGGCGAAAAAGAGCACGCCATAGCCGATCTCTTCGGGTTCGGCGATGCGCCCGGATGCGTTGGTCTGCCCGATCATGTCGATGTCGAAACCCTGCCGCTGCGCGTCGGCCTCCAGGCCCGGGGTGCGGATCGCGCCGCACGCGATGCAGTTGACCCGCACCCCTTTTCGGGTCCACGCTGCGGCCATCGATCCGGTCAGGTTGTTCAACCCGGCTTTGGCCGCCCCGTAGATCGCCGCCTGCGGCATCGCCAGCAGGCTCGCCCCTGAGGAGATGTTGACGATCGCGCCCCGGCCCTGGTCGATCATCGGCTTCACCGCGGCCCGCGACAGGTACCACGCGCTGGACAGGTTGAGGTTCAACACATCATGCCACTCGTCGTCGGTCCACTTCATCAGCGACTTGGTCTCGCCACCGCCGGCGTTGTTGAGCAACACGTCGAGCTGGCCGAACTCGGCGACCGTCGCATCGACGAGCGCGCGGCACTGCTCGGCGTCGGTGACGTCGGTCGGCGCCGCCAGCGCGCGCCTGCCCAGCGCCTCGATCTCTGCCGCAGTGGACTTCAGCGGTTCTTCGCGACGCCCGGCGAGCACGATGTCGGCGCCGTGCTCGGCGAGCACCAGCGCCGAAGCGCGCCCGATACCGGTTCCGCCGCCGGTGATGACAGCGACCCTTCCCTCCATCGAGAACCTGTCGTTCACAGCACCACTTCCTGTCCGGGTCGGTTGCAGTACGACTGTACAGCATCGCCAGGGTGCGTCTCGACAACTTCACCGGCGTCGAGTACACCAATGGGATGCCGCATCCGACCGACGACGTCTGGGAAGTGCTTTCCACCGCCCGCTCGATCCGCCGGTTCACCGACGAACCGGTGGACGACGAGACGCTCTACCGCTGCCTGGAGGCCGCGACCTGGGCGCCGAACGGGGCCAACGCCCAGCTGTGGCGCTTCATCGTGCTGGACGCACCGCCACAGCGCACTGCCGTCGCCGAAGCCGCCCGAATAGCCCTGGCGACAATCGAATCGGTGTACGGGATGAGCCGACCAGCGGATGACGACAACAGCCGTGCGGCGCGCAACAACCGCGCCACCTACGAACTACACGACCGCGCCGGCGACCACACCTCCGTGCTGTTCACCGCGTTCAAGAACGAGTTCGCCTCCGAGTACCTGCAGGGCGGCTCGATCTACCCCGCGATGCAGAACTTCTACCTCGCCGCACGGGCGCAGGGCCTGGGCGCGTGCTTCACGAGCTGGGCATCCTATGACGGCGAGAAGGTGCTGCGCGACGCCGTCGGCATCCCCGACGAGTGGTTTCTCGCCGGACACGTGGTCGTCGGGTGGCCGCGAGGCAGCCACGGTCCCGTGCGACGACGGCCGGTGGCCGACGTGATGTTCCGCGACCGGTGGGATCCCGAGCGGGCCGACATCACCTACGGGCGGGGTGCCCGGCCGCGTCGCGAAACTAACGCATGATGTGCGCTTGCTGCTGGTGCGGATGGACGTCGAAAAGTTCGCGGTACGACGGGGGTTGGCGGCCGTCTTCGTCTTTAATGCCATACTTGACCGCGAGCTCCGCACCGATCAGCGTTTGCCCGCTGAGGTTCATCCGGTCGGGGTCGTCATAAAGAGCCTTGATCACGTGGCCGGTCAGCTCGGGGGTCTCCGCGGTTTCGCGGATGCGGCCAAACTTGGCCGGGTTGCTGGCAATGATTTTCCGCACCCGGTCGGTCAGCAGCGATCCCATCCATATCGAGACCGCCGTGATACCAACGTCTTTGAAGTCCACCGCCATATCGGCGGCCATCTTGTCGGTGCCCGCCTTCGGCACACCGTACGCCGGCCCGAAGGCGTAGTGCACACCGCCTGACGACGATGTGAGCACGACTAGCCCGTCGCGCTGCGGCAGCATCAGCGGTGCGGCATACACCGTGGCGACGTAGCTGCTGCGTAACCCGACGTTGAGGGTGTCCATCACGTTGACGGGTTCTTCCCAGAACTTCGTGCGGGCCATCATCTCGTCGCGGATGATCGCGGCGTTGTTGACCAGGATGTCCACCCGGCCCTGTTCGCGTTCAATTTTCTCGAACAGCGCCTTGACCTGTTCGTCATCACCGTGGTCGACGCGCATGGCGATGCCCTGCCCACCGGCGGCGGTCACCCGTTCGGCGGTCTCACAAATGGTGCCGGGAAGCGCTGCCGGGTCGGATGTTTCAGTGCGTCCCGTGACGTAGACCGTGCAACCGTGGCTGCCTAGCGCATGCGCTATCCCCGCCCCGGCACCGCGGCTGGCCCCCGTGACGACAGCTACGGGTGTCTTCATCAGATGACCGCCCCTCCGTTGACCCCAACCACCTGACCCGTGACATAGCCTGCGGCGTCCGAGCAGAGAAACGAACAGACTGCGGCGACGTCTTCGCCCGCTCCCAACCGTCCGGCCGGTATGGCCTGGGTGAGGTACTCGGCGGCAGGAAGTTTGCCTTCGGCCTGCTGGCGTCGCAGCATCGGCGAGTCGATCACGAACGGCGGGATTGTGTTCGCGGTGATGCCCTTGTTCGCATAGTCCAACGCCACCGTCTTGGTCAGCGCGATCACACCGCCCTTGGTCGCCGCATAGTGGCCCTGCCGCCGGGCGCCCTGCTGGCCCGCGGCCGAGGAGATCGTCACGATTCGTCCCCACTTGGCCGGCACCATGTCGGCCAGCGCGGCGCGCAGGCACAGGAACGTTCCGGTCAGGTTGACGGCGAGGTAGCGGTTCCACTCCGCCAAGGTGATCCGGTCGAAGCGGGTGAACCCGGCGATCGCGGCGCTGGTGACGAGGATTTCCACCGCGCCGAGTTGCGTTCTGACCGTGTCGAATGCCGCCTCGACGGCGCCCTCGTCGGAGACGTCCACGCCGACGGCGACCGCCTGTGCCCCGTTTTCCTGCAGCGCTGCGGCGGTCTTCTCCGCGGCTTCGGCGTCGATGTCGAGTACCGCGACCCGGTGGCCGTCGTTGCCCAGCCCCGTGCACATCGCCTGCCCGAGCCCGGAGGCTCCACCTGTCACCACCGCCACACGGCTCACCGCACGTCTCCTCGCACTCGACCCGACATTCGCTGTACGAGCGTACAGCACGCTGCTAGGAGGCGCGGTGGACGACCTGCACTACGACCCGTGGAATGTCGAGATCGACATCGACCCGTATCCGGCATACCGGCGGCTGCGCGGCGGGCAGCCGCTGTACTACAAACGAGCGGCACGATTTCTGCGGGCTGGGCCGATACGCCGACGTCGACGCGGCGCTGCGTGATCCGCCGTCATCGGGTGAGGGAAGCCGGTCCTACTGGTCGCACACGATGAAATCGGCTGCGCGCCAAGCAATTGCCATGATAGGCCCGTTGAGGTTGCCTGCGACCATGGTCGGCATCACCGAGCAGTCGACCACCCGAAGACCGTCGATGCCCCGCACCCGTAGTTGGGGATCCACCACGTCGTCGTCACTGGGTCCCATCGCGCAGCTACCGGCGGCGTGGTAGCCGCAGTAGCCACCGTCAAGCACGGAGTCCACCAACTCATCGTCGCTTCGCAAATCCGGCCCCGGGTAGGTCTCGTGGCTGATGCGTTCGGCGATCGGAGACTGTTCAAAGATGCTGCGCATCCGGCGCAGCAGGTTGGCGGTGGCCTCCCGGTCATGTTCTGTGCCGAGGTAGTTCGGGTTGATCCGCAGCGGCGCGTCAGGATCACCAGAGGTGATCTCGATCGATCCCTGCGCTGTCGGGCGCAGCACCATCCCCAGACAGGAGACGCCGGCCTGGCGCTGGATCGCGACCGGTTCGCCGGTGTTGTACGGCGGGATCGTCCACGGCCCCAACATCACCTGTCCATCCGGACGCTCCGCGCCTGACTGGGCTTTTACGAACCCGACCACATCGAACGAAGGCGCGGCAAGGGGTCCCTTCCGCGTCGCGAGATACTTGGCGCCGGTCAGCGCCTGCCCCAGGTTGGTCGCGAGTTGGCGATTGTAGCCCAGATCTTCCCTGAGCTGGTAACGCAATGTGGCGCAGCGGTGTTCGTGCAGGCGCCGCCCGACGTTGTCACGCTCGAGGTAGACGGCGACGTTCGCCGCGGCCAGCACATCGCGCGGGCCGACGCCCGAAACCTGAAGCAGCTTGGGGCTGTTGAGGCTGCCCAGCGACACGATCACCTCGCGGGTCGCCCGGATCTGCGCGGTAGCGCCCTTGACGTCGACCTCCACGCCGACGGCCCGGCCGCCGTCGAACAACAACCGCCGCACGATGGTGCGGGTTCGCACGGTGAGGTTCGTCCGGTGCAACGCAGGTTTGAGGAAGGCGGTGGCGGCGCTGACCCGGCGGCCGTTCTTGATGGTAGCGGTGGCGTATCCGATGCGCTCGTCGTCGGATTCGTTGATGTCCTGCACCCGCGCCAAACCGGATGCGGCTGCGGCGTCGAGCATCTCGGCGCACAGCGGGTCGGGATCGCGGGGCACCGAGATGTGCAGCGGCCCGCCGACACCCCGCGTCGGTGATGCGCCGAACGCGTTGTCCTCGAACTGCCTGAAAATCGGCAGGATATCGTCCCAGCCCCAACCCTTGTTGCCGAGCCGCTCGAGACCGTCGTAGTCGGCACGGTTGCCGCGGTTGTAGATCATGCCGTTGATCGAACTCGACCCGCCGAGCACCTTGCCGCGTAACCACTGTTCGGTGTGCGGGGTGCGCCCGAACGAGGTGGTCTCGTAGTGCCACATGTGTTTTTCGTTCTCGAACAACATCCCCGACCCCTTGGGAATGCGGTAGAGCGGGTGGCGGTCCACGCCGCCGGCCTCGATCAGCAACACGTTGACCTTCGGGTCGGCCGACAGCCGGTTGGCCAGTACGCATCCGGCGGAGCCGGCCCCCGCGATGATGTAGTCGTATCTCGTCATGCCCCGACCCTTCCCGTGACGCTGTACGAGCGTACAGGACGGGTTCAGCCGGCGAGGCGTCGACGCGCGCGCCGCTGGATCTCGGCGGCCAGGGCGTCGGCGACCAGGATGTCGGGCAACAGTTCGGGTTCGGTCATGATGGCGCGAAACACGTAGCCGACGGTGATGCCGTGCCCTGGACGGTCGGTGACGGTCAACGGATCGCCGGCCCGTACCGGCCCGGGGGTGATCACCCGCAGGTACGCGCCGGGTTTCGCGGCGCGGGTGAACGTGTTCATCCAGCCGCGGAGGCCCAGGAACTGGGTGAACGTGCGGCACGGGGTGCGCGGCCGGGACACCTCCAAGACCAGGCCCCCGGACCCCACCGTCCACCGCTCGCCGATCACCGCGCCGGTGACGTCGATCCCGGCGGTGGTGAAGTTCTCGCCGAACATGCCGGGGCGCAAGGGCCGCTGCAGCTGTCGCTCCCAGTCGTCCAGGTCTTCGCGCGCGTAGGCGTACACGGCCTGGTCGTCACCGCCGTGGTACCTGCGGTTGCCGATCAGATCACCGGTCAGGCCGCTGCCGAGCCCGGCGCGTTTGCTGCCGGGTGCGCGCACCTCGACGGGTTCGGTGGTCGGGCGCTTGTCGAAACCGGTCTGACCCGACGGTCCGTCCGAGTAGCGGTGGGCGATGTTCACCGAGAGCACGCTTGGCACCTTGTAGAGCTTACGGAGTGCCGAGATCAGACCAGGTAGATCACGAACACAGCGGTGAACAACACACCGAGCCAGGCGTCGGTGGACAACCGCAGCCACCGCGGCGCGGTGCGCACCTCCATGAAGTTGCGGATGATCAACCGGGATTTGAGCCAGGCCAGGATCAGGACCAGGGCCGTGATCGGGGTGCTGGCGTGCACCGTGTTGGTGAAGTGCGCGGGCGCCAACCACCACGACGCCAGGGTGATGGCGGTCAACACGATCCAGCACCACGTCATCCGCGCCGAGGTGGTGTGAGGATAGGCTTCGGCAGTGTCGGTCATGGTCACCTCATCACGTAGAGCAGGCCGAAGATGATGACCCACAGCAGATCCACCATGTGCCAGTAGATTGCGCCGGACTCCACCATCGAGACCCTGCGGCGGGCGGGGTTGCGCAGTTCGCGGATCACGACGCCCAAGACGATGAGCCCGATGAGCACGTGCACCAGGTGGACCCCGGTGAGCACGTAGTAGAACGAGTAGAACATCTCCGAGTTCGTGTGGCCGGCGGCGATCTTGCTGCTCCACTCGTACGTCTTGAAGACGATGAACAGGACGCCGCCGAAGCCGCCGGCATAGGTGAGCCGAATGGCGTCGCGGTGGCGGCCGTCGCGCGCCGCGAGCACGCTGCGGGCCACCACCCAGGAACTCGTCAACAGGATCACCGTGTTGATCACGCCGATGTTGATATCCAGATGCTGCTGCGCCGCGAGGAACTCCTCGGGGTTCATGGCCCGGTAGACCATGAAGATGACGAAGTAGCCGGCGAAGATGATCAGGTCGCCCAGCACCATCACCCACATGTGGATATCGCCGGGCAGGTGATCGAGGCGTCTGGCACCCACGGCGGCGGGTAGCGAATCCGATTGCGTCATGAGGTCAGTCCACGGGTGGCGCGTCGATGGGTTCACGCAGCGTCGCCCGCTTCAGCAGCATGATCAGCGCACCAAGCCAGATCGTGAACACCACAACCGACCACCAGAACGCCAGGGATCCGTTCCACGCGAACGGCCCCGAGTAGAAGACGAACATCTGGGTGGCGATGACTTCGGTGATGATCTGCCAGATGCTCACGTAGGAAAACCATTTCGGAAAAATATCGTTTCGGTCGTAGAGGATCGCGATCGCCAGCACCAGGTACGCGACCGAAAAGCACCCCAGCGAACCGTTGTACGACAGCATGCCGACGTCGTAGAGCATGCTGACCAGCCCGGGGTCGCGGTCGGCGCGCAACGCCGCGGTCAGAAAGCACACCGCCACCAGAAGGAAGCCCGGCAGCGCGCCGACGCCCATCCCGCCGATGTAGGCGTAGGCGAAGACGGATCCGACCGACATCCGCTTCATCTGATAGGCCACCAGCCCGTTGGTGATCGCGGCGCCCCCGAGCAGGATCAGCAGCAGGCTGAACCCGATCTGGATGGTCAGGCCGTTGGTGGTGAAGAACGCCACCTTGTCGGCCGCGGTGACGTCGGGTCGCGGCGGTGGCGTCACCCGCGCCAGCACGCAGATGATGACGCCGAAGACCGCGTACCACGTCGGGAAGAACCAGCACACCAGCCGCACATCGCGTTTACCGCCGGGGGCGTGCGCCGTTCCGGCCGATCGGTCAGGTGTCAGGATGCTCACCGCGCAGCGCCCGCCACGACTCCCTCTTCGAGGGCTTGCTGATAGACCGCCCGGCGCAGCACGAAGAACATCACGACGACGAACAACGCGAACGCCCCGTTGCGCACCCAGAACGAGAGGAAGCCGTCCCAGGCCAGCGGTCCGGTCAGAAAGACGGCGGCGCCGGCCGCGGGCATCATCGCCACGGCGGTCGCCGCGGAGTAGTACCCCACCCAACGGGGAAAGACCGGGTCCGGCCCGTCGTCGAAGTAGACCGCTACGGCCAGCAGCACGAACTGCGCCACCACCATGCCGATCGGTGCGATGAACACGATGAACGCCAGATCGTTGAGCAGTTGGACGATCTCGGGGTTGCGGTCCGGCCGGAACGCGGCGACCAGGAAGAAGATGTTGGAAAGCGCGAAGATCGTCGCGCCGCTGACCACCGCGGTCAGATAGCAGTACGCCAACACGTGGCTCTGGGTCTTCATCCGCTTCATCTGGACCATGACCACCATGAAGAACGGCAGCACCATGATTCCGCAGAGGTTGAACGTCACCTGGCTGAACCGGATCCATGCGGTGTTCTCGGCGTAGAACGAGGCGACCTGGCCGGCCGTCATCGCCGGCGACATCGGCGGCCAGAAACCGGGAAACGCCAGCATCGCCACCAGCAGCACGGCGCCCACGGCGGGCCCGGTCCACAGGCTCACCCACTGCGCCTTGATATTTCCGGCCTTCGGCAGGTCCTGCACCTGCGCGAGGATCTGCACCGGCCGCCTCCTGAGTTGACTTCAGTCAGATACCAAGCGGCCGAGCCGGTAACTTGCGCAGGCGCCATATACCGCGCATGCTGGGGTACACCAACCGAATCGCTCTGGCTGAACCGTAACGGCTGCGGCCATCGAAGAAAAGACTCTACCTGACTTAAGTCGGTTTTGTTGCCGTAGACTCTCCTCGGTGCGCAACGACAAGGTTCAGGAGCGCGGGACGAAGGGGCGCCAGACCCGCGAGCGACTGCTCGGTGCGGCGATGGCGGAGTTCAAACGCGACGGGATGGCGGCCGCCGATATCGCCGCCATCGTCTCGGCGGCCGGCGTCGCACACGGCACGTTCTTCTTCCATTTCCCGACCAAGGAGCACGTCCTGGTGGAATTGGAGAGGCGGGAAGAAGAGCGGATGGCCGCGGAGTTGAACCGCTTCTTCGCAAAACCCCACGACGTGCGGGCCACGCTTGCCGAGGCGGTGCGCGTTCTCGAGGCACTGGAGCGTCGTCTGGGCAACCGCTTATTCAAAGACTTTCTGGCACTGCACTTCTCGACCACGCGGCCACCATCTGAAGAGTGGACGAACCACCCCGTCATCGTGGCGGTGGTCGAAGAACTGCAACGCGCGCGCGAACGGGGTGAGATACCCGCCGAGGTCGACGTGATGCTCAACGGCGTGTCGTTTCTGGTGGGGCTCTACGCGCTGCTGATCACGATGCCAAAGTCCAAGGAAATCCGGACCCCGGTCATCGACGAATATCTCACCACCTACATGTACGGCCTACGGGCTAGCTGACGCCGCTGACGGGGTCAACCGGTCGCGTGCGTCGCCGCCTCCGCACGGAAGCCCGAAACGGAGGCGATCGCGGCGATCCTCGGCGCCTACATCACCGAGCGGGCCCGCAAGGCCGGGTGGCAAACACTGGGAGGACCGGATGTTCGCGCTGCTCTGGCCGACCGTCAGACCTTAGCGCCGCGGACCTGGGGATTCGCCCTATAAATATCTATGTGCTATGCATATATTCGTGCCGCACTCCCACTACGACCGACTCGACGACCTGCTGACGCGTATTGCGATCGCGCGCCAGCGGCCGAGCTGGCGTGACCGGGTACTCGACACCAGCGGCCCGGTGGCCAACCCGTCGACGTTGCGCGTGCTGCGGGCGGTCGAACAGTGTCAGCAGCTCGGCGCGGGCGCATCGGTCGGCGACGTCGCCGAATTCATGGCCGTCGAACACTCCACCGCAAGCCGCTCGGTCGCCGCGGTGGTCGCGGCCGGGCTGCTGACCAAGAACTTCGCCGCCGACGATCAGCGGCGCTGCGCGCTCGTGCTGACCGACGAGGGGTGTAAAGCGTTGCAGGCGGTCACCGAGCGGCGAAGGGAGCTGGTCCGCGAGATGGTCGCCGACTGGCCCGACGCCGACGTGGACACGCTGGTGTCACTGTTGAGCCGACTCTCCGAACGCTTCGAAGGCGCGGTGATCGGGTGACGGCACGCACCGAAGCACGCACATCGCTGTCGCAACCGCGCGGTGCGCTCGGGTTGATGTTCGACCGGGTGTTCGGCGCGTTGTTCTGGGGCAAGATGTTCTCGGTCGTCGCCGTGTGGACGCACGGCATCGTCGCGGCGATCGTGATGTTCGACGCCACGCATTCAGCGCTGATGGTCGGGCTGGTCGGCGTCGTGCAGTTCGGCCCGCAGCTCATCTTCAGCCCCACCACCGGCAAATGGGCCGACACCGGCGACCCCGCCCGTCAAATCCTGCTCGGCCGGGTGTTGTGCGTGGCCGGTTCGGGTTTCACCGCCGTGTGGCTGATCGTCGACCCGGCGCAGCAGGGCATGTCGATCGCCGCTCCGGTGTTGCTCGGAACCTTGCTGGTGGGCCTCGGTTTCGTGGTGGGCGGGCCGGCGATGCAGTCGATCGTGCCCAACCTGATCCGCCCCGGTGAGCTGTCGACGGCCATGGCGCTCAACAGCATTCCGATGACGCTCGGCCGCATCCTGGGTCCGGCCACCGGCGCATACGTGGCCGCGCAGTTCGGCTCGGGCGTCGCGTTCGCGGTCAGCGCCGTACTGCACCTGGTGTTCGCGTTCTTCTTGATCGCCGTGCGCTTCCCGGCGCCGCCGGCGCGCCTGGCCGACGCCGACTATCGGGTGCGCGCCGCGCTCATCTACGTCTGGCGGGACCGCCCGCTGCTGTTGGCGTTGCTCGCGGTGACCGCGGTGGGTTTCGCCTCGGACTCGTCGATCACCCTGGCGCCGTCGATGGCCAACGCGCTGGGCGGCGGCGCTGAACTAGTGGGCACATTGTCCGCCGTCTTCGGTATCGGTGCGGCGGTCGGGATGGCGACGCTGGCGATGATGCGCGGGCGGATGGCCTCGGCGAACGTCTCGGCGATCGGTCTGGCGGGGCTGGGCACGGGTTGCGCGATGCTGGTCGTCACGCCGGTGACCGCGGTGGCGTTGGCCGGGTTCGCGTTGGCGGGCCTGGGCTTCGGCTGGGCGATGACCGGGCTGAGCACCGTCGTACAGGAACGCGCGCCCGAGGAGTTGCGCGGCCGGATAATGGCGCTGTGGCTGGTCGGTTTCCTCGGTTCACGCCCGCTGGCCGCGGCGTTGCTCGGCGGAACCGCCGACGCGTTCAACGTGCAGGCCGCCTTCGCGGTCGCCGCGGCGCTGTGCATCGCGATGACGCTGCTTAGCCGGCCGTCGAAGCTGATCGGCGCGCTGCCGACCCGCATCTGACGCCGCTAGCGGCTCTTGTCGGGCTCCGGGTTGATGCTCATCGTGACGTGCTCACCGTCGCGGATCACCTCGATCGGCGCGTCCTGACCAACGGTCAGGGCCCGTACCGCGACGACGAACTCGTCGACGCCGTCGATCTTGCGGTCCCCGATCCTGACGACGACGTCGTTCTCTTCGACCCCGGCGCGGTCGGCCGCACCGCCGGCCACCACCCGCGTCACCCGCGCTCCAACGAGGTCTGGTTCGCTGACCGACTCCGCCGTCAGCCCGAGTGTGGGGTGCCTGATCTCCCCGTCGCGGATCAGCGTCTCGACGACGTGCTTCATCTCGTTGGCCGGAATCGCGAAGCCCAACCCGCTCGCGCTGTCCGAGAGCGACTTGCCCGCGGTGTTGATGCCGATCACCTCGGCGTTCATGTTGATCAGCGGACCACCGGAGTTGCCGTGGTTGATCGGGGCGTCCGTCTGCACGGCGGCGATGACGATCTCGTCGGACCCCTCGCCAGGAATGCGCACCGCACGGTCGAGCGCGCTGATGATGCCCTGGGTGTCGGTGCTGCGCAGACCCAGCGGAGCCCCCGCGGCGATCACCTCGTCGCCGACGCGCAGCTTGTCGGAATCGCCCAGCCGCGCGACGGTCAGGTTGTCGACATCATCGACCTTGAGCACCGCCAGGTCGGTTTTGGGATCGGTGCCGACGACATTGGCCGGCACCTCTTGACCGTCGTTGAAGATCACCGACACCTCGTACCGGTCGGGCGTCGAAGCGGCCTCGGCGATCACATGGTTGTTGGTGACGATGTAACCGCGCCCGTCGACCACCACCCCGGAGCCCTGCGATCCTTCCGAATCGCTGACCGCTTCGACCGTGACCACCGAATCCGCTACGGCAGCAGCCACTTTGGCGAATCGACCGTCAGGCAGATCACCTTCGTTGGTGGTCGACAGCGTGACCTTGGCCGTGGTGAACGCCTCGATGACCTCGGCGGTCTTGCGACCCACCCAACCGCCTAGCAGCCCGAAGACCAACGCCAGGACCGCCAGGGTCACCAACGCCGTCAACTTCAGCCGTTTACCGAACAGCACGTCGCGCACGCCCAGCTTTTCGGCGGGCGCGACCGGAGGCGCCGGGGCGGGGGCCTGCGGTGCGGGCGCCTCATAATCCGCGTCGGCGCCGCCTACGGCGTCGTCGGCGTCGTCGTCGGGGGCGGTCGCCGAACCGAAAGCGGCGGCCAGCACCGGGCCGGGTTCCTGATCGGTCGGGTCGTACGGCCCGCGACCGGCGTCCGCGCCACCGGGTCGGCCGAAGGCACGCTCGGTGGCCGCATCGACCTCCGGACGCCGGATCACACGCGGCGCCGAAGCATCGCCGCTGGGCTGGCGTTCGTCGGTCACGCGGTTCTCACCCTTCCTCGGCGGCCTTCCTGGCGCGCTCCGTCATGGAGGCGACCACTCCGCCATCGTTCAAGATATCCGTGCCGGTGAGGTAGCCGGCTTTGTCGCTGGCACAGAAGGTGAGCAGCTCCGCCATCTCTTCCGGTCGGCCCCATCGGGGCACCGCGGCGTCGGCGACCATCGCCCCGGCGCCAGCCTGCTCTTCCAACCTACCCATCTCGGTGTCGACGGATCCCGGCGAAACCGAGACGATGCGCAGCCCGCGGCCGTTGAACCGTTCGGCCTGCGCGGTGCTGTACCACCGCACGAAGCTCTTGCTCAGGGCATACGAGATCCCCGACCGGCCCTCCTCGGGCACGATCTCGCACGCCGCCAGCATGTCGGACAGAAACGCGTCGGCGTCGGTGAGCGCTAACGGGAACGTCGAGGTGGGGATCAGCGCGTCGGGCAGCAGGTGAGCCGCCATCGAGGCCACGTTGACGATTGCCGCACCGGCACCGGCCGTCTGGTAGAACACCTCGTTGACGTGCAGCGTGCCCAGCGCGTTGGTCCTCATCACATACTCGGCATCGCCCATGCTGGGGCTCACCCCCGCGGTGTGGATCACCGACGCCAGCGTGCCGAGACTCGCCGCGGTCCGGACGAGCCCGGTGACCGCCTGGCGGTCGGTGACGTCGCAGTGCACGGCCGTCGCCTTGATGCCGAGGTCGGCCAGCGCGGCGGCCGCCGCGTCGAGGCGGTCGGCTCGGACATCACCGAGCACCACGGTGTGGTCGCGGCCGACGATCCGCGCCGTCGCCTGACCCATGCCGCCCGCACCACCGGTGATCACCACAACTCGATCCATATCGAAACCGTATACGCCGCATCGCCGCGGCTGGCGTGCGACGGTGCAGGTAGGTTCGATGTGGTGGATCCCGCCGACGCCAGCATGCTGACCGGAGTATCGGAGACCGCGCTGCTCACCCTGAACGGACGTGCGCACCAGGCCCGCCATCCCAACGCCATCATCGACGACCCGATGGCGATAAAACTCGTCGACGCCATCGATTTCGACTTCGACAAGTTCGGCCGCAAAGGCCAGGAGATGGCGCTGCGTTCGCTGGCCTTCGACCGCGCCGCGATCCGATACCTGTCGACGAATCCGTCGGCCACCGTCGTCGCGCTGGCCGAAGGCCTGCAGACCAGTTTCTGGCGACTGAGCGAGGTGTTACCCGACAGCGAATTCCGTTGGGTCACCGTCGACTTCGAGCCGATCATCGAGTTGCGTAAGAAGCTGTTGCCATCCTCGCCGCGGATCACCACCATCGCACAGGACGCGCTGCACTACAGCTGGATGGACGCGGTGGACACCAGCAACGGCGTGTTCATCACCGCGGAGGGTCTGCTGATGTATTTGCAACCCGAGCAGGCGATGGGTCTGATCACCCAGTGCGCCAAGCACTTTCCGGGCGGTCAGATGATCTTCGATCTGCCGCCGGTGCTGGTCAAGAAGTTCGCGCCGAAGGGGATGCGGGCCACCCGCCGGTACCGGGTCCCGCCGATGCCGTTCAGTTTGTCGGCGGCGCAACTGGCCGATCTGGCCAACACCGTGCCCGGTATCCGCGCCGTGCACGACCTGCCGATGCCCAAGGGCCGCGGGGTGTTCTTCGAGCGGGTGTTCCCGGCCTTCTGGCAGCTGAAGCTGACCAAGAACTACCGCGGCGCCTACACCCTGGTGGAATTCGGCGAGTCCTAGCAGACTGCGCGTTCCAGATCTTTCAGCGACGTCTCGAGGTGGCCGAGCAGCCGTTGCAGACTCGGGACTTCACGCCGGCCTCCGACCAACCCAAAGTCGAGGTTGTCGGCGTTGGTGGCCAGCGTGATATTGAGGGCAAGCCCGTCCAGCGGAATCGACAGCGGATAGTTGCCGTCGAGGCGGGCGCCGTTCCACCACAACGGTTCCCGCGCCCCGGGCACGTTGGAGATCACGATGTTGAATGGCGGGGGCGCGGTCCGCACGAAGCCCGGCACCAACGCCAGCGCAACGCCGCCGATCAGAAACGCCGACAACGCGAGCTGCTGCACCCGCGGCAGCTCCGAATACACCTTCTTGTTGTCGCGCATCGACGCGGCGATGGTTTCGACGCGGCGCGCCGGGTCCTCGACATCGGTGGCGAGGTTGCACAGGATCGCGCCGACCAAATTGCCGCCGCCGTCGGCGTCGTTCTCGGTGCGCAGGTTGACCGGCACCATGGCCACCAGCGGGGTGGGCGGAAGCGCGTCCTCCTCGGCCAGGTACGTCCGCAGCGCACCCGCGCACATCGCCAGCACGACGTCGTTGACCGTCACCCCCGCCGCGGCCTTGACGTTCCTGATCCGCTCCAACGCCCAGGACTGCGCCGCGACGCGGCGGGCCCCTCCGATGGGGACGTTCAGCATGGTCTTGGGCGCCTGAAACGGCAGCGTCAGCTCCTGCTCGAGCAGCGCGGCCCGGGCCAGCGACAGGGTGTTGGGCGCGATACCCGCGACCGAACTCGCCAATTGGCCCGCCGTCCGCACCAGCGACCGCCCGCTGCCGGCGACAGACCTGCGCCTGGGCGGCAGGCTCCACGGGGCGCGCACCTCGCTGTCGGCGGGATCGGTCGACAACACCCGCTGCATCAGCTTCATCGCCGAGACGCCGTCGATCAGCGAGTGGTGGAACTTGGTGTAGACCGCGAACCGGCCGTCGTCGAGACCCTCGATGAGATGCGCCTCCCACAGCGGGCGGTGCCGGTCGAGCAGCGTGCCGTGCAGCCGCGAGGTCAGCTCCAGCAGCTCGCGCACCCGGCCCGGCGCGGGCAGCGCGGACCGGCGCAGGTGATAGTCGAGTTCGAGGTCTTTGTCCGATGACCACGCCACGTTCGTGATGCCGCCGAAAAACGCCGGGTGTTTCCGGAATGTCGGCTGCACATCCGTCTGCGACACCAGGGCTTCGTACGTCTCCTGCAGGAACTCCGGCCCGCTGCCGTTCGGCGGTTCGAACAGCTGCAGACCGCCGACATGCATTGGGTGCTCTCGGGATTCACCGAGCAGAAACAGGGCGTCGGTCGGGAGAATCGGCTGCATGGGGGCCTCCAACGTCGATGCTTGTCAGCTTGCCCCTTATCCCCCGCAACGCAAAGGGGAAAACCTGAGCGGCCTTGATAGGGTCGCAACCACGGATTTCGCGGCGCTCTGCCGAATGTGGAAAGGACGTCGATGCTCGCCCTGACAACCTGGACTGGCGCCCTGCTCGTCGCGACCGGGGTGATCGCCTATGTCGTCACCGCTTTTGTCAGCGTCACGGCGCTGATCCCCGCGTTCGTCGGGGTGCTGCTGCTTCTCGCCGCGCTGGTCGCCCATCGTGCGGAGAAGTTCCGCAAGCCCGCCATGCATGTGGCGCTGGTGATCGCGCTGCTCGCGGCGCTGGGTGCATTGCGCAACGTCGCCAAGGTCGGCGACCTGTTCGCAGGTACCGCCGAACGCCCGGCCGCGATCATCACGAGCATCATCATGCTGGTGCTGCTCGTCATCTACCTCGTCGCCGGGGTGCGGTCGTTCATCAAGGCGCGCGCGGCACGGTAACGGGGCTCACCGGCTCGAAAGGCGCTGCCGCAGGGTGGCCGCGCGCAGCGTGAGGTGGTTACGCTCGGCGAGAGTTTGTGCCTGCGAAGCGGCTTCGTGGTAGAGGTGCGCGGCGGCGGCCAGGTCCCCGGCCCGCTCCCGGAGATAGGCGACGGCCGCGGTGTAGCGCGGCAGCGTCGCGTCGAGTTCGGCCAGCGCGGCCAGGCCGGCCTGCGGTCCGTCGGCCTCGCCGACGGCCACAGCGCGGTTGAGCCGCACCACCGGGCTGTCGGTCAGTGCGACGAGCTCGTCGTACCACTCGACGATCTGCACCCAGTCGGTCTCGTCGGCGCTCTGCGCGTCGGCGTGCAGCGCGGCGATCGCGGCCTGCACCTGATATTCGCCGGGCCGGTCGCGGGCCAGCGCGGCCTGAAGCACGGCCACGCCCTCGGCGATCAACTCGCGCCGCCACCGGCTGCGGTCCTGTTCGGCCAGCGGCACCAAGCTGCCGTCGGCACGGGTGCGGGCCGGCCGTCTGGCGTGGTGCAGCAGAAACAGGGCGAGCAGGCCCGCAACCTCCGGGTCGTCGGTGGTCGCGGCGAGCTGCCGGGTCAGCCGGATCGCCTCGGCAGCCAGGTCGACGTCGCCGGTGTATCCCTCGTTGAACACCAGGTACAGCACCCGCAGCACGGTGCCCAGATCGCCGAGCCGATCCATCCGAACCTGGCTCACCGTGCGCTTGGCCCGGCTGATCCGTTGGGCCATCGTCGATTCGGGCATCAGATACGCCTGCGCGATCTGGCGGGTGGTGAGCCCGGCGACGGCCCGCAGCGTCAGCGCGACGGCCGACGCCGGCGTCAGGCTGGGGTGCGCGCACAGGAAGTACAGCTGCAGGGTGTCATCGGTGGATGTGGCCGGGCCGGGCGGCGGCTGCGCGGCCACCCGGACCTCACGGCGACGGCGGGCGTCGTCGGATCGGCTGAGGTCGACGAAGCGGTGCCACGCCGTGGTGATCAGCCAGCCCCTGGGGTCGCGGGGCGGCCGGTCGGGCCAGCTCTCGATGGCCCGGACCAGCGCCTCCTGCACGGCGTCCTCTGCGGTCGCGAAGTCCGCCCCGCGGCGGACGAGGGCCGCGAGCACGCCGGGGATCAGCTCCCGCAGCTGCGCCTCGTCCGCAGGCACCGACGACCTACTCGGTGATGGTCGGCGCAGCGGTCAAAAACGGCCGCAGCTCGAGCCACTCGTGGATCGGCTTACCGCCCGCGCCGGGCGCCGCCGACAGCTCACCGGCGAGTTCGACCGCGCGGTCATAGGAGTCGACGTCGATGATCATCCAGCCCGCGATCAGATCCTTGGTCTCGGGGAACGGGCCGTCGGTGACGGCGGGTTTACCGTCGCCGTCGAAGCGGACCCAGGCGCCGTCCGGGGCCAGGGCCTGGCTGTCGACGAACTCGCCGCTGGCCTGCAGCCGGGCGGCGAAGTCGTTCATGTACTTGATGTGCGCCTCGACCTCGGCCGGTGTCCACTGATCCATCGGCACGTCGTTGACGGCCGCGGGCGCACCCCGGTAATGCTTGAGCATCAGGTACTTGGCCATGAGTTCTCCCTTCGCAAGTGGCGACCCTAGTGGTCGCTCACCTATGAGACGGAGCCGTCGCATCGTTCTCGACAGCCCGACCCGGCCGGTGACGGATACTCGACGGTGATGGAAGCCCGCGGTTTCTTCATCATCCCTGCGGGCGCCCGAGGTGACCACGGAAGGAGCCATGGTGAAGGCGACGGTGCGGCTGGGACGGATCGCTGGTGTATCGGTCGGGGTGCACTGGAGCGTTTTGGGCATTGTGCTGTTGCTCGTCGTCGGCCTGTCAGTGCAGTTCCGGGTGCTCGCCGAGGGGTACGCGACCTGGGAGTACATCATCGCCGCGGTGGTGACCGCGGTCCTGTTCGTGTTGTCGCTGCTGGCCCACGAGATCGCGCATGCGATATGGGCGCGACGCAACGGTGTCGGGGTCGAGGGCATCACGTTGTGGCTGCTCGGCGGTGTCGCCCGGCTGACCGGTGACGCCTTGACCCCGGGGGCGGCGTTCCGCATCGCGGTGGTCGGGCCGCTGACCAGTTTCCTCGCCGCGGCGGTGTTCGGCGTGGCGGCACTGCTCGCCGACGACGCCGGGTTCAGCTCGCTGACCGTGACCGTGCTGTCCTACCTGGCCCTGATCAACGTGGTGCTGGCCGTTTTCAACCTCATTCCGGCCGCGCCGCTGGACGGGGGCCGGATTCTGCGTTCGGCGATCTGGGCGTGGCGCGGTGACCAGTTCGTGGCGACGGTCTGGGCCGCCCGCGCCGGACGGCTGTTTGGCTTCCTGCTGATCGGCCTCGGCCTGATGCGGATTCTCTCCGGCATGGGCGGGCTGTGGTGGATTTTGTTGGGTCTGTTCATCGTCACGATGGCCAGCGCGGAAGAACACCAGGCCCGCACCACCACGATGCTCGCCGGCGTGCGCGTGGTGGACGTGATGACCGCGGATCCCGAGACGGTTGACGGTGAGCGCACCGTCGGCGACTTTCTGCGCGACGTGATGTTGCTGCGCCGGCATTCCGCCTTCCCGCTGGTCGACGGGTTCGGCCGGGTCGAGGGGCTGATCACGTTCAACCGGTTGCGCTCGGTTCCGATTCGCGACCGCGAAACGGTTCGGCTGCGCGACGTGGCGTGCCCGCCGCAGGACATCCCGTCGGCCACACCCGAGGAACCGCTCACGGACCTGCTGCCCCGGCTCAGCGGCTGCGCGGACGGCCGCGCCCTGGTGTACGACCAGGGGCGGCTGGTCGGCATCGTCTCGCCGTCCGACATCAGCCGCGCGGTGGCCCTGCACGGTATGGGGCTGTGGGCAGGCAGCGGCGGTGCGGACATCACCACCGACCTGCGCCCGCGTCGGTGATTTCGGTGCGTAAACCTGCGCTCAGCGATGGTTTGCGCACCGAAATCGCTCAACCGACGGCGGATCGAGACGGTTGCGCCGAGCCGCGGCGGGGTTCGGCGTGCGTCATGATCCAGGCGATTTCCTCGCGGTCGGTCGCCGACGGCAGTCCCATCCCCGGGGTGTATCCGTAGACCTCGTGCAATGGTGTGGAGTGGGTGCGCCCATCGAGGATGTCGACGGCCTCGGTGCTGATCAGCCCGGGATGCTCCACCCCGCAGGCTTCGGCGATCTTGACCAGGTCGCGCCGCAGCGTCTTGACGTAGTTGGCGGCGCGCACCGCCTTTTCGTCGGGCACCAGGCCACGGGTCAGCCAGGCGTTCTGGGTGGCGACGCCGGTGGGGCAGGTGTCGGTGTGGCACTTCTGGGTCTGGATGCAACCGACCGCGAGCATCGCTTCGCGTGCGACGTTGACCATATCGCAGCCGAGCGCGAAACCGACCACGGCATTGCCGGGCAGGCCGAGCTTGCCGCCGCCGATGAACGTGACCTTTTCGTGCAGGCCGCGTTCGGCGAAGATCCGGTACACCTGCGAGAACCCCAGTTGGAACGGCAGCGACACGGCGTCGGTGAAGATCAGCGGCGCGGCGCCGGTGCCGCCCTCGCCGCCGTCGATGGTCACGAAGTCGACCCCGCGTTCGCTTTCGCACATGAGGTCGGTGAGGTCATGCCAGAAGTCGAGATCGCCGACCGCCGATTTGATGCCGACGGGTAAGCCGGTCTCGGCGGCGAGCAACTCCACCCAGTCCAGCAGGCTGTCGGCATCGGAGAACTCCGCGTGCCGCGACGGGCTGACGCAGTCCTGTCCTTCCGGAATGCCTCGGGCAGCGGCGATTTCGGCGGACACCTTGGGCGCAGGCAACAGCCCGCCGAGGCTCGGCTTGGCGCCTTGGCTCAGCTTGACCTCCAGCGCCCGCACCGGCGCGCTCGCCACAAGCGCCTTGAGCCTCTCCAGGTCGAAGCGGCCGTCGGCGTCGCGGCAACCGAAGTAGGCGGTGCCGATCTGGAAGATGAGCTCACCGCCGTTCCGGTGATACTTGGCGATGCCGCCCTCGCCGGTGTTGTGCAGACAGTCGGCCAGTGCAGCGCCCTTGTTGAGGGCCTCCACGGCGTTACCCGACAACGACCCGAAGCTCATCGCGGAGATGTTCACCACGGAATTGGGCCGAAATGCCCCTGGCCGGTTGCGGGCGGCACCGATCACCTTGGCGCTGGGCAACCAAACCTCGCGGGGGGCGGCCGGCGCCGACACCGGTATGGCGCGGCCGAAGGTGTGGTGCTTGATGATCGGATAGCCAGGTGTGTGCTCGACGTTGTTGTCGGTGCCGAACCCGAAGTAGTTGTTCTCTTGTTTCGCCGAGGCATACACCCACCGCCGTTGGTCGCGGGTGAACGGCCGTTCTTCGTCGTTGGACGCCACGATGTACTGGCGCAGTTCGGGGCCGACGGATTCGAGAAGGTATCGCGCGTGTCCGATCAGCGGGAAGTTGCGCAGCAGCGCATGCTTGTGCTGAAAGATGTCCCGCGCGGCGACGGCGGTCACCGCCGTGGCGGTCGCAGCGGCGAGCGCGCGTAGCGGTCTTCTCATGACCCTCAGGGTTTCCAGGCCGCGGGGAGGCGAAACCCCAGGTCGTTTCCGCCTTATGATCTAAGGGATTTCGACTAGGAGGCAGCGTGAGTGACCATGACGTTCGGATGATCATCCTGTCGACCGATGATCTCGACGAGTCGATTCGGTTCTACACCGAGACGCTGGGGATGTCGTTGAAGTTCCGCGACGGTGCGCATTTCGCCGCGCTGGACGGCGGGTCCGTCACGCTGGCGCTGGCCACCGCCGTCGACCATCCCATCCCCGGCAAGGTGGTCGTCGGGATCAAGACCGACGACGTCGACGGTGCCGCGAAGGCCGTCGAGGACAGCGGCGGCGGCGTCGTCAACCACCCCTACGACGACGCACACGAACGGCGTGCGGTGGTCTACGACAACAAAGGCAACGGGCTGGTGTTCTACAAACCGCTGGCGCGCTGAGCTACGCCGGTCGCAGCAGCGCGACCAGGAAGTCGGAGTCGTCGGTGAACGGCCGCAGATCCCAGGTGGACAACCGCAGATCGGGCGTCAGCCCCGCCTCCGCCACGTCTTCGAAGAACCGGTCGAACGGGTAGTCGCGGCCTGCGCCGAACCCGACCACCACGCGGCCGTCGGCCGCCAGGTGCGCGCGCAGCCGACTCAGCACCACTCCACGAGTGCTCGGCGCGAGGAACGTCACGACGTTGCCCGCCGAGACGATGACGTCGAACGGGTCGGCGATGCCGCGCGCGGGCAGGTCGAGTTCGGCGAGGTCGCCGACGAGGTAACGCGGCCCGGGGTAGTCCTGCTCGGCGGCTTCGATGAGCGCCGGGTCGACGTCGACGCCGACCACCTGGTGCCCGGCCGCCGACAGGTATCCGCACAACCGGCCGGGTCCGCAGCCGGCGTCGAGGATGCGCGCGCCGCGGGGCACCATCGCGTCGACCAAGCGTGCCTCGCCGACCAGGTCCTCGCCGGCGCGCGCCATGGACCGGAACCGTTCGATGTACCACTGCGAATGCCCGGGATCGGCCGTGACTTTCTGCATCCAGATGCTCTGTTCGACCATGACCGCATTGTCTCAGGACAGAACTGCGCGCGGAATCACCGTCGGGGCCGAAGCGTTGCGGGGGACATGGCCCTAGACGATCTGTTCACACCGCTGCGCGTCCGCTCTTTGACCGTGCCCAATCGATTCGCGATGGCGCCGATGACCCGGCAGGCGTCACCCGGCGGGGTTCCCGGCGCCGATGTGGCCGAGTACTACCGCCGCCGCGCCGCCGGCGGCGTCGGGCTGATCATCACCGAAGGGATCCGGCTGCCCGACCCGGCCGCCGGATATCCGCTGCGCATTCCCGCCCTGGCCGGCGACGAAGTGCTCGACGGCTGGCGGCGCGTCGTCGCCGGGGTGCACGCCGAGGGCGCCACGATCGCCGCGCAGCTGTGGCACCAGGGCGCCGAACGCGACGACGCCGACGGCGTGACGCCGGTCAGCCCGTCGGGCGTGGACGGGCACGGGCAACCGAAAGGGCGTGCGCTGCGCACCGATGAACTGACCCAGCTCACGCAGCTGTACGCGCGAAGCGCGGTCACCGCGCGTGAGGTCGGCTTCGACGCCGTCGAACTGCACGGCGCGCACGGCTACCTGTTGGACGAATTCTTCTGGGAACGAACGAATCTGCGCACCGACGACTACGGCGGGCCGCTGGCCGCGCGGACCCGGTTTCCCGCCGAGGTTGTGGCCGCGGTGCGCGCCGCGGTCGGTCCCGACTATCCGATCATCTTCCGGTTCTCACAGTGGAAGGGCACCGACTACACGGCGACCATCGCCGAGGACCCGACCCAGTTGCAGGAACTGCTGACGCCGTTGGTCGACGCCGGGGTCGATGTCCTGCATCCCTCGACGCGCAGACACTATGCGCCGGCGTTCCCCGACCACGACAGCGACCTCAGCCTCGCCGGCTGGACGAAGAAGGTCGCCGGCGTACCCGTCATCGCGGTCGGCTCGGTCGGGTTGGAGACGCAGTTTCGCAGTGAACGACGCGGCCAGGTCATCGCGCCGGCCCCGGTCGACCGCCTGGTCGAGCAGTTCGACGCCGGCGAGTTCGACGTCGTCGCCATCGGGCGTGCGTTGCTGGCCGATCCGGGGTGGGTGAATCGGTTGCGTGCCAACGAACTCGACACGTTCGCAGGATACGACCCGCAGACCGCGCTGGCGTCACTGGCCTGAGTGCCTCGACGGCGGCACGGTGCCCACTAGCTGGCTGCGGTATGAAAGAAGCATGCCGAGCGCCTTCCGATATCCGGACGGAAACGGTCGGCGTGTCGCGCTGCGCAACTCGGTGATGCGGTGCACCGGCGTCGATCTCTTTCCCACCGACGCCGTCGCACGGGCGTTCATCTCCGGCCTCAACGAGGGCGACCCCGTCGCGGAGCGGTTCGTCGCCGAGACCTACCACGGTGAGCTCGGCGCCAGGAAGGCCCGCGACCTCGTCGAGCGGGCGCAGCGCGACGGCATCGACAACGTCCCGGAGGCGCCCGACTCCATGCGCGCGCTGTTCGAGGAGTTCGAGCAGTTGCCCGAGTGGGTGGATCTAGTCCTGGTCGAAGAGGGCGCCGCGGTGTGGCGCCGCTGGGCCTACGCGCTCGGGGCGTTGGGCAACGCAGGCACCAACGACACCTACACGGAGGGCTGGCTGGCCGTGCCGCTGTCGCTCTCCGGCGGCTATGCCGGTCAGCGGGCGCTGCACCGTTACCTGGAGACCTCGCGGTGGTGGATCGAGGTCTGCCGACCAGGCGCTATCCTCACGCCGGGCTCAGCGGGTCGCAACATCTCGTTGCACGTGCGCGTCATGCACGTCAGCATCCGCGAGCGGGTCAGAGCGCATCCGGAGTGGGACGCCGAGCGGTGGGGGCTGCCGATCAGCCAGTCCGCCATGCTGCTGACCCTGCTTGGCGGAAGTGTTGCCCCCGCGTTCGGCCTGTACCTGCTGGGTCACCTCACCTCACCGCGGGAGATGCGGGCGGTGCTGCACTTCAACCGCTACTGCGGCCACCTGGTCGGGGTGCGCTGCGACGGCTACTTTCCCGAGACCGTCGCCGACGCCTGGCGGATCCTGTTTCTGGCCGACGCCGCGCGCAGCTACGACAGCGCCGACACCGGGAGGGAACTCGTCGAATCGTTCGTGCCCGCCTTCGCGCCCGCCCCGGCGCACCGCGGCCTGGCACGGCTGCGCGCCCAATACCACTACCGGGTGCAAGCCGGGTACCTCGGGCTGTACATGCTGCCGTGGAACCGCCGCCGCTACCGCTTACCGTCGGCGTTGCCGGGAATTCTGTTGCTGCTGTTACGGTCTCCGGCCATTTTCACCCTCGAGCTGGCGCGGCGTGCGTCCGGCCGAGTGGACGGTTGGTGGCAGCGGGTCAACCTGAGACGGTGGGAGAAGTGGCTGCAGTGGCAGTCCGGCGGCAAGGCGGCGGCGTTCGAGGCGGCCGCACCGCTGCGTCGCTGAATCCTTGCGACACGGTAAGGGCACACGTTCGTCGCTGTCGGACCTGCCATGTAGAGTCGCCGCGTGCCACAGAGCTCAACCGTGAAGTCTGTAAACACCCGTCTTGCTGAGGAATTGGCGGTCGAAGAGGCGCGGGTCGCCGCGGCCGTACGGCTGCTCGACGGCGGCGCCAGCGTCCCGTTCATCGCCCGCTACCGCAAGGAGGCGACCGGAAGCCTCGACGACGCGGCGCTGCGCACACTCGAGGAGCGCCTGCAGTATCTGCGCGAGCTCGACGACCGGCGCGCCGCCGTGCTGGCCTCCATCGACGACCAGGGCAAGCTCACCGACGAGGTGAAAGCCGCGCTGATGGCGGCCGACACCAAATCGCGTGTCGAGGACATCTACCTGCCCTACAAGCCGAAGCGGCGCACCAAGGCGCAGATCGCCCGCGAGGCCGGGTTGGAGCCGCTGGCCGATCGGTTACTGGCCGATCCGACGCTGGTCCCCGAGGAAGCTGCCGCACCGTTCGTCGGCAATGACGTCGCCGACGCCGCCGCGGCACTCGACGGCGCACGCCACATCCTCACCGAGCGAGCCGGCGAAGACGCCGCGCTGGTCGGTGCCGTCCGCGAAAAGTTCTGGAACAGCGGCTCGCTTCGCACCGCGCCATACTCCGATGCGGTGTCCAAGAGCGCTGCGGCGCAGAAGTTTCGGGACTACTTCGAGTACGGCGAATCGCTCGAGACCATGCCGTCACACCGGGTGCTCGCCGTGATGCGCGGTGAGAAGGAAGAGGTGCTGGCGCTGAACTTCGACGGCGGTGACGACGCGGGATACCACGCCATGATCGCGAAGGCGCTCGGCGTCGACATGGCCTTGCAGGCCGCCGCGACGCCGTGGCTGGTGGGCACCGTCGAGTGGGCGTGGCGCACCAAGCTGATGATCTCGGCCAAGGTCGACGCCCGCATCCGGCTGCGTAACCGCGCCGAGGAACAAGCCGTCGCGGTGTTCGCGACCAACCTCAAGGATCTTCTGCTGGCCGCCCCCGCAGGCAACCGCACGACGCTCGGCCTGGACCCTGGCTTTCGCACCGGGGTGAAGGTCGCCGTCGTGGACGGCACCGGCAAGGTGCTCGACACCGCCACGATCTTCCCGCATCAGCCTCAGCGCCAATGGGATACGGCCAAGGCCACGCTGGCGGCGCTGGTCGCCCGGCACCGCGTCGAGCTGATCGCCGTCGGCAACGGTACCGCGTCACGCGAAACCGACGCGCTGGCAGCCGAACTCATCAACGACATCCGCGCCGCGGGCGCCGACGCACCGACGAAGGCGTTGGTGAGCGAGGCAGGCGCGTCGGTGTATTCGGCCTCGGTGTATGCCACGCGTGAGCTGCCGGCGCTCGACGTGACGTTGCGTGGCGCCGTGTCGATCGCGCGGCGCCTGCAGGATCCGCTGGCCGAGCTGGTCAAGATCGACCCCAAGTCGATCGGCGTCGGGCAGTACCAGCACGACGTCACGCCCGGCACACTCGTCCGCAGCCTCAACGCCGTCGTGGAGGACGCGGTCAACGCGGTCGGCGTCGACCTCAACACCGCATCGGTTCCCCTGCTCGCGCGGGTGTCGGGCGTATCGGAGTCCCTGGCCGAGGCCATCGTCGCACACCGCGACACCACCGGCCCGTTCCGCAACCGCAAGGCGCTGCTCGACGTCCCGCGGTTGGGGCCCAAGGCATTCGAGCAGTGCGCCGGGTTTCTGCGGATCCGCGGCGGCGACGATCCCATCGACGCCTCCGGTGTGCACCCCGAGGCGTACCCGGTGGTCCGCCGCATCCTCGACCGCGCGGGCATCACGCTGACCGAGCTCATCGGTAACGAGCGGGTGCTGAAGTCGCTGAAACCCGCAGACTTCGCCGACGACCGGTTCGGCACTCCCACGGTCACCGATATCCTCGCCGAACTCGAGAAGCCCGGGCGTGACCCGCGGCCGGCGTTTTCCACTGCGACGTTCGCCGCGGGCATCGAGAAGGTGGCCGACCTGAAACCCGGCATGGTGCTCGAGGGCGTCGTCACCAACGTGGCCGCGTTCGGTGCGTTCGTCGACGTCGGCGTGCACCAGGACGGCCTGGTGCACGTCTCTGCGATGGCCGACCGGTTCGTGTCCGACCCCCATGAGGTCGTGCGATCCGGTCAGGTGGTGCGGGTGAAGGTGATCGAGGTCGACGTCGAGCGGCAACGGATCGGGTTGAGCCTGCGGCTCAAGGACGCGCCGGGCGACAAGGGCAAACGCTCCGAGCGCGCCGGGCCCAGCCGCCGCGACACCGGTGCGCGTCGTGACAAAGGGACACGGCGGCCCGAGGCACCGACGGGATCGATGGCCGACGCCTTGCGTAAGGCCGGCTTCGGGCGCTGACGCGCCCCGATGGTTCGAACTCCCTGCAAACGGGCATGTACGGCGTACCCGTTTGGAGCAGAGGAGCACCCCATGGCCGACAGAGCCGTAGAGCGCCGGTCGAGTTCGACGTTGCTGTTACCACTCATCGTCACGCTGGCGACGGTGGCCACGCTCGTCGTGAATTACCTGGCCAACAGCCTGCCGATCAACGGCCAGACCACCGGTGACATCACCCGTCGCATCGAGGTGTACTTCGTGCCCGCGGGCTATGTGTTCTCCATTTGGAGCCTGATCTACTTCGGGGTGATCGCCTACAGCGTGTACCTGAGCCTGACCATGGCGCAGGGCCGATCCGACAGTGGCGCCGCGCGGGCCATCGCGCCCTGGTACGTGCTGACCGCGGTGGCCAACTGTTGTTGGCTGTTCGCCTGGCACCACAACCAGTTCGCGCTGAGCATGCTGCTGATGGTCGTGTTGCTGGGCGCGCTGATCGTCATCTACCGCCTGCAGGTCGACCGGCCGCCGGCCTCGACGCTGGAACTGTGGGTGGTGCACATCCCGTTTCGCGTCTATCTGGGCTGGGTCTCGGTGGCCACGATCGCCAACGCGACGATCACCCTCGACGACGCCGGCTGGACGGGCTTCGGCCTGTCCGAGCCGACCTGGGGTGTGATCATGGTCGTGGTGGCGGCGGCGCTGGGGCTGGTGATGAACCTGCGCCACAACGACATCGCCTACCCGCTGGTGATCATCTGGGCGCTGATCGGCATCGCGGTGCGCCTGAACGAGACCACGCCGATCCTGATCGCCTCGCTCGCCGGCGCGGCCGTGCTGGCGCTGGCAGTGGTGCGCGCGTGGGTGGCCGTGTCCCGCAACCGCGACCGCAGCGGCGGCGCCGCCTAACGTCCGACCACGGCCTGGATGCGTCCGCGCGGGTACGGCATGTCGATGCCGTGCTCGTCGAACGCACGCAGGATCTCCGCCCGAAGTTGGCGTTGCACGCTCCACTGCTCGTTCGGGCGCGTCTTGAGCAGGATCCGCAAGGTGTACAGGTCCGGCGCGACCTCCTGAACCCCGTACATCTCGGGTTCGCCGAGCACCTTGGCGGCCATCGGCGGCTTGGCCACCGCCGCCACCGCGGCCTCGAGGGCGACCTCCTTGGCCTTCTCCACATCGGCGGACAAGGAGACCGGCAGTTCGAGCCGCGCGTAGGCCCACTCCTGGCTCATGTTGCCCACGCGCACGATCTCGCCGTTGCGCACGTACCAGAGGGTGCCGTCGATGTCTCGGAGCCTGGTGATCCGCAGTCCGACGCTCTCGACCTCACCGATCACCTCGCCGAGGTCGACGATGTCACCCACCCCGTACTGGTCCTCCAACAGCATGAACATGCCGCTGACGAAATCGCGCACCAGGTTTTGGGCGCCGAAGCCGATGGCCAGACCCACCACACCGGCAGAGGCGATGAACGGGGCGATGTTCACCCCGACCACGCTGAGGATCGCCAGGATCACCCAGGTGAGCAGGACGATCGACACGATCGACTTGAGCACCGACCCGATGGTCTTCGCCCGCTGCTGTCGCCGCTCGGCGATCTGCGCACTGGTGGCGACTTTCGGCACCTTGTCGCGCAGGTGGCGCAGCAGTGGCGGCTTCGTCTGTTCTTGCGGCTGTTCCTCGCTGCGCGTCTTGCGGCGCCTACCGGTGGTGGCCCGGTCGATCATCCGGTGCAGGATGTACCGCACGATCAGGGCAACCACCAGGTACACGGCGATCCGCACCGGCACCTCGATCAGCCAGTGCCGGTTCGTCTCCGTCCATTCGAAAGCTAGGCCGTAAACGTCCATGACCCCGACCGTACGGACGTTTCCCGACTTGTCATAGTCGGGTCCGACCTCAGGAGTCGTACTGCGCGACAGGTTCGGCGTGCACCGGCGGTTCTTTCAGGGCGAGCTGCTGTGCAATCGCCGGGATGTCCGGATCGGCGAGGAACCGCTGATAATCCTCGGCCGCCCAGTCGAAGTACACCCACACCTTGCCGGAGTCGTCGGGATCACAGAACACCCGCGAACCCTTGCAGCCGTGTTCCCTGCGCTTCTCGGCACCCACCGTCGAGAACGCCTCGAGGAACTGATCGAGGTCGTGCACTTTGGCGACGGTGACGATCATCGCGCCGTCCTCGTCAGACGGGCAGGCCGTCGGCGACGCGCGGCACCCGGTTGGCCTCGGTGTCGTCCAGCACCATCGCCGCGATCCGGTCCCGGTGCTGCTCGGCGCTGCCCAGCAGCACGGCGTCGGTGGTGGCCCGCTTGTAATAGAGGTGCGCCTGGTGCTCCCAGGTGAACCCGATGCCGCCGTGCACCTGGATGGTGTCGGTGGCGACATGAGTCAGCGCGGACGAACACACGGCCTGGGCGATACTGGTCGCCAACGCCGGATCGTCCGATCCGTCGGTCAGCGCCCAAACCGCATGGTAAGCAGTGGATCTGGCGTGTTCGACGTCGACGAGCAGGTTCGCAAGCCGGTGCTTGACCGCCTGGAACGATCCGATCGGCCGGCCGAACTGCAGTCGCGACTTCGCGTACTCGACGGACAGGTCGAGCAGATGCTGTGCGGCGCCGACCTGTTCGACGGCCAGCAGCGCCGCCCCGACCTGTAACGCATGGTCGAGCACCCGCGCGGTCTCGTCCGCTCCGGCGACCAGGCGAGCGGGCGCCTCGGTGAGCGTGACGTTGGCCGCGGACCGGGTGAGGTCGAGGGTGTCCAACGGGGTGCGCTGCACGCCGTTCGCGGTGGTGTCGACGGCGTACAGCGCGACCCCGTCGGATCCGCGGGCAGCGACCAGCAGAACGTCGGCAATTGCCGCGTCGACCACTTGAGTAACCGTGCCCGACAAGGTATTTCCGTCGGCGGTCACTGTCACCGCACCCGCGTCGAATACGCCAGCCCGGTCGGTGACCGCGACCGCCGCGGTGCGGTTGCCCTCCATCAGGTCGCCGAGCAGCCCGTCGCGCACGTCGCCGGACCCGGCCGCCACCAGCACCGGGATCGCCAGGTAGACCGTGCCGAACAGCGGCCCGCACGCCAACCGGGCGCCGAGTTCCTCGATCGCGACGGCCTGGTCCACCAGGGTGCCGCCGACGCCGCCGTCGGCCTCGGGCACCGAAAGGGCCAGCACGCCCAGCTCACCGCCCAGCCGTGCCCACACCTTGGGGTCGAACGGCGGGTCGGCTTCCATCAGTTCGCGAACCTTCTCCTCGGAGAAGTGCTCGGCGCTGAACTTCCTTACGGCGTCGCGTAATTGGTTCTGTTCGTCGGTGAACTTGTACTCAGCCCGATATTCGGGCTGGTTCGCAAGCTTCTCAGCCACGGGGGATCTCCTTCCAGGGCATCCCCGCGTCGGCCCGCAGATCGCCGGGCAGCCCGAGGATGCGTTCGCCGAGGATGTTGCGCATCACTTCGGATGTACCGCCTTCGATGGTGTTGGCGCGGCTGCGTAAGAACCGCTGCTGGATGGGTCCCTGCCAGTCGGTGTCTTCTCTGGCGGCACCGCCGCCGCGGCCTTGTTGATAGCCGTGGTACAGAAGCCCTTCGGGGCCAAGGAAATCCATGCACCACTGGTAGATGTCCTGGTTGAGTTCGGCGCCCACCAGCTTGCCGATCGATCCTTCCGGGCCCGGGCCGCCGACCGTGGCGGTGGCCCGCGAGCGCTCCGAGGTGAGGCGCTGGGCCTCCGAGCGCAACCACAGCTGCGTCAGCCGGTCACGCAGCACCGGGGTGTGCCGTTCGGGGCGTGACGCCCACAGCCCGGTGGCGTCGGAGATGGTGCCCGCACCGCGCCTACTGCCGCTGCCGCCCAAGGCGGTGCGCTCGTTCATCAGGGTGGTCATCGCGACGTTCCAGCCGTTGCCGACGTCGCCGAGCCGGTGCTTGTCGGGGATCCGCGCGTCGGAGAAGTAGACCTCGTTGAACTCGGCCTGACCGGTCATCTGGCGTAGCGGACGGGTCTCCACCCCTTCGCCGTGCATGTCGATGACGAAGTAGGTCAGGCCCTTGTGCTTGGGCACGTCCGGGTTGGTGCGGGCCAGCAGCAGTCCCCAGCGGGCGCGGTGGGCGAGGCTGGTCCAGACCTTCTGGCCGTTGATCACCCAGTCGGTGCCGTCGAGCACCGCGGAGGTGGCCAGCCCGGCCAGGTCGGATCCGGCGCCCGGTTCGGAGAACAACTGGCACCACAGGTCCTCGGTGGTGGCCAAAGGCCGCAGCCATTGCTGCTTCACCTCGTCGGTCTGCGCGTGCTCGCGGATCGTCGGCGCCGCCATGCCGTACCCCATTGGGTTGAGCCCCAGCGGCACCGGCCCTCCCGCGCCCTGGAGAATCCGGTCGGCTACCGCCTGCAGTCCGCGGGACACCCCGAGTCCGCCGAGGCCGTCGGGGAAGTGCACCCACGACAAACCGGCGTCGTAGCAGGCACCGAGGAACTGCTGGACGGGCACCGTTTTCGGGTCGTGTTCGGCGACGACTCCACGCGCCAGTTCGGCGACCCGCTCGGCATCAGCGTCATTGCTCATGCAGCCACAATAGAAACTCGACACCTGTCGAGGGCAAGTGGGATGGGAACAGCCGCGATTGTGTGGCCCTAGCGAGCCCAGGCCCCGCGCAGACCACCCCAACAGTCAGCCGCGGTACTTGGCGACCGCCTCGGCGTACTCGTCGAGCAGTCGAAGCGAGGCGTCGAGCGGCTTGGTCGGCAGCAGCAGGTTCACCTGCCGGTAGCCCAGCTTCTCCATCGCCTCCCAGTACTGCGGATCGATCGGGGTGCCGAACGTGGTGAGCGGTACGTCGTGGCCGGCCGCCGCACGCAGCTGCTCGACGCGTTTGGTCAGCCGCTCGACCGGCAGCGGGTTGGAGATCCAGCCGCCCTGATGGCGAACGATGCGTTTGACGGTGGCGTCGGAGTCGCCGCCGACCACGATCGGCGGGTGCGGTTTCTGCACGGGTTTGGGCCGCAGGTACGACGCGTCGAAGTCGACGTAGCGACCGTGGTATTCGGCGGGTTCGCTGGTCCACAGCGCCTTGATGGCCTCGATGCGTTCGTCGAGCAGCGCGCCGCGCGTCTTCGGATCGGTGCCGTGATGGCGCATCTCCTCGAGGTTCCATCCCGCGCCGACACCGAACACGAACCGTCCGCCCGAGATGAGGTCGATGCTGGCGGCCTCCTTGGCGGTGACGATCGGATCGCGCTGGATCAGCAGGGCGATCCCGGTGATCAACTCGATCTGCGACGTCACCGCCGCCGCGGCGGCCAGCGTGACGAACGGATCCAGCGTGCGGTAGTACACGCCGGGCAGCTCCCCGCCGCCCGGATAAGCCGATTCACGGCTCGCCGGGATGTGGGTGTGCTCAGCGACCGCCAACGACTTGAAGCCGCGCTCTTCCAGCGCCCGCGCCAACGCGACCGGGTCGATGGTGTCGTCGTTGACGAACGTCGAAATTCCGAACTCCATGCGCGCCACAACG
The DNA here is from genome assembly GCF_053483195.1 of Mycolicibacterium sp. XJ2546. Lineage (NCBI taxonomy): Bacteria > Bacillati > Actinomycetota > Actinomycetes > Mycobacteriales > Mycobacteriaceae > Mycobacterium > Mycolicibacterium sp. XJ2546. The sequence goes on along the minus strand of NZ_JBEFRW010000006.1, from coordinate 82,277 downwards.
CTCCTTCCGAACGCGGCTATTCCTCAGGCCAGGGGTTGGCCGTCTTTGGCCAGCACGTGCCATTCGCCGCCGAACATGTCCAGGCCCTGTCCGTTGGCGACCCGATCACCGGTATCGCCTGCGTACCGGTACAGCGGCATCCGGTTGTAAGTCACCTGATCACCGCCGTCGCGGCGCGCGACGATGTGCACCGACGCCACGTCGATCCCGATCGTGCCCGCCGGATCGCCGCGTGCCAGCAGCGGCACCCAGGTGTCGGCGCAGGCGCCGTAACAGGTCGGCTCGTTCGGGCCGTCCGCCGTAAAGGCGTACAGGGCGCGGCCCGTGCTGTCGACGACGATCTCGCCCAGGTCGCCTCGGTCCTCGATCGCCAGCGACACCTCTCGGGTGGGCACGACCTTGGTGTTCGACGGGGGCGGGACGGGCTCCGGTGTCACCGCCTCGGTCCTCGGCGTCGCCACCGGACTCTGAGTGGTCGTCGTCGCTGAACTGGTCGCAGCCTTGTTCGTGAACGCCGAGCATCCGGTCAGCACCAGCGCACTCAGCGCGAGCATCGAGACAGCAGTTCGTGGCATGGGCATGATCAATTCTTTTCCAGCCACGACCCCGCTCAAACCCGGCCTGCGGGGTGCACGGCATGCTCGGTGGTGCAGGCAACGAGCCAGGAGAGGCGGTTTGGTAAGGCATGACCGACACCGCTGCGCTGCTCGACGATCCGGGCGATCTGTCCGCGCTGCGCGCCAAGGGCGCCGACCCCGACGAGCTGTTCGCGTCCTTTGCCGTCTGGGCCGAGGCCAACGGCACCGTGCTGTACCCGGCGCAGGAGGAGGCGCTGATCGAGTTGGTCAGCGGCGCCAACGTGATCCTGGCGACCCCGACCGGTTCGGGCAAGTCGCTGGTGGCCACCGGCGCGCTGTACGCGGCGCTGGCTCGATCATCGGCAGGACACGGCCGCAGCTTTTACACCGCGCCGATCAAGGCGCTGGTCAGCGAGAAGTTCTTCGCGCTCTGCGAGGTGTTCGGCGCCGCCAACGTCGGCATGCTGACCGGCGACGCCGCGGTCAACGCCGACGCCCCGATCATCACCTGCACCGCCGAGGTGCTGGCCAATATCGCGCTGCGGGAGGGCGGCCAGACGGACCCAGCCGCCGACATCGGGCTGGTGGTGGCCGACGAGTTCCACTTCTACGGCGACCCCGACCGCGGGTGGGCATGGCAGGTGCCGCTGCTGGAGTTGGCCGGGGCGCAGTTCCTGCTGATGTCGGCAACGTTGGGTGACGTCTCGTTCTTGCGCGACGACCTCACCCGGCGCACCGGGCGGCCGACGGCGCTGGTCGCCAACGCCGAACGGCCTGTGCCGCTGTACTTTTCGTATGCAACCACCCCGATGCACGAGACGATCGGCGACCTGCTCGACACCAAACAGGCCCCGATCTACGTCGTGCACTTCACCCAGGCCTCGGCGCTGGAGCGCGCGCAGGCGTTGATGAGCGTCAACGTCAGCACCAAACAGGACAAGGCCGAGCTTCGGGAGATGATCGGTGCGTTCCAGTTCTCCACGGCGTTCGGTACGACGCTGTCGCGCCTGGTGCGACACGGGATTGGCGTGCACCACGCCGGGATGCTGCCGAAGTACCGGCGGCTGGTCGAACAGTTGGCGCAGGCCGGGCTGCTCAAGGTGATCTGCGGCACCGACACGCTGGGCGTCGGCATCAACGTGCCGATCCGCACCGTGGTGTTCTCGGCGCTGTCGAAGTACGACGGTGTGCGCACCCGGCTGCTCAACGCCCGCGAGTTCCACCAGATCGCGGGCCGGGCCGGTCGGGCGGGTTACGACACCGCGGGCACCGTCGTCGTGCAGGCACCCGACCATGAGGTGGAGAACCTCAAGCAGTTCGCCAAGGTCGCCGACGATCCCAAGAAGCGCCGAAAGCTGGTGCGCCGCAAGGTGCCCGAGGGCATGGTGCCGTGGAGCGAGTCGACCATGAACCGGTTGATCGAGGCCACGCCCGAACCGCTGACCAGCAACATGCGGGTGTCGACGGCGATGCTCCTCGACGTCGTGGCCCGCCCCGGGGATCCGTTCGAGGCGATGCGGCGGCTGCTGACCGACAACCACGAGCCACGCAAACGGCAACTGCAGCACATCCGCGAAGCCGTGGGCATTGCGCGGTCGCTGCTGCAGGCCGGAGTGGTGGAACGCCTCGACGAACCCGGCCCCGACGGCAGCAGGTACCGACTGACCGTCGATCTACCGCCGAATTTCGCGTTATATCAGCCACTTTCGACCTTCGCGCTCGCGGCCGTCGACGTGCTCGATCCCGCGTCGGAAGGCTTTGCGCTGGATGTGGTTTCGGTGATCGAGGCGACGCTGGAGGATCCCCGTCAGATCCTGGCGGCACAGCTGAACAAGGCCAGGGGTGAAGCGGTCGCGGCGATGAAAGCCGAGGGCATCGAGTACGAGGAGCGCATCGAGTTGCTCGACGACGTCACCTACCCCAAACCGCTCGAGGAGTTGCTCGAGCACACCTTTGAGGTGTACCTGCAGAGCAACCCGTGGGCCGCCGACGCCCGGCTGTCCCCGAAGTCCGTGGTGCGCGAAATATGGGAACGCGCAATGACGTTCCGCGAGTACGTCAGCGAGTACGGTCTGACCCGCGCGGAGGGTGCAGTGCTGCGCTACCTGTCCGACGCATACCAGGCGCTGCGGTCCGGGGTGCCCGCCGCAGCCAGGACCGAGGAGCTCACCGATATCGTCGAGTGGCTCGGTGAGCTTGTCCGCCAGGTGGATTCGAGCTTGCTCGACGAGTGGGAACAGCTGACCAGCCCGGACCAACCGCACGACGCGCCGGTCGCGGTGCCGGCCCCGCCGCGCCCGCTGACCGGCAACGAGCGCGCTTTCACGGCGATGGTGCGCAACGCGTTGTTCCGGCGGGTGCAGTTGTTCGCCCGGGCTCGCTGGGACGAACTCGGCGCGCTGGACAGCGGGTCGGGCTGGACGGCGCAGCGCTGGGCGGACGTCGGAGAGGACTACTTCGACGAGCACGACGACGTCGGCACCGGCGCCGACGCCCGCGGTCCGGCGCTGCTGATCATCGACCGTGCGCCCGAGGTGTGGCGGGTGCGGCAGATCTTCGACGATCCAGGGGGCGACCGCGACTGGGGCTTCACCGCCGAGGTGGATCTGGCCGCCTCCGACGAGGCCGGCGCACCGGTGCTGCGTGTGACCGACGCGGGCCGCCTCGACTAGCTCCGAGTTGTAACGCCACCACAACCGGAGCGGACGGCGTTGTCCGGGTAAGGCAAGCGCTTTGCGGTTTTCCAGGCGACCATGGACGAAACAGCTTTCACTCCAGAGAAGGTCACGGTGCACCGCCATGGTGGCAACGATGCGCGCAGGACCGCCGGCGGGTGGCCTGACGAGGATTCGACCACCTGCACGCTGCCCTGCCCCGCTGGTCGGTCGACGACACCGGCACCCGGTGCCTGCACCGGTGACGACCACCCGCGCGGCGGCCGAAGCGGTGATCGGCGCGCATGTGCCGTTCGGAAACCCGTCGGTGTCCCGATTCGTGATTTACACCCCGCCGCCCGGCACCGAGTATGGACGCAATATGCCAGGAGAGGCGGGGTCGATGACGATCAGCGTGGCCGAACGCGCGGAACTGCGCACGGCAGTCGGCGAGCTGCTGCGCGATAAGTGCACCGAGGACGACGTGCGCCGCGTGATGAGCTCCGAGGAGGGATTCGACCGGGAGCTGTGGCGCCAACTCGGCGACCAGGGCGTGCTCGGCATGCTCGTCGACGCCGACCATGGCGGGCTCGGGTTCGGCGCGCTGGAACTCGAAGCCGTCGCCGAGGAGACCGGGGCGGCGCTGACGCCCGCACCGTTCATCTCCAGCGCGGTGCTGACCGTCGCGCTGATCCAGGCCGCCGGCTCCGACGACGACAAGCAGCGGCTGCTGCCGGGACTGGCCGACGGCACGTCGATCGGCACGGTCGCACTCACCGGTCCGGCCGGCTCCTGGACTGAAGCCGGCGTCGACGTCGTCGCCGCTGCCGACGGCACCCTGACCAGCGCCGCGCACTACGTCACCTGGGGTCAGGTCGCCGACGTCGTGCTCGTCGTGGCGCGCACCGACGACGGCGTCGGTGTGTTCGAGGTCAGCGCCGACGCGCCCGGTTTCGCCCGCACGGCCGAAACGGTTTTCGACCCGACCGTGCGGCTTTCCACGTTCGCCTTCTCGGGTACGCCCGCGCGGCGGCTCGGCGGCGCCGGGTGGGATGCCGTACAGCAGGCACTGGACTACGCCGTCATCGCCTCGGCCGGCGAACAGGTGGGCGGGGCCCGACGCATCTTCGACATGACGGTCGAATACCTCAAGACCCGTGTGCAGTTCGGCCGCCAGATCGGCAGCTTCCAGGCGCTCAAACATCTGGCCGCCGATCTGCTGCTCGAAGTCGAAAACGCCACATCGGCCGCCCAGCACGCCGCCGCCGAGACCGCCTTGCACAGCGACACCGCGGGCGGCGCCGTCGCCTTGGCGGGTTTCACCTGCGCCGATGCCTACGAGACCATCGCGATGAACGCCATCCAGATGCACGGCGGGATCGCCTTCACCTGGGAGCACCCCGCCCACCTGTTCCTGCGCCGGGCGCGCACCGGCACGCAACTCTTCGGTGGCTCACACCTGCACCGCGAGCGCTACCTCGTCTCGAAAGGCGCCTGACATGACCACACTGCCCACCGTCGACGAGTTACGCACCGAAGTCCGGGAATGGCTCAGCGCCAACTGGGTTCCGCTACCCAAGTCCCACGACCCGTGGGTGTCGTCACCGGAGCGCATCGCCTGGTTGGAAAAGGTGCTCGACGCCGGCTACGCGGTGCCGACCTATCCCGCCGAATGGTTCGGACGCGGTTATCCCGGTGAGCTCGCAACCGTCATCGGGCAGGAGTTCTCCGCACTGAAGGCGCCGGGCTCGCGGCAGGACAAGTACAACATCCCGGCCAACACCGCGCTCAAACTCGGCACCGAGACGCTCAAGCGGGATCTGCTGCGCGACTTTCTAATCGAACGCTCCCGCACCTGCCTGCTCTACAGCGAGCCCGGCGCCGGTTCGGACCTGGCGGCCGTGCGCACCACCGCCGTCAAGGACGGCGACCAGTGGGTGGTCAACGGGCAGAAGGTGTGGACGTCGGGCGCGCTGAGCGCCGGCTACGCGCTGCTGCTGGCCCGCACCGACTGGGACGTGCCCAAACACAACGGGCTGAGCCTGTTCGTCATGCCGATGAAGCAGCCCGGCATCGAGGTCCGCCCGCTGGTGCAGATCACCGGCGAGTCGCACTTCAACGAGGTGTTCATCAACGACGCCACCGTCCCCGACGAGTATTTGCTCGGCGGCGAAGGCCACGGCTGGCGCGCGCTGCAGACCGCGCTGGCCTACGAGCGTTCGATCATGGGCGACACCGGCCGCGGATCGCGTAACCGCAAGGCTGACAGCCTGATCGAACTCGCCCGCGAACACGGCGTCCTCGACGACGCTGCCGTGCGCTACCCCCTGGCCACGGTGCTGGCGCTGCGTGAGCTCAACAAGCTCAACAACGCGCGCGCGAAAGCGGCCGCCACGCAGGGCACGTCGAGCTCGATCATGTCGCTGGGCAAGCTCGCGATGTCACGGATTCTGCACACCGAGGCGGCGATGAAGACCCGGATCATCGGTGCCCAGTCGCTGTTGGCAGGCCCCGACAACCCGGTCGCCGACGACGTCAACTTCCTTACGCTCAACGCGTACTTCACCTCGATCGGCGGGGGCACCGACCAGATCCAGCGCAACATCATCGGCGAGCGGGTGCTCGGGCTGCCCAAGGAACCCGAGACCGACCGCGACATTCCGTTCCGCCGGGCCCGCCGGAGTTGACCCGGGGTGTCCCAGACGTCCGTTGCCGTTTACGATCCGCCGCTGCTGGGTTTGCGGATTTTCGATCTGACGTCGGGGCCGATGACGGCCCTCGGACGGCTGTTCGCCGATCTCGGCGCGCACGTCACGGTGCTGCGCGTGGCCGGTGTCAGCGACGACGAGGTGGTCGGCCCGGACATCGGCGGCGTGCCCGTGCAGACCGCGATCAACCGCCACGGCATGGCGATTATCGACGTAGACGGTGGCGAGTTCGAACGACTGCTGCCCGATTGCGATATCCTCATCGAGAACACCGGCCCCGGCTCACCCGCCGAAGCGTCGCTGGCGGTGCACGAAATCCGCCGCAGGCACCCCGCGCTGGTGATCCTGTCGCTCAGCGACTTCGGCCGCGACACCGCCTACCGCACTTGGCAGGGCACGGGCCCGGTGTTCCATGCGCTCTCCAGTGAACTGTCGCGGTCGGGCATACCAGGGCGCGAGCCGCTCATACCGCCGGCCGAGTTGCCCTATCACGTGGCCGCCGCACAGGCCGCGGTGATGACGCTTGCGGTGTATGTGGACCGCCTGCGCACCGGCGAGGGAGACCTGATCGACTTCTCGATCCTCGAAGGGGCGATGCAGACCCTCGACCCGCCGTTCGGGTCGGCGGGAAGTGCGTCGGCGGGCGTCGCGGTCAGTGCGCAGCAACGGGATTGGAACGCCGAACAGCAGCGCTATCCGATCATCGCATGCAAGGACGGTCACGTCCGCATCTGCATTCTGGCCAAACGCCAGTGGCGGGGCATGTTCAGGTGGCTGGGCAGCCCCGAAGAATTCGCCGATCCGTCGTTCGACAAGCTCGGAAAGCGCTTCCATTCCCCGCAGCTGCTCGCGGCCATCGCGCGGTTCTGCGCCGACAAGACCCGGGCCGAACTCGAGGCACAGGGGCAGGCCCACGGTGTGCCCACCGCGGCGGTGCTCACCCTGTCCGAGGCATTGACGGCCGAACACTTCGGCGCGCGCGGGTTTTTCCGCGACGTGGAGTTGGCGCCCGGGGTGGTGGCGCCCGTCCCCGTCGGTGTCAGCGAGGTCGACGGTCACCGCGCCAGCGCGCTCAACGCGCCGTCGTCGCCGGATGTGCGTCTGACCGCCGCACCGGTGTTGGCGGCCCGCGAGCGCCGCGGCGAGGGTCTGCCGCTGGAGGGCGTCCGCGTCCTGGATCTCGGCGTCATCGTGGTCGGGGCCGACACCGGGCGGGTGTTCGGCGATCTCGGTGCCGACGTCGTCAAGATCGAACACTCGGCCCATCCGGACGGGCTGCGGGTCGGCAAGTTGACGACCATGACCCAGCCGTTCGCCGCGGGGCACCGCAACAAACGCTCGATCGGGCTCGATCTGCGCACGGCCGAGGGACGCGTGCTCGCACATCGCCTGGTCGAGACCGCCGACGTGGTGCTGACGAACTTCAAGCCCGGCGTCGCCGAAACGCTGGGAGTGGACTACGCGACGCTGCGGCGAATCAATCCCGGCGTCGTCGTGGTGGACAGTTCGGCGTTCGGGCCGAACGGGCCGTGGGCCAAGCGGCTTGGGTACGGACCGCTGGTGCGAGCCGCGGTCGGGTTCACCAACCTGTGGGTCTACCCCGGCGAATCCGAAACCTTCTGCGACACCGTCACCGTCTACCCCGACCACGTCGCCGCCCGGATTGGCGCGTTGTCCGCGATGGCGCTGCTGCTGCGCCGGGAACGCACCGGCGAAGGCGGTTCGGCGAGCATCGCGCAGGCAGAGGTGATGCTCAGCCACGTCGCCGCCGATATCGCCGCCGAAACGCTGCAGCGCGCCGGGCACCCACGCTCCGACCGGGACCGCGGTACGCCGTGGGGTTTGTTCCCCACCGCAGGCACCGACAAATGGATCGCGATCACCGTGCGCGACGATGCCGACCGTCAGGCGTTGCGCTGGGTGTTGGGCATTCCCGGCGACGGGGAGGTGGGTGCCGACGCGGTGCGCGCCTGGACCGCCCGGCATTCCCCGACCGAGGCGATGGACAAACTGCAGGCCGCAGGCGTGCCCGCGGGTGCCGTTCTGCATGCGGACGAACTGCCGTCGTGGCCGTACTACGAGCAACGCCGTGCGTTCCGCGAGGAGCTTCACCCGCACGGAAACGTGCCGTTCTTGATGGAGAACGTGCAGCTCCACTGCGACCATGTGGCCGATCCGCCGTTGCGCCAGGCGCCGCTGATCGGTGAGCAGACCGCCGAGATCGCCGAAGAACTGCTGGGCCTCACGCCGTCGGAGATCGCCGCGCTGCACGAACGCGGGGTGCTCGAGAGCACGGCCGGGGCTAGGCGGGGTGCGCCGCTCATCTCGTAGCATGCGGGGTACACGGCATCCCGTTCGAGACCGGCAGGAATGGACATCGACTTCACCAGGCTCAGGTACTTCGTCGCCGTCGCCGACGAACTGCATTTCAAGCGGGCCGCCGACAAGTTGCTGATCACCCCGCCGCCGCTGAGCAAGCAGATCAAGATCCTCGAGAAGGAACTCGGCGGAGCGCTGTTCGAACGCGGTTACCACGAGGTGCGCCTGACCCCGCTCGGCGAGAAGCTGATCGGTCCCGCCCGTGAGATCCTGTGCCGGGTCGAGGATTTCAAAGCCACCGCCGAAGAAGGGGCGGGTGGCTCGGCTCCGATTCGGTTGAGCGCCACGGCCTATGCACCGTCGGACCTGCTCGCACAACTGGAGACGGTGCTGGGTGAACTGCGGCGCCCGACCGAGTTCAGCATGCCGGGGTCCGGCACCGAGGTCGCCGCCAAGCTGATCGCCGGGCATGCCGAACTGGGTCTGATCCACCTGCCCGCCAACGACAAACGGCTGCGCCACAAGGTGGTGGCCAGCTACCAGGGCGCGGTCGCGGTTCGGTTCGACGATCCCCTCGCCACCAAGGACCTGGTCGCGATCGAGGAGTTGCGTGAGCGGGAGGTTGTCATCGACTTCGCCCGGCCCAACCCGGTGGTGCTGGCCGGTTTGACCCGCAGGCTCAACAGCCGGGGTGTGCACCGCATCGTGCGCACGACCAACCAGCGCGGCGGTGAACTCGAAATGGCCACCCAGGTTTTCAACCGGCAGCTCATCGCGCTGGTGAGCTATGCCCCCGACTCGTTCATCGGCAAGATGTTCTCCCCGCCGGAGTTCAAGCTCATTCCGATCGACGAAAGCAACTGGGCGCCGGCACGTATCGCGTTGGCGTGGGCGCCCGAGCGGCTGCGCGGCAGGCTCGAGGAGATCGAGTCGGCCGTCGAGCAGATCGCCGACCGGCTTGGACCCGTACACCGCGGCGCCTGAGCGGTCACTTGGCCAACGCGTCGATGACCGCTTTCAGCTTGCTGCCGACTTCCTCCGCAACTGGTTTCATGCCGGGTTCATCGGTGACGTCGACCAGCACCTGTGGATTCATCGCCTCGACGAGGGTGGTGTCCGGGTCGTCGGGATCGCTGCGCACCACGACGTTGCACGGCAGCAGTAAACCGATTTGACGTTGCACGCCAATGGCGCGGTGCGCCAGCGGCGGATTGCACGCGCCGAGGATGAGGTAGTTCTCCATGTCTTCACCGAGCTTGTTCTTCAACGTCGCCGTCACGTCGATTTCGGTCAACACACCGAACCCCTGCTCCGCCAGCGCCTCACGGGTGCGGGCGACGGCGTCGTCGAACGACGTCTTGAGGCTCGTGGCCAACGCCATGGTCATGATGACTCCTTTGTCTTTGTCACTCCGAACGGTCAGGCCAGGGCGAGGAAGAGCTTTTCCAGTTCCGCCTCGGTCATGGGCCTTTCATTCCCCTCATGGTCGCCGGCTATGCATTCGCGTAAACCTGTCGCGACGATCTTGAAACCGGCGCGGTCGAGTGCCCGTGACACCGCCGCGAGTTGGGTCACGACGTCCTTGCACTCGCGGCCCTGCTCGATCATCGAGATCACGCCAGCGAGCTGTCCTTGTGCGCGACGCAGCCGGTTCAGCACCGCATCGATGGATTCCTGGTCACCGACCATCTCTCTGTCCTTCCACTAGAAGTCCTACATTACCCGTGGGGGTATGTTTAGCCCAGTTCAACGTCGACCCCAGTGACCAGAATTCCCCGACGGGCTCCGCACCGCACCGTGCGGCCATGCCTTGGAAATAATCCCTCCGCCACGTAGGGTATATACCCATAGGGGTATATACCCTAAACGGTGTCAACACAGGAAAGGGTTCGGCAATGTGTTACCCAGTTCAATGCCCGACCTGCGGTAAGACGACGTGGGACGGCTGCGGCGAGCATGTCGACGACGTGCTGCGGTCGGTGCCGGCCGTGCAACAGTGCCGGTGTGAGCGGGTCACCAAGCCGCCGCGGCCCGCAGGCGGATTCTGGCGCCGGTAGCGGGTACAGGACCTTATATGGCGTTGGCGGCAGGCGTCGGCCTCGGTGCGCTGATCGGCGTACTGCTAGGACTGCTCGGCGGCGGGGGCTCGATACTCGCCGTTCCAGCACTGGTCTACGGGATGAATCTCGGCATCGAACAGGCCATCCCGATCTCGCTGGTCGTCGTCGCCACCGCATCTGCCGTGGGTGTGCTCCCGAAAATCCGTGCCAGACAGGTTCGGTGGCGGATGGCCGGCATCTTCGCCGCGGCAGGTGTTCCCGCGACCGTTCTCGGCAGCGCAATCAGCAGGCACCTGCCCGAACCGGCACTGCTGATCGGTTTCGCGGCGGTGATGGTGGTTGCCGGCATCCGCATGTTGGCCGACCAGGGCAATACCGGCACCGCATGTGAAGTCCGAGCGGGACAGGTCAACTGGCGCCGTTGTCTACCACGGTCGATCGGGGCGGGCCTTCTGGTCGGCGTGCTGACCGGATTGTTCGGTGTCGGTGGCGGCTTCCTCATCATCCCGGCGCTCGTGGTCGTTCTCGGCGTCGAAATGTCGACGGCGATCGGCACGTCGCTGCTGATCATCGTCGCCAACTCGGTAGCCGGGATCTTCTCCCATCTCGAGGGCCTCAGCGTCGACTGGTCGGTCGCGGGGGTCTTCGTCGCCGCCGCGATGGTTGCCTCGCTGGTCACCGGATACTTCGGCACCAAGGTCGACACCGACCGCCTGCAGCGCTGGTTCGCGTACCTCGTCTTCGTCGTCGCCGCATTCGTGCTCGTCGACACGATCTTCTTACGTTGACCGCAGAAAGGGAAAATTTCATGGACGTCTCGATCATCGAAACCTCCGGCCTCGGAGACCGTAGCTATCTGATCAGCCACGGTGGTGTCGCCGTGGCGATCGATCCGCAGCGCGACATCGACCGGGTGCTCACCCTCGCCGACGAACGCAAGGCCCGTATCACCCATGTCTTGGAAACGCACCTGCACAATGACTATGTGACCGGGGGGCTCGAGTTGTCGCGCACCGTCGGTGCCGAGTACGTGGTGCCGGCGGGCGACGACGTGAACTATCCCCGTCGTCCCGTCACCGACGGCGACATCGTCGACGCGGGCCCCATCCGATTGGAGGCGATGCACACTCCCGGACACACCCATCATCACATCAGTTATGTGCTCCGCGACGACGCCGGCGCTACCCACGGGGTCTTCACCGGGGGGTCAATGTTGTTCGGTACCACCGGACGCACCGACCTGATCGGCGCCGACTCCACCCGCGAGCTCACCCACGCGCAATTTCACTCCGTACGCAGGCTCGCCGAGCGGCTGCCCGCCGAGACGCCGATCTACCCAACCCACGGTTTCGGCAGCTTTTGTTCGGCCACACCGGCTTCCGGTGACGAATCGACCATCGGCGAACAACGGCACACCAACCCGGCACTCACACAGGACGAGCAGAGCTTCGTCGATGAACTGCTGGCCGGGCTCTCCGCCTACCCCGCGTACTACGCGCACATGGGCGTCATCAACAGTGCGGGGCCGGCGCCCGTCGACCTGACGCCGCCCGAACCGATCGACCCCCAGGAACTTCGGCGTCGTCTCGAGGCGGGTGAGTGGGTGGTCGATCTTCGCAACCGAACAGCCTTCGCGGCCGGGCATCTGCAGGGATCGTTGGGTTTTGAACTGTCGGGCTCGTTCGTCAGCTACTTCGGCTGGCTCTACCAATGGGGTGCCCCGGTGACGCTGATCGGCGAATCTCCCGAGCAAATCAGCGACGCCAAGCGCGAGCTGGTACGGATCGGAGTCGACCGGTTGACGGGAGCAGCCACCGGAGACATCGATGCGCTGAGTGACGGCACCCCGGTCGGCTCGTATCCGGTCGCGGACTTCGACGCGCTGGCCGAACTTGGGACGGAGGCGGTGACGGTGCTCGACGTGCGCCAGCGCCACGAGTACGAGGAGGAGCGTGTCTCGGGCGCTATGAACATTCCGCTGCATGAACTTCCGGCACGACTCGATGATGTCCCTGCGTCTAGGGTGTGGGTGCATTGCGCGTCCGGCTACCGGTCCTCAATCGCGGCGTCGTTCCTCGCCCGCGCCGGCCGAGATGTCGTACTCATCGACGACGACTTCGAAAATGCCGGTAACGCAGGCTTGACGGTCAAGTAAGTTCGGACACCCCGGGGCCGCCGACGACGTAACCGGCTGGACCTAACCCAGCGACGCCGCCTTCCGCGCGGCGATCTTGGCGCGGACCTCCGCCATGTCGAGCGTCTTCACCCGGGTGATCAGGTCCTCGAGCGCCGCCGGATGCATCGCTCCCGGCTGGCTGTACACCAGCACACCGTCGCGAAACGCCATGACCGTCGGGATCGATCGGATCTCCAGCGTGGCGGCCAGGTCGAGCTCGGCTTGCGTGTCGACCTTGGCGTGCACGACGTCCGGGTGCGCCGCTGAGGAGCGCTCGAAGACCGGGGCGAAAGCGCGGCACGGGCCGCACCACGACGCCCAGAAGTCCACCAGCACAATCGGATTCTCGACGATGGTGGACTCGAAGTCGTCGTAGGTCAGGTTCTTGGTTGCCATGATCGTTTCCTTTCGTTGTTTCCGGAGGTACCAACTTCTACGCGAGGCCCTTGAGCATCAGATTCCAGTACATGAACGGCAGCCCGTATTTCTTGAGATACCAGTAACTTCGGTGGGGTTTGGTGGGGTCGAGCAGCGGGAACGAGGGGGTGATGTTCAGGTCGTAGTCGAACTCCGCGAGCAGCATCGCGTGCGAGGACGTGACGATCGGACATGACCCGTAACCGTTGTATGAGGCGTTCAGTGGTCGTCCCGCCAGGAACGCCTCGACGTTGTCGACGACGACCGGGGCCTGTTTGCGGATTGCGGCACCGGTTTTTGAGTTCGGTGAGGATCCTGCGTCTCCGAGGCTGAACACGTTGGGGTAACGCACGTGTTGCATGGTGTGCTTGTCGATTTCGACGTAACCGCCTGCGGCACCGGTCGACAGCGGACTGGACTTGATCCAGTCCGGCGCCGACTGACGCGGTACGGCGTGCAACACGTCGTAGGGCAGCATGGTGTCGGCTCCCCCGCCGCCCGTCGCCGTCACGCCTACTTTGTGCGCTGCGGCGTCGACGGAGGTCACTTCTGCGTTGGTGTGCACGGTGATTCCGTAGTCGGCCGCAATCGCATCGAGATTGTCGGCGATCGCCGGAATTCCGAACAGCCGCGGTGTCGGCACCACCAGGTGCACGTCGATGTCGGAGAGCACGCCCTGGGACCGCCAGTAGTCGCTGGCCAGATAGGCGATCTTCTGCGGTGCTCCGGCGCATTTGATCGGTCCCGATGGCATCGTGAATACCGCTGTGCCCGAACGTAGGTTCCTGATGAACTCCCAGGTACGTGGGGCCAGGTCGAAGCGGTAGTTCGACGACACCCCGTTGGAGCCGAGCGCGTCCGCCAACCCCTCGGTGTGGTCCCAGTCCAGCTGGATGCCGGGACTGACCACGAGCACGTCGTACTCATAGATCGCGCCGTCAGCACAGCTGACCGTGTTGTTGTCGGGGTCCACTGCCGCTGCCGTGTTCTTGATCCAGGTCGCTTTCCGGGGCATGACGGAGGCCTCGGGCCGTGCCGTGGCCGACGCCTTTGCCTGCCCGCCGCCGACCAGCGTCCACAGTGGTTGGTAGTAGTGCGTGTCGGACGGTTCGATGACGGCGACGTCGGAGTGGCCGCGCCGAAGCAGGCGCGCGGCCACCGAGATTCCGGCGGTGCCGCCGCCGACGATCACGATCTGGTGCTTCGCGGTAACCATGCGTTCTGTTCCTCTCAGGTTCGTCGGCTCAGGCGTTCTGCCGGGATTCCGCCCAGGCGCCGAACCCGCCCAGGATGTCGCTGACGTCAGGGAACCCGTTGTGCCGCAACAGGCTTGCTGCCACCGATGACCGGTAGCCGCCCGCACAGTAGACGACGGTCGGCTTGGCCGGATCCAGCTCGCCGAGGCGGGCCGGTAGCTGCCCCACCGGGATCTCGACCGCATTCGGGATCGTCCCCGCGGCGGCCTCACCCGGATTGCGAACGTCGACGATCTGCAGGTTGGCCAGCTGGGCCGCGCGCTCGTCGAACGCCCTGGCCGTCAGCCGGGAGGCCATCTGCACGTCGTCCTGGTGGTTGAACATCGCCTCGAACGGGCGGTCCAGGTAGCCGATCACCCGGTCGAAGCCGATCCGCGCCAACCGGGTCTTGGCTTCTAGTTCGTGGCCGGGTTCGGTGAACAACACGATGTCGACGTCGGTGGGCACCACCGATCCCGCGTATTCGGCGTAGCGGCCTTCGAGCCCGACGTTGATCGCGCCGCGCAGGTGCCCCAGCGCGAACTCTTCCGGTCCACGCCCATCCACCAGCAGCGCGCCCGCATTCATCGCCTCGCGCACCTGCTCGTAGCTCATCGCCGACGGCATCTTGGTCTCGTCCAACAGATCCCGGTCCTTGCGGTTGAGGATCGCGTCATAGACGAAGTAGCTCGGTGCCGGCGGCTGCCCTTCGGTGACCAACGCCATGAAGGTTTCCTTGTCGGGAGCCCGCAGCGCGTAGTTCGTCTCCTTCTGCTCGCCGATCGTCGACCACAGATCGGTAGACAGGTTCTTGCCGCAGGCCGAACCCGCGCCGTGGGCGGGATACACCCGGGTGGCGTCGGGCAGGGTCATCAGCTTGTTGTGCAGCGAGTCATAGAGCTTGTCTGCCAACTCCTCTCGGGTGAAACCGATCGAGGCCAACAGGTCCGGGCGGCCCACGTCGCCGATGAACAGCGCGTCCCCGGTCAGCACCCCGTAAGGCACCTCGTCGTCGGGATGTTCGTAGACGACGATGCTCAGCGACTCGGGCGTGTGGCCGGGGGTATGCCGGAACTCCAGCGTCACCTCACCCAGCGAGTAGCGCTCGCCGTCGGCCACGCCCATCGACTCGAACTCGGTCTCGGCGACCGAGGAGTACACGATCTTGGCGCCGGCGGCCTTGGCAAGCTCCAGATGGCCGGACAGGAAGTCGGCGTGGAAGTGCGTTTCGATGACGAGCTCGATGGTGTACCCGCACTTCTTCGCATCGGAGAGGTACTCGGCCACGTCGCGCTGGGGATCGACAACCACCGCGCGGCCGGTGGTTTCGTCGGCGATCAGGTACGACGCGTGCGACAGGCAGTCCAAGTAGTACTGGATGAACTTCATGGCGGCGGTCCTTTCATTTCGGTGCTCCGGGCCGTCTGACCATCAGACTGCCGATACCCCTGTGGGTATGTCAAGTACCCTACGGGGTATATGTATTCCCGCTTGCTGATACCCCGTGGGGTATGTGTACGATGGCGTTCAGGATACCCCCGGTGGTATTTCCGCAACGGGCCCCGCCATCGAAAGGACGCCAAACATGACCGCACCAATGACCATCGACTGCCAGGACCTCAGCCAGCTGCTGGCATCGGACGCCCCTCCGCGGGTGCTCGATGTCCGCACCCCGGGCGAGTTCGAGACCGCCCATATCGCCGGGGCCTACAACGTGCCGCTGGACCTGCTGCGCGAACATCGCGACGAGATCAGCCGGCACCTGGACCAAGACGTCGTCCTGGTCTGCCGCTCGGGTCAGCGCGCCGCCCAGGCGGAGCAGACCCTGCGCGACGCGGGGCTGACCAACGTGCACATCCTCGCCGGCGGCATCACCGCCTGGGAAGCCAAGGGATTCGTGGTCAACCGCGGCGCCGAACGTTGGGATCTTGAACGACAGGTCCGTCTGGTCGCGGGCGGCCTCGTGGTCTCCAGCATCCTGGGCAGCGTCGCCGTGCCGAGGCTCAAGTGGCTGGCCGGCGCCATCGGCGGCGGCCTCACCTTCGCGGCGCTGTCCAACACCTGCGCGATGGGCATGCTGCTTTCGAAGCTGCCCTACAACCGCGGGGCCTCCTGCGACGCTCAAACGATCGTGGCCCAGCTCGTCGACAAGCGCGCTGCGGACGAAAAGCAGGGTGGCCGGTCATGATTGGACTGGCAGTCGGCCTGGCCGTCTTCGTCGGCGTCGCGCTGGGGTTGCTCGGCGGCGGAGGCTCAATCCTGACCGTTCCGCTGCTGGCCTACGTGGCCGGGATGGACGCCAAACAGGCGATCGCCACCTCGCTTCTGGTCGTGGGCGTCACGAGCGTGATCGGTGCGATCTCGCACGCACGGGCCGGGCGGGTGCAATGGCGCACCGGCCTGATCTTCGGCGGGGCGGGCATGGCCGGCGCCTACGCGGGCGGGCTGCTGGCCCGCTACATCTCGGGCACCGTCTTGCTCATCGGGTTCGCGGTGATGATGGTCGCCACGGCGGTCGCCATGCTACGCGGCCGGAAGAACCTCGGGCCCGGCACCGGTGACCGCCGCCTGCCGGTACCCAAGATCTTGGCCGAAGGTCTGGTGGTGGGCCTGGTCACCGGTCTGGTCGGCGCCGGCGGCGGATTCCTCGTGGTGCCCGCCCTGGCCCTGCTCGGTGGTTTGCCGATGCCGGTGGCCGTGGGCACCTCGCTGGTCGTGATCGCGATGAAGTCGTTCGCGGGTCTGGGCGGCTACCTGTCCAGCGTGCAGATCGACTGGAGTGTCGCATTTGCGGTGACTGCGGCGGCCGTGGCGGGTTCGCTCATCGGCGCCCGACTGACCGCAATGGTCAACCCCGACGTGCTCCGAAAAGCCTTCGGCTGGTTCGTGCTCGCGATGTCCTCGGTCATCCTGGGCCAGGAGATCCACCCGAGCGTCGGACTAGCGGCCGCGGCGCTCACCGCGCTCGCCGGGATCGCGACGCTGGCCTGTACCCGCCTGCAGATCTGCCCGCTGCGACGGCTCACCGGTGCGGCCGCACCCGCGCTGAATACGGCCAGCCCGGCACCGTGACGATCAGAACTGGTTGCAGGTGTCCAGCACGGTCCTCATGGTGGCGATCTTCGCCTGGCCCTCCGGGGAGTTCTTCCATTCGTCCCATTTGGCGCGCTTCTCGGGGCTGATCTCCGGCTTGTTCGCCCGCTTCTCTTCCATCTTCGCGTGGCGCTCCTCGACGGACAGGTTGAGGATCCGCTCGAACTTGCCCATCTTTTCCGGGTTGGCGGCGAGGTCGGGGGCGTGCTGCTGGGCGGCCGCCTGGAACTGCGGGAAGCTGCAGGTGGTGTTGAGCAGCTTGTCGTGGGGTTCTGCGACGGCGGTGCCGGCGCCGAACAACAGGCCGGCGGTGGCCAACCCTGCGAACGTCGCGATCAATGGGGTGCGGATGGCAGCCAAGTCGATGTCCCTTCTCGTCGGCGTGATCTTGAACCTCCCACGAGTTAACCAGATGCCGCATAAGACCAGGTCAAAGCCACTCAGGACGCCTCGGCTTCGTCCCGCTCGTCCTGCAGGCGGTCCTTGCTGCGCAACGCGCGCAGCAGCGTGACGAGCAGTAATCCGCCGATGACGTTGCCGATGGCCGTGTAGCCGAACCATTTGAGCCAATCGAGGTGGCCGAACGGCGCATGACCCGTGATCAGCGCTCCGAAGATCAGCAGCGAATCCAGGATCGAATGAAACAGTTGCAGTCCGGCGAGCAGAAACCCTCCCGCGACGGCCGCGGCGATCTTGCCGAACGTCGAATCGGTGCCGTGCTGCATGCGCGTCATCAACGTGATGACCATTCCGCCGAGCAACGACAGCGCCGCCGTCTCGGCTGACAGCGGGGCGGTGGCGAAGTGGGTAGCCGACTCGATCGTCTGCGCATGCAATTTCGGGTACGCGGTCATGATCAGCCACATGATCACCCAGCCCCCGGCGAGGTTGGCGATCAGCGTGCCGCCCCACAGCTTGAGCAGCTGCCGGACGCTGGCGCGCTTGGCGGCGACCGTGGTGACCGGCACCAGAAAGCCCTCGGTGAACAGCTCGCTGCGGCCGAGCAGCAGTGCCAGGAAGCCGATCGAGAAGGCAATTCCGGCGAGCAGGTGGTTGTCCGTTGCGGCCAACACCGACAGATAGGCGAGGATGCCGACGGCCACCTCGGTGCCCCCGAAGAAGCCGGTGACCAGCACTTCGCGCCAGCTGCGATGCAAACGTTGCGTGCCTTCCCCCAGCATCCGCTGGAACGCGCCCTCCAACTCGTCCTCGATGGGACTGTCCGACTCACCTAGCTCACGCTGGCTGGTTTTGCTCACGGGTGATCCTCCCGCTCGGATGACGCGGCAATCGCGAATACCCGTAGTCGGTGACTTCGAAGCGCCCACGGCGCAACCGGGCCACCGCGACACCGGGCGTTAGGGTGCTTTGGTCGGCCACCGCGAACCAGCCGATAGAAGAGTTGAGCAATTTCATGACCACAGCAGCAGAATCGTCGGCGCTCGAAGCCAGGATCGGCCACTACTACCAGATGGACGGCACCTATCTGGTCGGCCGGGAGAAGGTGCGCGAGTACGCCCGCGCGGTGCAGGACTATCACCCCGCGCACTGGGACGTCGCCGCCGCCGCTGAGCTGGGCTATTCGGGGCTGGTGGCACCGCTGACGTTCACCTCGGCGCCCGGGATGTCCTGCAACCGCCACATGTTCGAGCAGGTGGTCGTCGGCTACGACACCTACCTGCAGACCGAGGAGGTCTTCGAGCAGCACCGCCCGATCGTGGCCGGTGACGAATTGAAGGTCGACGTCGAGCTGACCTCGGTGCGCCGGATCGCAGGCCGGGACATGATCACCGTGACCAACACCTTCACCGACACCGCGGGCGAGCGGGTGCACACGCTGCACACCACCGTCGTCGGCGTCACCGCCGAGGATCTCAACCCGGAGGTCAAGACGGCGGTGCAGAAGGCGATGATGCACGACGTGGACTTCTCCGGCGTCAGCACGCTGGATTCGGCGTACCACAAGACGGTGCGCCCCGAGGGCGAGATCCGGATCGCCGAAGCGGGCATGACCCGCACGCCGGGCACACCGTCCTTCGATGAGGTGAACGTCGGGGACGAACTGCCGGTGCGCCACACCCGGCTCTCCCGCGGCGATCTGGTGAACTACGCCGGGGTGGCCGGTGACGCCAACCCGATTCACTGGGACGAGGAGATCGCCAAGCTGGCCGGGCTGCCCGATGTGATCGCCCACGGCATGCTCACGATGGGGTTGGGTGCCGGGTTCGTCTCCGCCTGGTCCGGAGATCCGGGGGCGGTCACGCGTTACGCGGTGCGACTTTCGGCGCCGGCGATCGTATCGGCCAAAGAGGGCGCCGACATCGAGTTCAGCGGACGGATCAAATCGCTGGACCCGCAGACCCGCTCCGGAGTCGTCGTGGTCGCGGCGAAGTCGGCCGGAAAGAAGATCTTCGGCCTGGCGACGATGAACATCCGCTTCCGTTGAGACGAAGCGATCAGCACAGGTTTCGTTGCGCGGCGCTCAGGATGTCCATCGCTACGCCGGTCGCCACACCCAGGTCCTCCCGAATCATGATGACGACGTCGGGTGCCAGCACACCGGAGTTGGTGGCCGCGCACGCCCGGTGGCCCAGCGAGAGCAGCGGATCGGCTTGCAGGTACGTATAGCGTTCCTGCAAGCCTTCCAGGTATTCGTCTTCTGTCGCGCCGGCGGGAGCGGCAAAAAGTACTGCGAGGGCCGCGGTCGCCATCCCAAGATGCATCAACGGAAACATGTGAGCCACCATCGCTAGTGTCAGATTCCAGTCGCCAGACCTCGATGATAGGCGCCGATGCGTTCGCCCGCGGTTACTTCAGCAAACATCCTTGTGCGCGCTGAGCAAGAACCCGGGCATCATCAGCATGCCGTCGGGGCTGCGTTTCACGTTGGACATCTCAACGGTGTCGTCACACATTGGTATGTCGTTGCCGTACAACGTCGCCGGTCGCACCTCGTCGACGATCCAGCGGGTCGCGAGGGTGTCGCGCAGTTCATCGGCAGTAAAACCGTTGGGCCCGGGCCCGTCGTGGCCGAAAGGTCGAACGGCGAAGGCCAGGACGAACAACGCGGCGCCGGGCGCGGCCGCCCGATGAATCGCCTCGACATAACCCTGCCTGCTCTCGACCGGCAACGTATGCAGGCACCCGCTGTCCAGCACGGTGTTGAACCGGCCGTCGTAGCCACCAAAGTCGGTGATGTCGGCTTGGGCGAACGTGGCTGAGGTCAGCCCCCGCTCGGTTGCCGCCGCCGTGGCGGCGGCGACAGCGGTCGGGCTCGCGTCCAGGCCGACGACCCGATAGCCCTGTGCCGCCAACGCCAGTGACAGTTCCGCGTGTCCGCAGCCGGCATCCAGAACCTCGCTGCGCACCTTGCCCTGTTCGATCAGCGCCGCCAGTTCGGGCTGGGGCGCGCCGATACTCCACGGCGGCAAGGTGTTCTGCCGATAGACCTCGTCCCAGTCCAGCTGCGGTTCGGTCATTGTCGTCCTCTCCTCACACCCCGCTACGCGTGCGCATGTCCTCCGCATGCTCCTCGCCCCTGAAGTAGGCCCGGGTCTCGCGGTAGACCAAAGGCGACAGGATGACCAAGCCGATCAGGTTGGGCAGCGCCATCAGACCGTTCATGACGTCGGAGAAGGTCCACACCGTCTGCAGAGCCGTGGTTGCGCCGATGTAGATCACGATGATGAACAGGATCCGGTATGGGACCACCGCCTTGCGTCCGAACAGGTACTCCACGCACCGCTCGCCGTAGTAGGACCAGCCGAGCAGGGTCGAGAACGCGAAGAAGATCACGCTGAGCGTGACGATGATGCTCCCCCAGGTGCCGGGTAGACCTTCGGCGAATGCGCGCGCGGTGAAACTGGCGGCCTCGTCGGCGCCCGCTTCCTTCCACACGCCGGTGACGATGATCGTCAGCGCGGTGAAGCTCACCACCACCAGCGTGTCGATGAAAGTCTGCGTCATTGACACGAGCGCTTGCCGGACCGGATGGGTGGTCCGTGCCGCCGCCGCGGCGATGCCTCCGGTCCCCAGCCCGGACTCGTTGGAGAAGATGCCACGCGCGACGCCATACCGAATCGCCGCTGCGACGGCGGCTCCCGCGAAACCTCCGGTGGCCGAGGTGCCCGTGAACGCGTCGGTGAAGATCAGCCCCAAGGCGCCAGGCACCTCGCCGATGTTGAAGGCGAGCAAGGCTGCCGCCCCGAGGATGTAGATGACGATCATCACCGGGACGAACAGGCTGGTCACTCGGCCGATGCTCTTGATGCCACCGAGGATGACCGCGGCCGCCAGCACCACGATGACCGCGCCGGTGATCGGTGCGGCCACACCCCACTCTTCGTTGACGTTGGCCGCGACGGTGTTGGCCTGGGTCATGTTGCCGATGCCGAACGCGGCCAGCGCCCCTGCGACCGCGAAGAACCCGCCGAGGAAGATGCCCAGCGGCCCCTTGATGCCGCGCCGCAGGTAGTGCATCGGACCGCCGGACTGCTCACCGGCGGCGTCGGTGCGGCGGAACTTCACGCCGAGAAAAGCTTCGCTGTACTTGGTCGCCATACCGACCATGCCGGTGAACCACATCCAGAACACCGCCCCGGGTCCGCCGAGCGCGATCGCGGTTGCGACGCCGGCGATGTTGCCGACGCCGACGGTGGCGGCCAGGGCGGTCGACAGCGCCTGGTAGTGCGAGATGTCGCCTTCGGCGCCTAGGTCCTTACGCTTGACGAACGCCAGCCAGAACGCCAACCGGAACCGGCGCACCTGGATCCCGCGCAACAGCACCGTGAGATACAGGCCGGTCAGCAGCAGGAGCGGGATCAACAGCCACGGACCCCAGATGAAGCTGCTGGCATCGCCGAGAAGGTTGTCGAGAGTCGTCATCACACCGCCGCAATCGCATCAGACATCGGACTGGTGAAACGGTAATGCACCGGCGCGACTCGGGCACGCCGTCCGGCCATGGGGTGCGGGTGATTCGCGGTGACGGATGCGGGTATTCCTGTGCATCGATACCCGATGCTGAAGGGGACCCATGACGTCACCAGACTCGAACGACACCGAAGGGCAGCAGGATTCGTCCGGAACGGACGTTCCGCATGCGAACCCCGCATATTCGACTCCGCCGCCTGAGGGACTGCCCGACGCAGAGGATTAGTTGCAATGCAGCGATTTGTGGTGCCGCACCCGCGCCAGCCGCGGCTAACGCTCCACAAATCGCTGATCTCGGCCGAAATAGAGCTCCTGGGTTGCAATGCACACGAGTTGACCCGCCCGGTTGTACATCGTGGACGTGGTCAGACCACGACCGGCAATACCGCTGGCCGAGAACTGGTCCGAAAGCACCCAATCCGACAAGTCCACCGGCCGGTGAAACCACAGCGCGTGGTCGATCAGCGCGTTGAACGTGCCGATCGGGGTGGCGCGCCGCATCACGAGGGCAGCCTCGAGCATCGTGGTGCCCGACAGATACGTCAGCAGGCAACTGTGCAGAATCTCGTCGACGGGAACAGGTTCGGCGGGGCGCCACCACATGCGCAGCCGCGGAGACGGTTCGGGCAACTCGAGCGCAAGGCGCGGCGGCGCGTCGACGTAGCGCAGCTCGAACGGCTGCGGGCGCACCCAGTGGCCACTGAATTCGTCTGCGTAGCTTGACAACTGCTCCTGCACCGGAGCCAGTCGATCCGGGTCGCTTACCGCCGGCATCGGTACCTGGTAGTCCAGCGAGTTGACCGGTTCGCTCAGCGAGACCAATGCTTCGAGCAGGATGTGGCCGTCCTGCGTGGCGGTCACCTGCCGCGTGGACAGGGTGCCGCCGTCACGCGCGGGATCCACGCGCAGTTCGACGGGGTGGCGGGCATCGCCCGCGCGTACGTAGTAGACGTGCACGCTGTGCGGAACGCGCCCGGGCGCGGTCCGGCTGGCCGCCATCAACGCCTGGCCCGCGATATGGCCGCCGACGATGTGGTGCGCGGGGTTGTCGAGTTGGGTGGCGAGAAACAGGTGGTCCTCGCGGCGCTCCACCTCGAGGGTGGCGATGATCTCGGCCAACGACGGCGAACGGTAGGTCACCGTGGCATCATGCCGCAGCCGAACTGCGCGGGATCTGTCGAGCCGGTCCCGGTCTGCGCCTATACTCACCTATACAGGAACCAATCTATAGGTGAATCTAGGTGATCGTCGCTCATGGAGGGCAGCGTCTACACGCCGGGAGCCGGCCATTCCCCCCGTGTTCTGGCCGGACGCGACGCCTTGCTGCAGGACTTCGAGCTCATGCTCAACGATGTGTCGGTCCAGGGCCGTGTCCGAGCGCAGGACATCATCTTGGCCGGTCCCCGGGGCGTCGGCAAGACCGTCACTGTGACGGCCTATGGCACGCTGGCCTCCAGCACCGGCTACGAAGTCGTGAACCTTCAGGCCGTCGCCGGGCAGGCAGGGCTCGTCGATTCGCTCCTGCATAGGGCAACCGGCAAGCTGCAAGCTGGCGCCGGTCCCTGGCAGCGGGCAAAGAAGGCGTTCGATCGGCTTGCCGGCGTCAACGTTGGCGCGGCAGGTTTCACTGCCGGGTTCACCACCCGTTCGCCAGAAGAAGGCCGATTGCCGCCTACCGATGCCGGCACGCTGGCGGAGGCATTACTGACCGTCGCCGCCGAAGTCCGCAAGGACCGGCCCAATGGCGGGCTGCTCATCACACTGGACGAGCTGCAGGTTGCCTCGCCCGCCGATCTGGCACTGCTCGCAGCCACACTGCACCGGCTCAACGTCGATCACCCCGAAGCCGCTGTCGTCTTCACCGGGACCGGGCTCCCGCACACGCCGGAGGCGCTTCGAAAGGCCGGCGTCACCCACCCGGACCGCCTGTTCATGTTGGAGCCGCTACCGCTCACCCTCAAGGCCGAGGACGCCGCGTACGCCATCGTGGAACCCGCGCGTCGCGTCGGCATCAGCTGGCAACCCGAGGCGGTCGAACGCATCGTGACGGCCAGCAACGGCTATCCGGCGCACCTGCAGCTCTTCGCCCACGCGACGTGGACAGTCGCGCCCGGGCCCAGCATCGTCACACTCGACGACGTCGAAATGGCATTGCCAAGAGCGGCTGCTCACTTGGAGCAACGCAGCCTCGGTCCCCGCTGGGATCGCATGCCGGACCGGCAAATGGAGTTCCTTGCCGCCCTCGCCCTGTGCGGGGGTCGCGCCACCACCGCACAGCTCGCGCGCATCCTCGGCCGGACCAGCCAGGAACTTTCCTGGATACGCCAGGCTCTCATCGAAGAAGGTGACGTATTCGCGCCAAAACGAGGTCAACTATGTCTGACTGTGCCTCTGATGGCCCCGTTTGTGCTGGCCCGCTACGAACAGGCGCGCCGCGACACCGGAGACGACGACGTCATCCTCAGCCTGGAATCCATGCGGGATAACGGCGGCATCGGCACGCCAGTATTGGACTCCGATCGCCGATCGTGACACGAACATGCCCTGAGGTCAGGGCATCAACGGGCTCCTTCGCGCGATCGCCGAGTGCGACCGCCCCGGACGGGGTACCCCGTCACCCGTGACGGACACGGAGTCCCGCGGGGATGAACCCGACGACAACGCCGCCGGAGCGGGCAGCCGGGACGCGGTGGTCATCTTCGCGCCCCTTCCTGTTCTCACCGTGACCATCGAGGACCGCTCCGGGGAAGCCGACATCCACGTCCACGCCGGGGGCCAGGGGGTGTGGCAGTCGCGGATGATGTCCTCGCTGGGCGTTCCGGTGGTGCTGTGTTCGGCCCTCGGCGGGGAGACCGGCGACGTGCTCAGCCACCTGCTGCCCATGCGCGACATCACGGTGCAGACGGTGCCGGTCAGCGCGCGCAACGGAGCGTATGTGCACGACCGGCGTACGGGCAAAAGGGAAGTCATCGCCGAAGCGGCCGGCAGCCCCCTTGACCGACACGAGCTCGACTCGCTCTACGAGCTCACCCTGACCGAGGGCCTGACCCACGGCCGGGTCCTGTTGTCCGGACCACAGGGCGACCGGGTGGTGCCCGCCGACCTCTACCGGCGCCTGTCCACCGATCTGAGCGCCAACGGCTGCAAGGTGGCCGCCGACCTCGCCGGCGAGCGGCTCGAGGCGGTGCTGGCCGGCGAACCGGACCTCGTCAAGGTCAGCCACGAGGAGCTGCTCGAGGACGGCCGGGCCAAGTCCGACAAGCCTGCCGACCTGGTCAATGCCATGCGCGCGATGCGCGACGAAGGCGCGTGCGCCGTCGTCGTGTCGCGATCCGGCGACGCTCCGGCCCTGGCCCTGCTCGATGACGACGACGTCGTCGAGGTCGTGATGCCGACGTTGGAGCCGGCCGATTCCGCGGGCGCGGGGGACTCGATGACCGCGGGCATCGTTGCCGCGCTGGCGAGCGGTCGCCCGCTGCGCCGGGCGTTGCAGATCGGTGCGGCCTGCGGGGCGCTCAACGTCGTGCGCCACGGGCTGGGCACGGGCGGCGGGCAGGCCGTCGAAACGCTTGCCGAACGGGTCGCGCTGCGGCCGTGGAAGTAAAGGAGTACGACACGTGCCACGCGCCCTGGTGACCAACGACGACGGGATCGACTCCCCCGGTCTGCACGCGCTGGTGGGGGCAGCCCAGAAGGCGGGCCTTGAGGTGATCGTGGCCGCGCCGGCCGAGCAGGCCAGCGGTGCGAGCGCGGCGCTGACGGCGGTGCGCCGCGACGACCGCACGGTTGTCGAACCGCGTGAGCTGCCCCGTTTCGACGGCGTCGAGGCATGGGCGGTGCACGCCCAGCCCGGGCATATCGTCGCCGCAGCGCTCAACGGCTGGTTCGACCCGCGCCCGGAGCTGGTGCTGTCCGGAATCAACCACGGCGCCAACGTCGGACGGGCCATCCTGCACTCCGGCACCGTCGGCGCGGCGCTCACCGCGAAGATCAGCGACACCCGCGCGCTGGCGGTGTCGCTGGACGTCGCGCTGCACCCGACCGGTGAGCGGCACTGGGACACCGCCGCCGGCCTGCTGGCACCGGTGCTCGATCTGTTGCTCGACGCGCCCGACGGTACGGTGCTGTCGCTGAACGTCCCCGATCGACCCGCTGACCTGGTGGGCGCGATCCGTTATGCGCGGCTGGCGCGCGGCGGCGCGGTGCAGACCCGGGTCGAGGAGGTCCGTGGCGGGGACGTGCGCCTCGCGGAGGTCGAGGTGTCCGATAAGCCGGAGGAGGACACCGACAGCGCGCTGCTGGACGCCGGGCACCCGACGCTCACCGAGCTGCGCTCCGTCGAGGCCGACGACGGCGATATCGTGCGGCGATGGCTGACGTCGCGACCTCAGGATCCCGGCTTGAGCGCCGCGTCGAAGAACGCCAACTCCAGCCGCATCGCCCGCCGGTAAGCCACGCGCGCGGCATCGACGTCGTTCGCGTGCTGGTCGAGCAGCCGCTCCAGCAGCGCCGCCACCTCCTCGAAGTCGGGATCGGCGTAGGTCTGCACCCACTGCGCGTACGGCCCGGCGGTGCCGGCGTCCAGCGTGGTGCCGATGTGGGCGTAGAGCCGCATGCACGGGGTCATCGCCGCGCACACCACGCCGATATCACTGGTGGCCGCGGTGGCCAGGAGGAACTCGGTGTAGGCCAGCGTCGCCGGGGCAGGCTCGACACCGGCCATCTCGATACCCCAGGACGCCGCATAGGACGCGTGCAACCCGAGTTCCTCACGCACGCCGGCGAGCAGATCGGCGAACGTCAGCAGCGTAGCCGTGTCCGAACTGCGAGCGAGGGCCAAACCGTAAGCGCGGGCGAAGGATTCGAGAAAGAACGCGTCCTGGGCGATGTAGCCGGCGAACAGGTTGCGGTCCAGCGAGCCGTCGCCGATACCGCGCACGAACGGGTTGGCCAGCACCTCGGCCACCACGTCGTCGTTTTCCGTCCACAATTGAGCTGCCAACATGCCCCGGACTCTAGCCCGGTGGCGCCAGCGGTGGGTCTAGGCCGTGATCCGCATTTCGCTACCCGGGTGGTAGCGCTTGACCCGGCGCAGGGTGTTTCGGTCGGTGTGGTGCATCTCCCCGCCGATGGCGGCAAGTCGCAGCACCAGATCCGAGGTGTAGCTGAACGTGTCGTCGTCGTCGAACGTGAAACTGCTGGTGAAGCCGGTGATCTCGGCGCGATCGAGTAGATAGCGGTTCTGCAGGATGCCGTAGCAGGGGTCACCGGGTGTGGCGTTGAAATGCAGCATGCGGTCGCCGACGGCGGCGTCGCCGCCGGCCAGGATTGCGATGCCCCGGCCGAAGACCACATTGCGAATCACCTGACCGTTGGCCTTGTCCCAGAGCAGGAAGCCGATCTCGTCGTGGAAGGGGTCCATGGCCTCTTCCCCGTGGCGCCAGGCCGTCATCGAGTAGTTGAGGCCCCAGAGCACCTGTTGGCCGTTCTCCTGAACCGGGATGGGCTTGAAAACGGCCCGCTCGAAATAGGTTGTCTCGCCGGTTTCGTCGTCGTGGTTGTGGTAGCTCAGATCGACACCGGCGTCGCCCTCCCACTCGCCGACCAGCGGCGTCAGCGGCCCAAGCTTCTGCGGGCCCCGGACAGCGGTGCGTTCGAGTGTTTGCGCGTTCATCTGCAATGCTCCATTCAATTGGCGGTTTCAGTTGAAACAGTTCGGCATTCCGGGCACCGGCCCCAGAAGGTCACCTCGGCCTCGTCGATGCAGAAGCTCTGGTCGTCGCTGGCCTGCAGACACGGCACTTCGCCTGTTGCGCAGGCGATGTCGACGATCGCTGCGCAGCTTCGGCAAACCAGGTGGTGATGGTTGTCGCCGGTCTCGACCTCGAAGAGCGTCCGCGAGCCCGCCGGCTCCACCCGCCGCAATATCCCCACCTTGGTCAGGGCATGTACCACGTCGTAGATCGCCTGGGTCGACACCTTGCCCAGCCGCTGCCGGACGCCGACGGTGATCGTCTCGACGTCGGCGTGCGGGTTGTTCGCCAGTTCGGCGAGCACCGCTAGGCGCGGCCGGGTCACTCGGAGGCCGGCGGCGCGGAGTTTGTCCTCGGCGCTTCGCATCTGATCCTCGATTCTGGAGTTCGTCAAGATTAACCTGAGCTATTGTCTTGCGCAAGACAAGTCTTGCGTGTTGCAAGAACGTGTGATGATGCGGGTATGTGTCAGTACGGGATCCGCGGATCTTCGGGTGCGTCCAGCACGTCATGCAGCCGCTCCAACGCGGCGATGCACTGGGCTCGCTCGTCGGGACTGAGCCGATCCAACGCCTTCTTGAGCTCACGGCGCCGCCGTGTCTCCACCTTCCTCACCAACCGACGGCCCTCATCGGTGAGGGCGAGTACGACGGCGCTGCGGTTGGCGGTGTCGGGACGGCGCACCAGGTGACCCGACGCGTCGAGCCGATCGACCAAACGGGTGATCGATGAACCACCGACGCCGAGCACCTGGGCACATCGGGTGGCTCCCGCCTCACCGAGGGCGTCGAGCACCCGCAGCAGCCGAAATTGTGGCAGTGAGACTTCCAGGTCTTCGACACTGCGCAGGGCCACCCCGACGAGATCGCTGGTGGCAAGCTGAACGGCCGCTAACTCACGCACCGTCGAATCCGTCGGCTTCTTGCTCACCACGTCGCGAGTATCGCACGCACGATGCGGCCGAACTCGGCGTGCTCAACGGGCTCCGGTATCCGCGCCGGCGGCCTCGTCCTCCACCCGCAGGTCGATCTGCTCACTGAGGTAGCGGATGATGACCGCCAGCATCGCGGTCGTCGGAACGGCGAGGAACGCGCCGACGATCCCGAACAACGCACCGCCGGCGGTCACCGCCAGCAGGATCACCGCGGCGTGCAACTTCATGACGCGGCTCTGCAGAAAAGGCTGCAGCACATTGCCTTCGATCTGCTGCACCGCGATGATGACGGCGAGCACCAGCAACGCATTGACAAAACCGTTGGCCACCAACGCAATCAGCACGGCGAGCGCCCCGGCCACGAAAGCGCCGACGAACGGCACGAACGCTCCGATGAAGGTCAGCACCGCCAGCGCCGGAGCCAGGGGCACACCGAGAATCAGCAGCCCCGCGCCGATGAACACCGCGTCGATCAACGCCACCCCGGCCTGTGCGCGGATGAAGCCGCCGAGGTTGTCCCACATCCGGGTGAGCACCGCGTCGAGGTGTCGCCCCGCGCGACGACCGGTGAGCCCGGTCAGCCAGGGCACGAACTTGCGACCGTCTTTGAGGACGAAGAACGACAGCACGACGGTCAGGACCAGGGTCACCAGGACGCTGCCGACCGTGCTCACACCGCTGACGACCCCTGTCGCGATCGCCGAGGAGGATTCCCGCATCGCGTTCACCAGTGATTCGACGAAGCGGTCCAACTGTTGCTGCTGCAAGTTGATCGGCGGGCCTGCGATCCACTCCTGCAGCCTGTCGATGCCCGCGGTCGCCTGGTCGACCAGTGCCGGCATCTGGTCCAGCAGCGGAGGAACGATCAGCGCAATGAGGCCCGACGCGATCGCCAGGAACAGCACGAGCGTGGTCAGCGCCGCGGCCGCCGGCGGCATACCGACACGGTCCATCAGGACCCGCGCCGGCGGCCACAGCACGGTACAGAGCACGACCGCCAGTAGCACCGGCAGGAAGATCACCCACAGCTTCGCTGCCACCCAGCCGAGTACCACCGCACCAGCGGCGATCGCCACGATGACCACCGACCACTTCGCCGCCGACAGCGCGCCGCTTGCGAGCAGCGTTCCGCGATCCGGCCTGGGCCCGGAGTCGTCGGAGCTGGGTTGACCCACGCGCGTCACTTACCCCGACGCCTCGGATCGAAAACGGCAGGAACGTGGCCTGACTAGACCGTGAACCCGCCGTCGACGTTCCAGTTGGCACCGGTCACGTACCCGGATTCCGGACCCGCCAGAAAGCTCACGATGGCGGCGACGTCGCTGACATGCCCGTAGCGGCCGAGCGGCATCAACTTCTTGGCCCCCTCGGAGAAGTCACTGCCGTTGTCGGGATTGGCATCGGTGTCGATGGGGCCCGGCTGCACGTTGTTGACGGTGATGCCGCGTGTGCCGAGATCGCGTGCCAGGCCGCGGGTGAACGAGGCGACGGCGCCTTTGGTCATGCCGTACACCGAAAACCCCGGCAGCGGAATCTGATCGGCGTTGATGCTGCCGATGTTGACCGCCACCAGACGGTCGAACTCCTCGCCCGGAAACTCGTCGATCGGTGCCATATGGGCGACGGCGGCGTTGTTCACCAGCACGTCCAGCCCGCCGAGTTCGGCGACGGTCTGCTCGACGGCGGCGGTGACCTGCGCGGGATCGGCGGCGTCCGCCTGGATCGCGACGGCGCGGCCGCCGTGTTCGGCGACTTCGGCGACGAGTTTCTCGGCTTCGGTCGCTGAGGCCGAGTACGTGAAGGCGACCGCGGCGCCGTCAGCTGTCAGTCGCCGTACTGTCTCCGCGCCTATCCCGCGGGAACCTCCAGTGACCAACGCGCGCCGACCGGTCAGGGGTGCTGTGCTCATTTCGGGGCCTTCCTCAGAGTTACGAACCGATATGTTCCTTAGTACGCTCAGGTCAAGACATTAGGCTGCGGGGATATTCCCGGTTTTCGGGATCGCAGAGAGGAGGCCCGGGCCATGGCGGTGGGACGGCCGCGGGAGTTCGACCCCGATGCGGTGGTGGACGCGGCGATGAAGCTGTTTTGGGCGCGCGGCTTCGACGGCGTCTCGATCTCCGACGTCACCGCCGCAACGGGGGTCAACCGCCGCGGCATCTACGCCGAGTTCGGGTCCAAGAAACAGTTGTACGCGCGGGCCGTCGAGCGTTACCACACCGGACCCGGAGGTTATCTGGTTGAGGCGCTCACCCTGCCGACCGCGCGCGGTGTCGCCGAGGCGGCGCTGCACGGCGCCGCCGACACCGTCAGCACCGGACCGCGCGGATGCCTCACGGTCGACGACGGCCCGGGGCTGGCCGAAATGCGCGAGGACACCGTGCAATTGATCGCCCAACGGTTCGACGAGGCGGTCGCGGACGGCGAACTGTCCGGTGTCGACACCATGGTGTTGGCGCGCTGGCTGGCCGCGGTGTGCCAGGGCATCGCCGTCCAGGCGCGAAGCGGGGCGAGCCGCGCGGATTTGCACGCCCTGGTCGAACGGGCACTGGCGGGCTGGCCCAGCTAGTTTGCGGCGTTGGCCTTGAGCGTCACCAGCGCGTCGGTGCTGAGCCGGGCCAGCTCCTGGGCTTCGGCGACGTCGTAAGCGGCGTCGAACAACTCCGTCATCCGCCGGTTGGTCAGGTTTTCGACCTCGTCGTAGCGGTCCTTCTTATCGGCGCCGTCGGCATACGGTTCGGGCCACCCGAACATCGCGGCGTACTGAGCGCCCTTGTTGAGCATGTGCGCCTCGATCGGGGCGATACCGGAGATGGTGAGCGCGTTGAAGTGCACCCCGGCCCGCAGCTCCCGCAGCACGAACATCACCTGCAACGCGCGTGCCGGGGCGTCGTCGGCCAACGGCATCGCGCGCCATCCGGCATACAGCGGCAGCCCAGCGGCCGGCGTCGAGGCGATCAGCTTCTCCCCCAGTTCGGCGACGCGCTGCAGACCCGTCGCACCGGTGAGGTACTTGCGCGCGAACCCGGCGGCCTGTTCCCAATAGCGTTGCGCCGCACCGGCGGCGCCGTCGACCGCGCGGCCCTCGTCCCACAGCGCCGCCAAACCGGTGGGTTCGAACACGGCGAACACCGCCGCGACCGTGGCGCCGGTGGTCTCACCCAGCACACCACCGCGGCCGGCGACGTATCCGGCGAACGGGTTCGCGTAGCCGGCGGCAGCGCTCTCGCCGAACGTCTCCGGATGCAACATGAAAACCGCGACCGCTTGCTCCATCGCGGTTCCGGTTTCGGCGGCGGCGTCAAACATGTCGGTGGTGCGCATGGCGAATCCTTCCTCTTCCGTCATCGCGGGTGGTCCGATGGACGAGACTAAAGCGTGTCGAACAACTCTGGTGTTCGGCGCCGCCCTTCTCGGGCGTCCGTTGGTTCAGGCCGCGGGTGCGGTGTGAACGTCGGTTCCCGCGTCATTCGGGCTGGTTTCACCAACACGAGGGTGTTGGTCAGCGCCGTCCCGTCGGCGGACATTGGTGGCCCGGCCTCCTGCTTGGGGGTCCGGGGATCGATAAGGGTCGTGAAGGGCCTGGCCCCAACGGGCCAGATTGGTCGCCGCGTTGGTGTCTCTGTCGGCGGTATGCCCGCAACCGCAGGTGAACACCCGATCGGCCAGTGTCATCGCCCTGTCGACTACCCCGCATTGGGGGCACAGGCGCGTCGAGGGGTACCAGCGGTCGGCTTGGACGAGCTGCCCGCCGCGCCAGGCCTGCTTGTAGCGCAGCATCCGGGCGAACTCTGACCAGCCGGCATCGGAAATGGCGCGAGCCAACCGATGATTACGCAGCATTCCCGCCACGTTGAGGTTCTCGATGACGAGCCGGTCGTGGGTCTTGACCAGCTCGCCGGATACCTGATGCAGAAAATGGCGGCGCACATTGGCGACACGATGGTGATGCCGACCCAGCCGGGCCGCGGCATCCTTGCGGTTATGTGATCCTTTCCTCTTACGCGACAACGACCTCGCCAACCGCCGTTGCTGTTGCATGCCGGCGGCTAACGCTTTGGGCGCGTCGCTGATGCGGGCGACCTCGGTGCCCTCGGCGGTGGCGGCGACCAGAAACGCCGACAGGCCGCGGTCCACACCCACCCAGCCGCCACCATCGTCAGGGCGGGTCGGATGTTGGTGGTCGGGGTGCAGGTCAGCGGCCTGCACGTTCAGCGAGATCCACCACCGGCCGCCGTGGTGGCTGATGGTGGCGAACAGGATTTTCGCCCGGCACTTGGCGAGCATGCGGCGCAACCGGCGGGTGTCGTCATGCACCCCGACCAATCCGATGCCAGGCAGCGTGACTGAGCGTGGGCGATTATTGTCGCCGATGCGGATGGCCGGCGGTTTGCCTTGCCGATGTTTATTGCGTAGCCGAAACGATGGGATGCCCCCATTCTTCTTCTTGAAGCGCGGGAACCCGACCCGCTTGCCTTTACGCTTTCCCGATCGCGAATCAGACCACGCTTTCAGGCCTTTACCGAGGTCGACGGCGGCTTCCTCGAACACCTGCTGGCACACCGCACGCCGCCAGGGCAGTCCGGTCACCAGCAGCGCGGCCTCACCGTGGGCATCGACGGTGAAGACCCGCCCGGCGTCCTCGGTTTTCTTCCACGCGTTGAACGCATTGATCAGATCAAACCCCGTCCACGGCACCTCAACACCAGCATCGGTCTTGCGCCCGGTGAGCGCGGATTTCACGATCACAAGGCACTGGTTGAACGCGAACCGCGACGCCCCGGCATGCCGTGCCAGCACCTCGTACTGCTCGACCGTGGGGTCCAGACAGAAGCGGAATGTGGTGTGCCGACTCATCACCCGTCAACGTTCCACAGCCCACCGACAAATCCCTGGCCCGTCGGAACGCACCAGGGACTGGATCAACCACTGCCGCCGAATCGATCGTCAGTATGAAAACCACCCTGCAAGCACACGAACGCTTCGTCCAGCACAGCCAAATTGCTACCGGTCAGCAGGCTCGACCGCAGCCGGTTGTTCGACACGCTCTAGGCGTGTTCCGGACATGAAAAAACCCGCCGCCACAGCGGGCTGCGCGACGGCGGGTCCTCTTACTCTCGACGTGCGGTCGACTAGCCGCCCGACGCTCAGAGGCCGCAGAACGCAAACGCCACCGCCGGGGCGGTGAGGGTGGCGAGGACAAACACCGACATCGCCACCTCCTGCGGTCGGCGCGACCGGTTCGTCGACTGCGTGAGTCGAACCACGCGGTCGATGACGGCGGTGCCTGCTGCGGCCAACGCCCCTTCGGGAACGCGGTGCCGGGTGCTCAACGCGACCAGGCTGGCGACCAGCGGCGCGCGGCCGTGTGTGCGGCTGGCGGCATCGTCGGCGCACATTTCGAGCAGGGGCGGCACCGCCTGGGCTGCGGTGCGCATCAGCGGCAACTTCGGCAGCGCCGCGGCGAGGGCGTTCAAGAGCGCAATGACGTGGTGGTGGTGTCCACGCAGGTGCGCGCGCTCATGGGCGAGCACTGCGGCCAGCCCGGCCGGGTTCAGCAGGTCCAGCGCTGCGGTGCTGACGACGATCGCGCTTCGCCGTCCGCCGGAGACGCAATACGCAACGGGCTGCTCCGCGCTGACGGCGACGACGCCGGCGTGGTCGGTCGGCCGGCCGATGATCCGCACCGCTTCGGCGTGCTCGCGGTTGCGGCGGCGTGTTCTGGCCAGCGCCACGATCACGCGTCGCGCGGTCTCAACGGCCACCCCGGCGGTGAGCGCGAGGAGGCCGGCGACCAACATCGTCGCGAGTGCGGGTGGCAGCAATACAGCCCCGGTGATGCCGAGTGTTTCGACGCAGAAGGTCACCGCGGCGCCGGTGAGCAGGCTCGTCGCGGCGCTGACGATCAGAATGGCCAGGGCCGATACCCACGCGATCGATGCGGTGGCGACCGTCGCCAGCCAGGCGGCGACCGACAGCCGAGGATGCAACCCATTGATGCGGCGGCTGGTGAGCAGCGCAGGCGCCAGCCAACTCAGGACCACTGCATAGGCGATCAGGAACGTGACCGCGTTCATGTGGACTCGCCTTCCGCCGCGCGCTGAAGCACCTGCCGCAGCTTCGCGGATTCGTCGTCGGCCATCTGTTCGAGGAAGAAGTTGAGGATGAGCTCGCTGTCACCGCCGGATTCGAACACGGTCCGCATCAGCTTCGCGGAGTGCTCTTCACGGCTCATGATCGGCACGTACTGGTAGGCCAGGCCGACCTTCTCCCGTGACAGCCAGCCCTTGCGAAACAGGTTGTCCATCGTGGACATCACGGTGGTGTAGGCGATCTGCCGCCTGGCGGCCAGCTCGTCATGCACGCTGCGCACCGTGGACGGCTCCGACCTGGACCACAGCACGTCCATCACGACGGCTTCCAGGTCGCCGAATCCCCTGATTGCCACGTCTAACACCACCCGTACCGTTGTGCCGTCATGCCGTCCCGCCGCGGCTCATGGGCCCGGCCATGCCCAACCTACTTAGCGCGATAGTAGCTCTGTCACCCAACGGATGCGCCTTCCCGCCGCCGCTGACCGGAATCGGATTCCGTCGAGTTCGGATCCGCAGGACCGGTGCGAGCCTGGGTGCGGCGATGCCAAAGCCGGTAGCCGCGCCAGGCGATGAGTGCCAGGACGACGCCGAGAATCACGACCGGATCACCCGCGGTGGCCGACAGGCGACCCAGCCATGCCTGTAGGTCGTAGGTCGCGTCGACGGTCAGCACACCGCCGAGATTGGCTGTGCCGTCGGTGAAGATGAACACCGCGCCGATCGCGACCAGGATGAGCCCGGCGATAAGCGATGTGGTGTGCGTCTGTACCGGACCCACCCGGACCGGGCGGCCCCGCAGCGCGGTGCGGTTGGCCAGCCCGAAGCGGTCCCACAACCAGGCGAGCAGGAACAGCGGTGCGGCCATGCCCATGGCGTAAACCGCCATCAGCACCGAACCGTAGACCGGGTCGGCGCCCATCGCCGACATCGTGAGCACCGCCCCCAGTAGCGGACCAGCGCAGAAACCGGCCAGCGCGTAGACCGCTCCGAGCGCGAGGACCGACAGCGTGCTGGAGATCTTGATCCGGTCCGTCAACCGCTGTATGCCGGGTACTTGGAACCCCTTGCCTAGCAACGTCATCAGGCCGAAGCTGACCAGGACCAGGCCGCCGATCAGCGTGACTTCGCTGCGGTAGCGGGTGACGGCACTGCCCACGAACCCCAGACCGGCGCCCATCGGCATCAACACCAGACACAGCCCGATCCAGAAGACGAAGGTCCGGCGCATCAGCAGGTGCACCCGGTCGAACGCGTAGGCGAAGAACGACGGTAGGAGCAGCGCCGAACACGGGCTCAGCAGCGAAGCCAACCCGCCAAGGAACGCGCCGAGCAAACCGATGCCGCTCATCAGTTGTTCAACGCTTCGGTGATCTCGCGCACGAACTCGTCGGTGGGTTGTGCGCCGAGCAACGGGACGTCGTTGATCAGAAACGCCGGAGTGCTGGGGACGCCGATGCGGTTACCTTGCGCCAAGTCGGCGTTGATGGCGTCGTCGAAGTCGGTTCCGCGCATTCCGGCGACGAACCGGTCGATATCGGCGACGCCGGCCTGCTCGGCGAAGCCGATCAGCGCATCTTCGCTCAGGTCGGCTTTCGCTCGATCCGGTGATGCCGCGTACACCGCCTCGTTGAACTCCCAGAACTTCCCCTGTTCGGCGGCTGCCCGTCCGGCCCGAGCGGCCAGCTTCGACTCTTCGCCGAAGATCGGGAAGTCACGCCACTCAATGCGAAGGGTGCCGTCCTCGACGAAGCGCTCCACGAGTTCGGGTTGGGTGTCGCGGCTGAACTTGGCACAAAACGGGCAGCGGTAGTCGGAGAACATCACCATTGCGACGGGGGCGTCGGGATCTCCGAGCGCGAACGGGTCGCCGTCCTGCCGGCGTTCCACCGGGGCGACGCCGGATTCGGTGGCGGGTTCGTCGGGGCTGGCTGCAATCGAGGTCGGCGCAGCCCCCGCGGCCGGACCAGCGACGTCGGTGTCGGCATCCATCACCAGATAAAGGATCAGCGCCACCGCGACGACGACGAGACCACCGAGAAATATGAGGTCCTTACCGACGTTGTCTCGCCGCGAACCGCTCACTGTCCACCTCCGTGCTAGCGTTCTACGTATCTACTGCGTAGGTACGTAGGAATTTGTAGCACACCTACCGCAGCAATGCGATCGGGAGAGGGAGGCCGCAAGTGGGGATCGGTCCGCACCAGAAGCGGTTGCAGTGGTCAGCGGGTGTGGCGCTCGTCATCACCCTCGTCGTTGCGATCGGTTGGCTGCAGATTCGTTCGGGTTCCGGAGAAGCCAACACCGTTGCCATGTCGACACCGCCGCCGGCGGTGCCCGCGTCCGTCACGATCGCGCCCCCGCCGCAGGCGACCGGGATCAACCCCCTGAGCGGCGTACGGGTCAGCGCCAGCACCGGAACCCTCACCGGCGTCACGCTTGTCGATGACACCGGCGAGGCGGTGCCGGCTTCGGCGGACTCGGATAGCCGCACCTGGACTGCCGGCGCACCGCTCGAGTACGGCCGCACCTACACCGTTACCGTGTCGAGTTCCGGCCCCACCGGAATACCCGCCACCCAAACCTCGACGTTCACGACGCTGACACCGCAGGAGCAGACGCGGGTCACCTTCACCACCACCTCGGGAGCCGCGTTGGCCGACGGCGGCACTTACGGTGTCGGCACCGTCGTCGTGGCGCGCTTCGACGAGTCGGTACCCGATCGCGCCGCCGCCGAGGAGCGCTTGTCGGTCACCACCGTGCCCGCTGTCGAGGGCTCTTGGTACTGGATGGACGACCGCCGTGCGCACTGGCGTCCGAAGGACTACTACCGCCCCGGCACCGAAATCACCGCACGCGCAAACATTTACGGCGCACATCTGGGCGACGGGCGCTACGGCGAGCAGTCCAGCCACGCCTCGTTCCGCATCGGGGATTCGCACGTGTCGATCGCCGACGACGCGACCAAGCAGATCAGCGTGTACGAGAACGGGGAACTGGTGCGCACGATTCCCACATCCATGGGCATGGGCGGCTCGGAGACCATCGGCGGAAAGAAGATCTCCTTCTGGACGCAGCCCGGGGTGTACACAGTGATGGGCAAGGCCGAGTCGGTCGTCATGGACTCTTCGACGTATGGCCTGCCGGTCGACTCGGCCGAGGGCTACCGCACGACGGTCAACTACGCCGTCCGCCTCACCAGCAGCGGGATTTATGTCCATGAGCTGGAAAGCACCGTGTGGGCCCAGGGGAACACCAACGTGTCGCACGGATGCCTGAACGTCAACGCCGATCATGCCCGTTGGTTCTACGAATTCTCCCGTCCCGGCGATGTTTTCGAGGTACGCAACACCAAGGGCGACCCGTTGCCGATTTGGCAGAACGGGGACTGGAGCGTGTCCTGGGACGAATGGTTGGCCGGCAGTGCGCTGCGGAGCTGAACGGGATCGAACGCAGGAAGGCCGCGCGATGCAAGTGACGAAGAGGCACGCCCAAGGGCTGCTGGCTGGGGTGGTCGCCGTCGTGGTGATCGCCGTGCCCACCGACATCATCGACACGCCGTTGTTCAGTCGAGACGTGCCCGTGCGGTGGTGGGAATATCCGGTGCTGATCGCGACCGGTGTGCTGACGGCGGTGTGGTTCGCGATCGGAGGTGCGCGGCGCAACACCGGGTCAATGGCCTCCGGGCTCGCGTTGGTGACGTTCGCCGTGGGATGCCCGGTCTGCAACAAACTCGTCTTGCTCGCAGTCGGGGCGTCCGGCGCGCTCAGCCTCTGGGCGCCCCTGCAACCGATGCTGGCGGGGTTCTCGTTGGCGTTGCTGACGGTCCTGGTCGTACTGCGGTGGCGACGCCGGCCCTGCGTGTCCGGAGTCGAATGCTCCGGAACCCCCACGCCACAAGGGGTTCCGGAGCCGGACGGTATCAGCTCGCGAGCAATTCGTCGATCTGGTTGATCGCCTGCCTCGAGCCTTCTTCGACGCCCATCTCGAGCACCTTCTGCAGCCCTTCGGCCGACGCGTACGTGCTGACGTAGGTGACCCTGGTGGCCCCGTTGTCGATCGGCTCGAACGTGTAGACGCTGTGCGCGACGGGCATATCGCCCGCCGGCTTGAGGTCATCGTCGGCGAAGCCGTCTTCGAAACTGAAGCTGCGTGGCTCGTCGACGGCGGTGACCTTCCAGTAACCACCGAACTTCTCGCCTTCGGGGCCGGTCATGTAGTAGGTGACCGTGCCACCCGGTGTGAGTGCATGCTCTACCACGGTCGCCGGATAGCCCGGCGGACCCCAGATCTTCTCGAGCTGGCGCGGGTCGGCGTAGATCTGCCAAATCCGCTCGACGGGCGCCGCGAACTCCGCGGTGATCGTCAGGGTGAGGTCGTCGATGTTCTTGCTGATGTCGGTGACAGGCATGGTTATTCCTCGTTGAGTAGGTCGTCGATGCGAGCGATGCGGCCACGCCAGACGTCTTCGAGCTCGGTGAGCATCGAGGCGACTGAACGCACCGCCTCCACCTCGCCGCTCGCCAATTGCTCTCGCCCTTGGCGACGCTTGGAGATCAGGCCTGCCTTCTCCAGCACGGCGACGTGCTTTTGCACTGCGGCGAAGCTCATGTCGTACATCTCCGCGAGTGCGGTGACCGAATGTTCCCCGGCCAGTACCCGGCGCAGGATGTCGCGCCGAGTCCGGTCGGCCAGGGCGTGGAAGAACGCGTCCGCCCGTTCCTCGTCCTGATCGGTCACGCCCATAATATACAACCGATCGGTTGTAGATTGTCAATCGGAGGTTCTCGTGACGGTGACCGGCACCGGGCATTCCTGCGCCACGACTCGCCTGGTCCGGTCAGCCCGATGTGATCGATGGCGAGGTACTCGCTGAGCGTGAAGCAGTCGTGGATCTACACGTCCGTCATATGACTATGGTTCAGTTGACAGAGTCACTCTGTCAACTGTAGCTTGCGCGATATGCGGGTACGACTGCTGGATACCTGGACCTCGACGCTGCCGAGCGACGACGACCATCCCTATCGGACCGGTCCGTGGCGGCCCCAGGTGAACGAGTGGAGCGCCGACGACCTCGACGTCGTCGCAGGCGAGGTGCCCGCCGATCTGGACGGGATGTATCTGCGCAACACCGAGAATCCGTTGCACCCAGCCGCCACGGCCTACCACCCGTTCGACGGCGACGGCATGATCCACATCGTCGAGTTCGGCAACGGAAAAGCGCACTACCGCAACAGGTTCGTGCGCACCGACGGCCTGCTCGCCGAGAACGAGGCCGGTGCGGCGCTGTGGGCGGGGTTCATCGAGATGCCCGCGGCCGCCAGACGCGCCGACGGGTGGGGTGCGCGTACCCGCATGAAGGACGCGTCGAGCACCGACGTCGTCGTGCACCGCGGCGTGGCGCTGACCAGTTTCTACATGTGCGGTGACCTCTACCAGATCGATCCTCACACCGCCGACACCGTCGGCAAGGAGACCTGGCACGGCGCCTTTCCGGCGTGGGGCGTCTCGGCGCACCCCAAGGTCGATCCCGTCACCGGCGAACTGCTGTTCTTCAGCTACCGCAAGGAGGCGCCCTACCTGCGCTACGGGGTCGTCGACAAGGACGCCAACCTCGTGCACCACACCGACGTTGAACTGCCGGGCCCGCGGATGCCGCACGACATGGCGTTCACCGAGAACTACGTGATTCTCAACGACTTCCCGCTGTTCTGGGAGCCTTCGCTGCTCAAGCGCGACATTCACGCACCGGTCTTTCACCCCGACCTGCCGTCGCGGTTCGCCGTGCTGCCCCGCCGCGGCGACCAGTCGCAGGTGCGCTGGTTCGAAGCCGCACCCACCTACGCGCTGCACTTCGTAAACGCATTCGAAGACGGCGACGAAATCGTGCTCGACGGGTTCTTCCAAGACAACCCGACACCGTCGACGGAAGGCGCTCGGTCGTTGGAGGAGGCGTCGTTCCGCTACCTCGCGCTCGACGGCTTTCAGTCCCATCTGCACCGCTGGCGCTTCAACCTGACCACCGGCGCCACCTCCGAAGAGCGGATCAGTGACAACTTCACTGAGTTCGGCATGCTCAACGGCGATTTTCAGACCCGGCCGTACCGCTACGTCTATGCCGCGACCGGTAAGCCCGGGTGGTTCCTGTTCGACGGCCTGGTCAAGCACGACCTGCTCACCGGAACCGAGGAGCGGTTCATGTTCGGCGACGGGGTGTTCGGCAGCGAAACCGCGATGGCGCCGCGACCCGGCGGCGGCGCGGAGGATAACGGCTACCTTGTCACGCTCACCACCGACATGAACGACGACGCGTCCTACTGCCTGGTGTTCGATGCCGCCCGCGTCGGCAACGGACCGGTTTGCACCCTGCGGTTGCCTGAACGCATCTGCAGCGGAACGCATTCCACCTGGGTGGCCGGCGAGGAGTTACGCCGCTGGCCACGGCGCCAGTGACAGCGTCCGGCGACCTGAACGCCGTCGCGCGGATGCTCGCCCTGCTGGGCGACGAGTGGACCCTGCTGATCGTGCGCGAATCTCTGCTAGGCGCACGGCGTTTCACCGACTTCGCGGCGCTGCCCATCTCCAACGCCGTGCTCACCAGCCGACTGCGCACGCTGGTCGACGACGGGCTGCTGGAACGTCGTATCTACCAGGCGCAGCCACCACGCGCCGACTACCACCCCACCGAACCCTGCCAGGCGCTGTGGCCGGTGCTGGTGTCGATATGGCATTGGGAACGCACCTGGGTGGACACCCATACCTCGTCGCTGCCTGACATGCGCCACCAAGGATGTGGTCACGACTTCTCACCGGTGCTGCGCTGCGGGAACTGCCGGCGGCCGGCCGGGCCGGACGACATCGATTGCCGGTGGGGGCCCGACGGCGGTTGGCAGCGCTCTGTTCCACAGGCAGCGACGCGCCGCCGCATCCGCGGTGACGCAGCGGCCGAAGCCGGCCTCTTCCCGCACACCATGGCGATCTTCGGGAACCGGTGGGCATCGGCCGTCGTCGGGGCGGCCTTTCTCGGAACGCGCCGGTTCAGCGACTTCCAGAGCCGACTGTCGGCACCAGCGGCAGTGGTGGCCGACCGGTTGCGGGTGTTCTGCGACATCGGCGTCCTGCAGGCGACCGCCCACCCCCAGCGCGCCGACTGGTCCGAATACCACCTCACAGCCAAAGGGTTGGCGTTCTTTCCCGTCGTCGCCACCGCAATCCAGTGGGGTGAGCGCTATCTCGGCTCTCCGGATACCCCGGCGTTGATCCTCGGCCACACCGAGTGCGCGCAGCCGTTCATTCCGGAGTTGGCCTGCGATCAGTGCGGGCAGGCCCTGGCCGGCAGCGCCGTCGAGGTGGTCGCTAGCCGGTGAAGCTCTCGCCCTTTGTCGATTGGTCATGGCTGGTGTAGGTCAGCGGAATCTGCCGATTCTTGGCGATTTTGTTCAGCATCGCGATCCGCTCGCGCGCGGCCGCGCCGGTCCTCTTTCTGTGCTCGCGAATGGGGTTGGACCACGGCAGCTTGTCGGCCACCATCGCGATGCGGACGTTGAGTTTGGCGATCTCCTTGAAGATCCGGATACGGCGCTCGTAGTTGTAGCCCAGCGGCTCGAAGAAGCTGCCGGCCACCATCGCCTCGATCTGCTGACACCCGAACACCGCGCCCGCCGGAACCAGCGCGAGGGTTGCGGTGAGCTGGTTGGCGTGCCGAGCCACCAACTTCTTGACGACGCCGGGAAGGGCGTCGGTCAGGGTCGTCAGGTGCGCGGGACCTGCGATCGCGTCGACGAGTTCGGCGCGCCACGGCGACGGGTTGCCGCCCCTGGCCAGCACGTAGTTCAACGACTTGACCAGCTCCAGACCGGTCGGGGAGTAGAGCCGCTCCGGCGCGCCCCACAACCGTCCCGAGTACGACGAGTACTCGGCAAGGTCCTCGAGTTCCTGGTGGGTCAACTTGCGTCCGAACGCGTGGTCGACGAGCCGTCCGAGCAGCATCCCACTGCCGAAGCCGAGCAGTGACGTCACCGGAATTGGCTCGCCGAACTTGAGATAGACGTCGTCACCCCATTTCCGGCGCAACCCACGGCTGGCCAGCCCGTGCATCAACCGCACCCGAATCACATCCTGGAAGGCGTCCGAGTGCCGGTCGAAGATGTCGGGCAGGGTGAACTCCGCGAACACCCGTGCGGTTTCGATGAAGCGCCGCGGACCGTCGTCGGCGAAGCGACCGGTGGCTCCGGTGGATGCGGAGATGTCTCCGGTCATCGCCGTCTCGTAGAACGCCCACCCCTGGATGATCATGGTGGCCGTCTTGGTGGCCGACATCGCCAGCATGCGGCCGCGTTCGGCGGCCTCGAGGTCGAACTGGCTCGGCAGCTGCTCGAGGTGTTCGAAGAATTCGACGAACTCCCGGGGCGGATCCTCGAGCGAGTCGATGCCCTGAGTCAGCGCCTGTTCGTAGAGTGCGCGGCCCTTCTCGTAGCCGAGGCGCTCGAACGCGTCGACCACCCCGACGATGTACTCGTCGCCCTGCCAAAAGTAGTCGTCGCGCAGCCGCGTGAGTTCGTTGGGTTCGACCTCTTTGTCGATGTCGATCCACTGGCCGAACATGAACTCGCGCATCTGACGCCACTGCGCGGCGAAATGGTCACGGCCCGGCGGGATCGGCCGCAACGGCCGGTCCGGATGATCCCGCCGGTTGAATTCGACGTCGTCCAGCTGGATTTTCGGACGCTCCCCAGTCACCGTCATGCAGCTAAACCCACCCTCCGGAAAACAGGACACTGATCCGGACGCTATCTCACGAGCCAGCTGATGTGAATGGCGGTTCCGCACTCTCCCCGCCCAGGGCGGCGCGGGCAGCGCGGAATTGTCGGTGCCAGCGTCTACGATTCCTGCGGCCCCTGTCCGAAGCAAGATATAAGGACCAGCAGTGAGTTACACCGCCGCCGACATCACCGAGCTCGATGATGTCCAGCACACCCGTCTGCGGCCGGCGGTGAACCTGGGGCTCGACGTGCTCAACACCGCGTTGCGTGAGCTCATCGACAACGCCATCGAAGAGGTCGCCGAGCCCGGCCACGGTGGCTCCACCGTGACGATCACCCTGCACGCCGACGGATCCGTCAGCGTCACCGACGACGGTCGCGGTCTGCCGGTCGACACCGATGCGACGACGAAGAAGAACGGCATCGTAAAGACGCTGGGCACCGCGCGGGCCGGCGGGAAATTCTCCGAGCACACCGACGCGACCAGCACCGGCGCCGGTCTCAACGGCATCGGCGCCGCGGCGACGGTATTCATTTCGGCCCGCACCGACGTCACGGTGCACCGCGCCGGCAAGACCTATCTGCAGAGCTTCGGCCGCGGCTATCCCGGGACGTTCGAGGGCGCCGGGAGCCGCGGGTTCGACCCCGACGCGCCGTTCACCCGCAACGACACCCAGAAGCTGCGCGGCACCGGCAACCGCAAGCCCGATCTGCACGGCACCACGGTGCGGATCCTGTTCGACCCGGCCGTCGTCGCCGATTCCACCATCGACATCGGCGAGGTACTGCTGCGCGCGCACGCCGCGGCCCGGAT
Source organism: Mycolicibacterium sp. XJ2546 (assembly GCF_053483195.1). Classification (NCBI taxonomy): domain Bacteria; kingdom Bacillati; phylum Actinomycetota; class Actinomycetes; order Mycobacteriales; family Mycobacteriaceae; genus Mycobacterium; species Mycolicibacterium sp. XJ2546. The sequence continues at coordinate 37,750 of NZ_JBEFRW010000006.1, read as the reverse complement.
GTCGCCGGGTGTGCACCTGGTCGTCACCGACGAGGGCTGGCCCGGGGACGAAGTTCCGCCGGCGCTGCTCGAACCGTTCGACGGCCCGTGGGGCACCGACACCCTGCTGGACCTGATGTGCACGGCGGCCGGGGCGCCCGCGCCGGAGGTGCGCGCGGTGGTGGAGGGCCACGGCGAGTACACCACCGGTCGCGGCCCGACGCCGTTTCGTTGGTCGTTGACCGCGGGCCCGGCCGAACCGGCGACGGTGGCCGCCTTCTGCAACACGGTGCGCACCCCCGGCGGCGGATCGCACCTGACGGCTACCGTCAAGGGCCTTTCTGAGGCGCTCGCCGACCGGGCGTCGCGGATGCGAGATCTGGGCCTGGCCAAGGGTGAGGACGGCCCGGAGCCACAGGATTTCGCGGCGGTCACCGCCCTTGCCGTGGACACCCGCGCGCCGGATGTCGGCTGGGACTCGCAGGCCAAGACCGCGGTCTCGTCGCGGTCGCTGAACGTCGCGATGGCCCCGGATGTCGCGCGCAGCGTCACCGTCTGGGCTGCCAACCCCGCCAACAGCGACACCGTGACCTTGTGGACCAAGCTGGCCCTGGAGGCCGCCCGGGCGCGACGCAGCGCAGAAGGGGCCAAAGCGCGGTCCCGCGCCGCCTCGAAGGCCAAGGGGCTGGGCACAAACCTGTCGCTGCCGCCCAAACTGCTCCCCAGCCGCGAGACCGGGCGAGGATCGGGCGCGGAGTTGTTCCTGTGTGAGGGTGATTCGGCGCTGGGCACCATCAAGGCCGCGCGCGACGCCACCTTCCAGGCCGCGTTCCCACTGAAAGGCAAGCCGCCCAACGTCTACGGGTTTGCGCTGTCCAAGGCGCGGGGCAAAGACGAGTTCGACGCGATCGAACGCATTCTGGGCTGCGGCGTACGTGACAGCTGCGACCCCGAATTGTGCCGCTACGACCGGATCCTGTTCGCCTCCGACGCCGACCCCGACGGCGGCAACATCAACTCCAGCCTGATCTCGATGTTCCTCGACTTCTACCGACCGCTGGTCGAGGCCGGCATGGTGTACGTGACGCTGCCGCCGCTGTTCGTCGTCAAGGACGGCCAGCAGCGGATCTACTGCCAGGACGAATCCGAGCGCGACGCCGCGGTGGCCAAGCTCAAGGAGACGTCGAGGCGCAAGGTGGAGGTGCAGCGCAATAAGGGTCTCGGCGAGATGGACGCCGATGACTTCTGGAACACCGTGCTGGATCCTCAGCGGCGCACGGTAATTCGCGTCCACCCCGACGACGGTGAAAACAAGTTGCACCACACGTTGTTCGGCGGGCCGCCCGAGGGTCGGCGCACGTGGATGGCCGAGATCGCCGCCCGCGTCGACACCAATTCCCTCGACCTCGACTAAGACATAGGCAGACACTGTGACCGCCACCCTGGAAATCCCCGAACAGAATCCGGACCTCGTCCGCGACCAGAGCGCCGACGACTACTGGAACCTCTACCAGCTGACCTTCGCGCTCTACAGCGTCAGTGACCGCGCGATCCCGTCGGCCTACGACGGTCTGAAGCCGGGTCAGCGCCGGCTGCTCTACCAGATGCACGAGTCCAAACTGCAGCCCGGCAACAAGCCGCAGAAGTCGTCGAAGATCTGCTCCGCGGTCACCGGCAACCTGCACCCGCACGGCGGCACCTCGATGTACGGCGCGGCGGCGCTGATGGCCGCCGACTTCCAGCGCGTGAAAGTCATTGACGGACAGGGCGCTTTCCCCCGTATCCAGGGCGATATCCCGGCCGCCGACCGCTACACCGAGATGCGGTTATCCGCAGCCGGTGCCGCGTTGACCGCCGAGCTCGACAGCCACGCCGTGCCGATGACGTCGACCTTCGACGGTGAATGGATCGAGCCCACCGTGCTGCCGGCCCAGTGGCCGGTGCTGCTGTGCAATGGCGCTGTCGGCATCGCCGAGGGGTGGGCCACCAAGGTGCCTGCCCACAACCCTCGCGAGATCATGGCTGCCTGCCGCGCGCTGCTGAAGACCCCGAATATGACCGATGACCGTCTGGTGAAGCTGATTCCCGGACCGGACTGGGGTTCCGGCGCCAGCGTGGTCGGCACGGCAGGTCTGCGGGAATACATCACCACCGGCCGGGGCCACTTCACCGTGCGCGGCACGGTGAGCGTCGAGGGCAAGAACTGCATCATCACCGAGCTGCCGCCCGGTATCGCGAGTAACACTGTGCAGGAACGCATCCGGGCCCTGGTGGACTCCGGCGAGCTGTCCGGCGTCGCCGACATGTCGGATTTGACCGACCGCCGCAACGGGCTGCGAATCGTCGTCACCGCCAAACGCGGCCACGACGCCGAGAAGATCCGCGAGCAGCTGCTGGCCCTCACCCCGCTGGAGTCGACGTTCGCCGCCAGCCTCGTCGCGCTCGACGAGAACCGGGTCCCGCGGTGGTGGTCGGTGCGCGAGTTGATCGCCGCGTTCCTGTCGCTGCGCGATTCGGTGGTGCTGCACCGCAGCGAGTACCGGCTGGAAAAGGTGACCGCGCGACGCCATCTGGTGGCCGGCTTGATGACCATCCACCTGGATATTGATGCTGCCGTCGCGGTGATTCGGAGCTCCGAAACCGTCGACGAAGCGCGTCAGGGACTACAGGACCGGTTCACGATCGACGCCGTGCAGGCCGATTACGTGCTGGCGCTGCAGCTGCGCCGGCTGACCAAGCTCGACGTCATCGAACTGCGGGCCGAGGCTGAGCGGCTCGATCAGGAGTTCGTCGATCTCACTGAGCTGGTGTCGAATCCGGATGCCCGGCGGAAGGTCATCGATAAGGAATTGGTCGAGACCGCGAAGCTGTTCAAGGGCCCGGAGTTCGACCGGCGCACCGTGTTGGACTTCGAGGCCGCCCCGGTCACCGCCAACGGCGGCGGCGACGACGGGCCCCGTGAGCGCAAGGTCAACACGGCCTGGCGGCTCGACGAGCGAGGGGTGTTCTCCGACAGCCACGGTGAGTTGCTCACCTCCGGGCTGGGCTGGGCGGTGTGGGCCGACGGCCGGGTGAAGTTCACCACCGGTGCAGGCCTGCCGTACAAGATCCGCGACATCCCGGTGGCGCCGGACATCACGACGCTGCTGCGCTCAGGCGTGCTGCCCGCAGATTGCCATCTGGCGCTGGTGACCCGGCGCGGCAAGATCCTGCGCATCGACCCGGCCGCGGTGAACCCGCAGGGCGTGGCCGGCAACGGCGTGGCGGGCGTGAAGCTGGCCGGTGACGGCGACGAGGTGATTGCCGCGCTGCCCCTGTCGTGCGGCAACGAGGAGGCCATCCTGTCGGTATCCGAAAAAGGCTGGAAGGTAACGGAAGTGCCGGACATTCCGGTCAAGGGCCGCGGCGGCGCCGGGGTCGGATTCCACCCGTTCGTGCGTGGCGAGAACGCGCTGCGTTCGGCGACGGTCTCACCGAACGGTTTTATGCGGGGCAAGCGGCGGGTGCCTGCCGAGAAGCGCGCGAAGGCCTCGATCAAGGGCTCGGGTTCGAACGTGACCCCGGTGGAGTAGCTGGCGGTGCCGAATGTGAGCTTGTGCGCGACGTTTTCGAAGATTTGTGGATATAAGCTCACGTTGGACCGCGGTTGAGCCGCACTCGAGTTCTGCAACAAAACGACTACAAACCGGAATCGCCGACGCTCATCACGCTGTTCACGGCTGCCACTTTGGTAACTTCACGCCGTGCAGGTATCCCGCCGTGACGCGCTGCGCTATGCCGCTGCGGCGTCCGCACTGGTCGGTCTCGGTGCCGCCGCGGGTACGCACGCGCCTGCGGCTAGGGCCGCCGCTCCGACGTTGATCGACTTCGCCATGCGCCAGATTCCGGCGGAAGCCATCAAAGCCGCGGGCCACGCCGGGGTTATCAACTACGTTTCGACGTCACGGCCCGGCTCCAACTTCGGCGCCAAGCCGATCACGCTGCCCTACGCCAAGTCGCTGACCGCGGCCGGTCTGGTGATCGTCAGCAACTACCAATACGGCAAGCCCGGCGGGACGGCGCCGTCGGACTTCACCCGCGGATACGCCGGTGGCGTCGCCGACGCGAAAACCGCTTGGCACCTGCACACCGCCGCCGGTGGCGGCCGCACCGCACCGATCTTTTTCAGCGTCGACGACGACATCGACCGCCAGGCTTGGAACGACCTGGCACTGCCCTGGTTTCGCGGCATCAACTCGGTCATCGGTGTGCTGCGCACCGGCATCTACGCCGGCATCCGGCCGTGTCAGTGGGCCGCCGCCGACGGCGTCATCGGCAAGTCAAAAACGCCGGGGCGCGTCTGGGCGTGGCAGACCCGGTCATGGTCGAACGGACAGATCTTCCCCGGTGCGGTGCTCTACCAGCGCATCATCGACACCGCCTCGAACCCGGGACCGGTGGTCGGCGGCAGCCGCGTCGACGTCAACGATGTGCTGGCCCAGGACTGCGGCCAGTGGAACTTCCATCCCTGACCGGACAGTCAGCGCGGCAACGTCGTGATGTGCACGTGGTCGAAGTGGCCGTAACCCGACCCTCGCGGACCCGCCGGCGTGTAATAAGTGCCTCGCCAGATCACATCCTGTAGGCCGAACCGGCCCGCATTGGCCATCGCGAACGCAAGGATTTCGTTGCCCAGCGCGATGCCCTCGGGGCTGCTGTGGTTGGGGATCATGATGTCGATCGCCAAGCCCCGCGGATGCCACGGCTTGGAATCCGGCCGGACCCCGTCGATATTCGCGATCTGCGGAAACCGTGCGCTGATGGCCCGGGCCGCCAGAACGGTGTTCCGCTGTAGGCCGGCCTCGTTCGCGACGCCGACGGGCAGCGCCTCGGGGATGTCGATCTGGGCAGCGGCCAGCGACGGCACCGGGTCGGCGGGAGGCTGGCCGGGCATCGCGACGATCGCCGGGTCTGCCGGAGGGGGCGTACTGGGCGGCGGCGGCGGGACCGCGTTGTCGACCGCCGCTTGCTGTTGCGGGGTCAGCGCGGAGTACTGCGCCTCGGCGGCGGCGATCTGGCGCAACAACTCGTTCCATTTGGCCTCCAGGTCCGCGCGCACCGCGGCGGCATGCTCGGCCGCGGCGCGGGCCTCGGCGGCCGATTTCTCCGACGCCTGGGCCGCGGCGGCCGCGCGCTCCTGCGCCGCCCGGAAGTTCTTCATCTGATCGGTCGTCGTGGCGGCAACCACCCGGTGTACCGACAGCCGGTCGATCAGGTGCTGCGGCGAGGCGGCGGTCAACACCGTCGCCATCTCACCGTCGCGGCCACCCATGTAGTTCATCGCCGCGATCCGGTCGACCGCCGCCTGGAAGGGCGCGAGCTGGGAGTTCGCCGCGGCAAGGGCGTCGAGGTCGGCGCGGTGGCGGTCTTCGGCCGCCTGCTGGGCGGCCAGTCGGGCGTCGACGTCGCGTTGCGCGGCGGTGACGGCCTCACGAGTCTGCACCGCCTGGCTGGACAATTCGTTGAGCTCGGCCAGTGCGTCGGCCGCCGGGTCGGCCGCCACATTGACCATCGAGACGCCCATCGAAAGCACGAGCACCATGACGGCGGCCGTCGCACCACACACTGTTCGCCGAAGTGAATGACGCACCCCGGTCATCTGGATAGCCACGATCCTTCGCTGCAAGGACCGGTCTCGGCCCAGCTTCTACTACGTCCCGAGACAGGGTACGAACTGGTCGTGACGGTGTCCACCCGTGCCCTGCGGACCGCGTCGGGCCTAGTCGTAGATGACGTCGAGCCCGCGCCGTTTGAGATCGGCGAGGCCGTCGCGCATCGCCTGGAGCTGTTCGACGGAATGGCCCGTCCAGTCGGTGACCTCGCCGACGATGCGCACGGGTTCGCGGGTGCGGTAGGAGCGGGTCGGATTGCCCGGCAGCTTCTTGTCCGTCACGTTCGGATCGTCTTCGACGGGGCCCAGCGGTTCGACGATGTAGACGCGGCCCCGACCATCGCCGCGGGCCAGCTCGGCTCCCCACACCGCCGCATCCAAAGTCTGGGTCAGATACACGTGGTTCATGACGCGGCCATCCTCATAATTCGAGAGGCGACCGGGCACAAGCAGATCGCCAATGGACAGATCGGCTTTGGTGCCGTGCAGGTAAGCGCCCGACTCGTGCACTTCAAAGGGTTTCGGCGGACTCGGCACTCCGGCCTCCATTCGTCGCGTTCGTTGGCCGCAAGATTGTGCCGCGCATCCGGGGCCTTGCCGCAAGGCCCCCTCTCCGCCATATAGTGAGCATGGGCATGGCCGCCGGGTCCGACGAGTTGCCGCAGGCGATCAGCCCAGGAGTCTTCACCAGGGAACACCCGCCCGATCGAGGTTGTTGCTTTGGGTTACCTGCGGCACGACGAATAGCGTTAACCGTCAACGCCGATGACATATGTGGAGCAGCCGCAGCGCCGGGTTGGTTTCCGAAGCCACCCTTCGAATCAACACCGCAAGATAGCCGGACAGGAGCGGGATGGCTGCGAATGTGTCGTCGGCGAGGCCTTCGAAGTGTGCGATGGTCAAGAACCGCAGGGGTTTTCGAATGTTCATCGGCCTCATGGTCCTCATCTTGACCATCACGACCAGCGCCTGCACGTCAGGCACCCCAGCAGTGCCGTCAACACCTGACCTGAGCCGTTTCTACTCTCAACAGATTGCCTGGGAGGCCTGCGAGAGTTATGCCAACACCTCGATCGAGGGTGCTGTCTTTGCCCAGGCGCCGACCATGGAGTGCGGCCGCTTGGAAGTGCCGCTGGATTACCTGGACCCCGTTGGCAAGACAGTGCGCCTCGCCGTCGCGCGAGTGTCCGCCCGCGGCGAAGCCATCGGCTCGTTGGTGCTCAACCCCGGCGGGCCCGGCGGTTCTGGGTTGTTCGCCACCGCGGCGACGGCGATGTCACTTCCGGATGCTCGGCTGACCGAAAGCTTTGACCTGGTGGGTTTCGACCCCCGTGGCGTGGGCAGCACGGACCCGGCCATCGACTGCTACACCGACGCCGAGGCCGATCGTGGCGAGTTCCTGTTGAGCACTCAGGGCACCGCTGTGCAATGGACACAACAGGACACAAAAGACCTCCTCGATCGATGCGCCGAGCGCTCCGGTGGCATCGACGTACTGACCAGTGTCGGCACCCGCGACGCGGCGCGTGACATCGACGTGCTGCGGGCCGTACTCGGCGATGAACGGCTCACTTTCCTGGGTCAGAGTTACGGCACTCGGCTGGGCACTGTGTATGCCGAACAGTTCCCGCAGAACGTGCGCGCGATGCTGCTCGACGGCGCCATCGATCCGAACCAGGGCACCTTCGAGCGCCGGGTCGCGGCGTACGCCGGGTTCCAACGCTCTTTTGAGCAGATGGCCGGATTCTGTGCCGCGCAGGGCGACTGCCCGCTGGGCGACGACGTGGCCAGGGCTACCGGGCAATTCCAACAGATCGTGCGCCCGCTTTACGGGAACCCGGTACCGGCGCTGAACTCCGACCTCGACTTCGATGAAGCAATCGGCGGGGTTATCGCCGGTCTCTACAGCGAGACGGCGTGGCCTCGAATCATCACCGGGATAACCCAGTTGCAACAGAGACACGGTGACGAACTGCTACAGCTCAACTATGACTTCTTGCTCCGCGACGCCGAAGGCCGCTGGCCCAATTTCGCCGAAGCGCTCTACGCGATCAACTGCGTGGACGAGCAACGGCTCAGCGAGGAGGAGGGCAACACGTTGCGCGCCAGGATATTCGACGTAGCACCGTTCATGGACCCCGGCGTCGTCCTCACCGGCGCGCGGGACGGCTGCGAGCAGTGGCCGAGCGAGCCGACGCTTGGCATTCCCTACGCGTCAGACGTCGCAGGACTGCCGCCAACGCTGGTCGTGTCGATCACCGGCGATCCCACGACACCACATGCCGGCGGCATCAAGCTTGCAGAGGCGCTCGGCAGTGCCTTGCTCACCGTGGAAGGGGAAGGACACACCGTCGTCATGGGCGGAACCAACCAGTGCGTCAACGAAATAGCCGCCGACTACCTGATCGACCTCAAGTTACCGCCAGAAGGTGCGTTCTGCGAGCTGTGACGCCGCGGTGGATCCAGCCCTCATGTTGAATTCTCAAGTGAGCCGCATATTTGAAAGCGCAGCATCAATACTACTGATGCTATGCTGTCAACATGCGCACCACCGTCACGCTTGACGACGACACACTCGCGCTGGTCCGGCGGCGCATGCGCGAACGCGGCGTCTCCTTCAAGACCGCACTCAACGACGCGATCCGCGACGGTGCCCTCGGACAACCGCGGCCAACCCCATTCGTCACCCGGACCGCTGATCTCGGCGTTCCCACGGTGAATCTGGATCGTGCTCTGCAACTTGCCGCTGACCTCGAGGACGAGGAGCTACTGCGCAAGCAACGGCGGGGCGCGTGAAAATCGTTGACGCGAACGTGCTTCTGTACGCGGTGAACTCCGCCAGCACCCACCATGAGGCAAGTAGACGGTGGCTCGACGGCGCCCTTTCCGGATCGGACACCGTCGGGTTGGGCTGGACGCCCCTGCTCGCATTCGTCCGGCTGAGCACGAAGATCGGCCTTTTCCCGTCGCCGCTGTCTCCGGCAGACGCGATGCGCCAGGTCGTTGAATGGACGACCGCGCCGGGTGCGACGACAATCGGGCCGACGGCGCGGCATGGGGACGTCCTGCACGGCCTTCTCGCGCAATTGGGCACTGGCGGCAATCTCGTCAACGATGCCCATCTGGCGGCGCTGGCCATCGAACACCGCGCGTCGATCGTCAGCTACGACAGCGACTTCAGCCGGTTCGACGGCATTCGCTGGACTACCCCGGACGCGTTGCTCGCCTGACTAAACGCTACTGCTCGGGCGTGCTGAGCGCAGAGGCTACCTGGTGGCTTGGCAGATCATTGCCGGGTCGCGCCGGCCGCGGCTCGGGGCCCTGAACGGGGCGCCAATATGCGCTGCAGGAAGGCGATCTGACCCTTTGTGACCCGGCCATGGAACCTGGCGCCGGGATAGACGTCGAAGTGGTCGCACGGATAGTGGTGCACCGTCGCCCGCATCCGCGTCGCCGCCGTCGTCGCCGCTTCCGGCGGGGCGGTGCGGTCCAGATCGCCGATCTGGACCAGGGCCGGGCAGGTGACTCGTTTCGCGTTGACAACTGGCCGGTGTCCACCCATGACCAACACCAGTCGAGCGGCGAACTCGTTGCGCCAGCTGGGCCCGGCGATTCGCAACATCCCCTCGACGGCGCCTTCCGCGCTCAGACCCGCCACTTCACCGGGAGAGCCCACCACCGGGATGAGCACCGGCGGGCGGCGGCGCAACGTCGCCGCCACGTCACGCACCCCTCGGCCCATCACCCGCATGACATACCAGGGCCCGAGCGTCCGAATCATCCGGGCCACCACGGGAAGTCCGTCCGTCGCAGGCGTCAGCGCGATGATCCCGGCCAGGTTTGGGTCCTCCGCCGCAACCCGGATGACATGGCCGCCGGACAGCGACACACCCCACGCGACGATCCGTGCTGGATCGACGTTGTCGAGGCGCCGGGCATAGCCGATCACCGCGTGATAGTCGGCGACCTGCCGGGTAAGCGAAACCAGTTGCCTTGGCTCTCCGGTGGATTCGGCGAAGTGCCGGTAGTCGAACGTCACCACTTCGGCACCTGCGCCGGCCAGCGCCTCGGCGAACTCGAACAGCCCGCTGTCCTGGGTGGCGCCGAGCCCGTGTGCCATGACGACACAGGGGCGCCCGGCCTCACCGGTCAGCGCGTCCGTCGTCGCCGCGAAGCGCCGCGCCACGATCACGTCGCCGCCGATCGGGATCTGAAGTCGGGTGGATGTCATTGCGGCGCCTCTCCGAATAGCGCTGTGTGCCAGACATGTATGACAGCCGCAAGGAGCGGGCCGGCGGCCTTGACATCGTCGTCGGACCGGACGTGTCGGTCGAGGACCCGTTCGTTCATCGAGATCAGCGTGTGGGCCAGCGCGTCGGGGGCCGGTATGTCGATGGTCGGCTGGGTGGTGATGAAGTCGCAGACGAATTCCTCATAGCGCTGCAGCCACTGGTGCCAGATCGCGCGCGCCTCGGGGTCGGTGTCGCGGGCGTCGAGCATCGCCCGGAACAACGTCCGGTGCTTGTGCCACGACTCGAAAGTCCGCGTCATCGCGTCGGCGACGGCGGCGCGCGGGTCACCGCCACCGGCGAGCGATCCCCCGATGGTGAAGACGTCGTCGTGGAAGATCTCCGTCAGCAGTTCGGTGACGACCTCGTGCTTGCCGGCGAAATAGAAGTAAAACGCGGGCCGCTTCAACCCCGCCGCCCGTGCTACCTCAGCGATGCTGATGTCGGCCAACGAGTGGGTCTGCAGCTGTTCCTCGAAGGCTTCGAGAATCCGCAGCCTGCTCTGGTCGCCGCGCGCTTGTGGCCGGCGCGCGTTACGTCGTGAGGTCTGCGTCGACTCAGGCGACACCGGCCGCCTCGCGAGCCCGACCGGCCAGCTGCACCGGTCCGAGCTTCTCGACACGGCGCCGTCCGGCCGGCAGCTCACGCTTGCGCATGTCGCGTTCGTAGTGCCAATAGTCGACCTGTTGGGTGTGCCGCGGCTTGTCGACGAAGTGCCCGACGTACTTGCGTTCGTCGGCGGCGATGACGCGCCACATCTGCGCCTCGGACGGCGGGCGGTAGGTGCCGGCGAGATACGCGGCGGCCAGCCGGGCCTGGCACTCGACGAACGGGAACAAGGTGGGCACCGCCTGCGCGAACCCGATGAACAACAGGTCGTCGATGCCTGGTTTGAGGATCCGCTTGTACAGCGAAAGCCGGTTCTCCGGTGCCTCGAGGAAGCTCCGGTCGAAGAACGGGAACGTGATGTTGTATCCGGTCGCGTAGATGATCACGTCGGCTTCTACGGTCGAGCCGTCCACGAATACCACCGAATTTCCGTCGAGGCGTTCGATATTCGGCTTCGCGATCGCGTCACCGGAGCCTAGCCGCATGAGCAGTTCCGCGGACTGGGTGGGATGCGCCTCGAGGAATCCATGGTTGGGTTTGGGCAGACCGTAACTCTGGGGGTCGCCAAACATCAACCGCGCGAACGGTTGCATGGCGCGACGCTGCCAGGACAGCGGGATCACCGGCAGCGATCGCGCGACCTTGTCGGCGGTCATCCCGAAGATGTACTTCGGGACCACCCACGCTCCGGAGCGGGTGGACAGATAAACCGTGTTGCGCCAAGACTTCTGGGAAAGCTCGGAAACGAGGTCGGCCGCCGAGTTGCCGATCCCTACGACGACGATGCGCTTGCCGCGCAGCTCCAGCGGCTCGGTGGGGTCGATGTAGGCGTGCGCGTGGATGCTCTCGCCGGTGAACTCACCGGGGAAGTCCGGTGTGCGCGGATCCCAGTGATGTCCGTTGGCGACGACCAGGGCGTCATAGCGGCGCGTCTGCCCGTCTTCGGTGTCGAGTTCCCAGCCGCCGTGGGGCAGCCGCCGGGCGTGCTCGACGCCGTTGCGGAACTGGATCCGCTTCAGCAGCCCGAACGCGTCGGCGTACTCGTCGAGGTACTCCTTGACCTGGGTGTGGTGCGGAAAGTCGGGGAGGTCGTCGCGCATCGGGAAGTCGCGGAACGACAGACAGTGCCGCGAGGTGTCGATGTGCAGCGATCGGTAGGCGCTGGAGCGTCCGTTGGGATTTCGGAACGCCCAGTTGCCGCCGATCCGATCGGACGACTCGAAGCAGTCGTAGTCGATCCCGGCGTCCGCGAGGCTTTTGCCGGTGGTCAAGCCGCTGATGCCTGCGCCGATGATTGCCACCGTGGGTGATGTAGCCATGTCGCCTACCGTTCTGTGAACTCCGTCACCGACGACATTACCCATTTTCTGACACTTGTCAAAATATTGATCTGGCGGCTCACCGCGCGATGCTCAGATTCGGTGCCGTGGCGTTGTGCCCTAAGCGAGGATCGCACCGAGTCCGAGTGGGATGACTTGTGGCGCAGCTCGAATAGCTGACAGATCAGTCCTGCTTCGCTTCGTAGCGCAGCAGGACCGTGCCACCCGGAAAGGTGCGATTCTCCAATAGTCGCAGCGAGATCCATGACGGCAAGGTCGGAAAGAACGATGTGCCGCCGCCCACCGCGGTGGGCGCCAGTACGATCCGGAACTCGTCGACCAGTCCGGCCTGCACAATCGGTGCGGCCAGCGTCGCGCCGGCCACCTCGAGCTGACCGTCGGTTTCGGCTTTCAGCTTCCGCAGAACTTCGACCGGGTTGCCGCGCTCCAGGCGGGAGTTCCAGTCGACGGTCCTCAGGGTGCGCGAGAACACGACCTTGGGCATGTCGCGCCAGATGCGGGCGAAGTCGATGATCAGCGGGGTGGCGTCTGGGGCCTTGTCGGCGGTCGGCCAGTACGCGGACATCAACTCGTAGAGTCGCCGCCCGTAGAGCGACAGCGCGGTCTCGCGCTCGAAGTCGTTCCAGTACTGGTGCAGTTCGTCGCTCGGTTCAGACCAGTCGATGCTGCCTTGCGCGTCGGCGATGTAGCCGTCCACCGACACGTTGAAGCCATAGATGAGTTTGCCCATACAGATCAGACTGCACCGGAGGGCAAATCTCATCGCGACGCCACGCGCGACCGACTGCAGTTCGTAGCGGCCCAGCGGCCCGCCTCTCCGCACATCGAGGGTCAACGGTGTTCACCATGGCAGTCGTTGAGACAGATGACAATCCGACGAACCCATCCCTGCCGCAGGCACATTCGTCACGACGTCCTCGCTGCCGCCAAGCAAAGTGTTTCCGTGTCGTGCACATCACAGTAAGGTCAGGGGTGTAGCTGCGCTGAATCGCACTTCATTACATGCCGGGGCGTCTCGCAAAGATGTTGCGCGCCGCCGTCGCTGCGTACGGCAACCGACGCCGTACTTGGAGGCAGGCTGCTCGCCCAACGTCGCCAAGCCGGAGTACCAGTAGTACCCGAAGGAGAAAGGACCCCCGTGGCAGAGCACACGCGCCTCGACAGTTGGCCCCGTCTGCGTGTCGACGACTGGGCACCGACGCGGGAAACCCTGCACATGTGGACGCAGATCGTCGGCAAGATCCGGCTCGCCCACGCCCCGCTGGTGAACGACTGGTGGCAGGTCACCTTGTACGTGACGCCGCGGGGGCTCACCACATCGGCGATCCCGCACCGCGGTGAAACCTTCGACATCGAGTTCGACTTCATCGACCACCAGTTGCGGATCCGAAGTAGCAGCGGCGCAGGCGGATCCATCCATCTCAAAGCGCGATCCGTGGCCGACTTCTACCTCACGGTGATGTCGGCGCTGCAGGAGCTGGGTCTCGACACGCGGATCCAACCCCGTCCCAACGAAGTCGAGCCGGCTGTGCCGTTCGCCGAAGACGTCGAGCGCGCATCGTACGATCCCGCAGCCGCGAACCTGTTCTGGCGGCAACTGCTCCAGGCGAACCGCGTCATCGGCCAGTTCCGATCACGGTTCGTTGGCAAGGTCAGTCCGGTTCACTTCTTCTGGGGTGCAATGGATTTAGCGTGTACTAGATTCTCCGGCGGTAGCGCGCCGATCCACCCCGGTGGCTCACCCAATGTCGGTGACTGGGTGATGGTGGAGGGGTATTCCCGCGAACTGAGCAGTTGCGGGTTTTGGCCCGGCGGCGGCGACGAGGGCGCGTTCTATGCCTATGCCTACCCGGCACCCGATGGCTTCGCCGACTACCAGGTCGGCCCCGAAGAGGCGTTCTACAGTCAGGACTACCGCCAGTTCCTGCTGCCGTATGAGGCCGTACGGCAAGCAGCCGACCCCGACCAGGCACTGACCGAATTCCTCCAGGGCACTTACGAAGCCGCGGCAGTCCTCGGCAACTGGGACCGCGCCGCGCTGGAGGACGACCCCGATCGCTGGAGAGCCCGGCAATCGCGTGCATGAGACAGTGCGTGGAGCGTGCACCCGGCGCATGGGAAGAACGCCCGTCCTGGAGCGTTACGCACCCAGAACCACGAGGAGGAACACGGATATGGCCGGATCGATGAAAGCTGTGGTGCTCGAACGTTTCGGTGGGTCCGACGCCTTCGAACTGCGCGACGTGTCCGTACCTCAGGTCGAACCCCGCCAGGTACGGGTGCGCGTCCATGCGACCGCCGTCAACCCGCTCGACTATCAGATCCGTCGCGGAGACTACCCGGACCTGGTGGCGCTCCCCACGATCACCGGGCACGACGTGTCCGGCGTGATCGAGGAAATCGGGTCCCACGTGAGCGAGTTCCGCGTCGGAGATGCGGTGTACTACACGCCCCAGATCTTCGGCGGCCCCGGCTCCTACGCCGAGCAGCACGTCGCCGATGTCGACCTCGTCGGCCGGAAGCCGGAGAACCTGAGTCACCTGGAGGCGGCAAGTCTGACTCTCGTCGGCGGAACCGTCTGGGAATCGCTGGTAACGCGGGCTCAGCTCACCGTCGGGGAGACGGTCCTCGTCCATGGTGGCGCCGGCGGTGTCGGCACGATCGCGATCCAGGTCGCGAAGGCGATCGGGGCGCGGGTGATCACCACCGCGAAGGGCAGCGACCATGAGTTCGTGCGCTCTCTCGGAGCGGATGCAGCGATCGACTTCACGTCGACGGACTACGTCGACGCCGTGGCCGAGATGACGCAGGGCAAGGGGGTCGATGTCGTCCTCGACACGATCGGCGGTGACACGCTCACCCGAAGCCCGCTGGCGCTCGCCGACGCCGGACGCGTCGTCAGCATCGTCGACATCGCGCAGCCGCAGAATCTCATCGAGGCCTGGGGCAAGAACGCCGCCTATCACTTCGTCTTCACACGACAGAACCGAGGAAAACTGGACGCGCTCACAACGCTGGTCGAGCGCAGTCTCGTCAAGCCGGTCATCGGCGCGACCCTGCCGCTCGCACGAATGGGCGAGGCTCACGATCTCCTGGAGAACAGGCGGTCGTATGTGCTGCACGGCAAGGTCGCGATCGATGTCGCGGGTGAAACTGTCGCGCTTCCCCCGCGTGCGGCGTAGCGGAACGGCTACATCGCGTGCTGTTCGACGACATGGAGGGATGGTGCCTGCCGTTAGGAGAGCGCATTTCGCCACGCGAAGTCCCCCACGACAACGCGTCGACAAGATCGTTCCCCGCGCTCCAGTGCGCGACGAAACGAGTAGCGACCAGCGGGGGAACCACCTCGTCCTCCGTGCCCTGGATGACGAGCATCGGCACATGCCTGGCCCGCTCCCCCATCTGGGCCCACGCCTGACGCGCCGTGTACTCGGGGGATGTGGCGTGCGGATCATCGAATTAGCTTGCGGTCGAGGATGCGGCGCAAAGTGGTGCCAGCGCGAGCTTATAACCGAATCGGGACGGAGCCGAGACAGAACCTCCACCCGAAAAGCGCACGGCCAAACCAGCTTTCGGTTGCGTCTGTCAACACTAACTGTTGCCAGACGCAACAGTTGATAGGCTACGAAGCAGTCCGCTCGGTAGCCGTGTGTCGAGCTGCGAGAAAGATTGACGAGCTGCCCATGACTGTTTAACAAGTTGGTTAGACGATGACACTAGAGCGACCGCCACCCGCGCTAGTGGCGTCGCTGAGTTGGCCCTGAACCAGGATGAATACAACGCATGCTTGCTGACATCCAATCTGTCTCACGCTTCGTGACCAATTGGTCATTCGGTGGTCATTCCAGATGGGATTTGGTCACGAAGTATGAGAAGTCACAGGTCGTGTTACGCCTTCGCCATGTTGGTGAAGCGCGACAAATGCAGTTGGTGCGCAACGGTAATGGTCTTGGTTGGCCCGTTGCGGTGCTTACCTATTATCAGGTCCGCTTCGCCACCGCGAGGATCGTCACGCTCGAACGCATCCGGCCGATGCAAAAGTATGACCATATCCGCATCTTGTTCGAGCGAGTTGTGAACTGAGATACCCTGCGCAACGAAATTGTGTGTCCCGCTTACGGTTCCGTCGTATACATCGTGTTCGCCGATGCTCGTAATCTCGACAATCGAATCCCAGAACACCTCGTTGGTTGCGAGGTCGTGCAACTCGTGGTCTTCCAACAGTGCGGCCGTTCGATGCAACCGGCCACGGCTCGGTGCATGCTTCCACAACGTCGAACCGCAGAACTTTGTGCCCATCGCCGCCGCGAACGCCCGGTGTGACATCTTCTGATCTGCCAGCGCCGCACGGACATTCGTCCAGACTTCCTTCGGAACAGTGTCGAGGTTCGTGTTACGAACCTTGCTCTCGAGCATACCGACCACGTCCCGCACGGCGATCGACTTTTCGCCGTTCACGCCGACATGGCGAAGGAATCGCAATTGGTTCTCGGCGCCATAGATGTACAGATGCCACCCATCGCGATACCCCGCTTTACGGACCCGCTTGATGCGCGCGAACACGCCCAAACGTGCCAACAGAATGGCGACGTCGTCAACGAGTCGTCGACTTGTCGACGCGTAATACACCCGGCCTTGCCCAGCCTTCGAATCCCACCGCACCGACCCATCCGTCGCCCAAAGATGCCGGAGGAACAACGCGACCTGATCATTCGGTGCTGCGAAAATCGCTTCTGGCACGAACTTTTCGTAACTTCGCTTGCCGAATAGCCCCAGCTTGTCGAACCATGCGGCAATAGGATTCCGCTTGCCGTGCGTCAAGTGATACGGCGTCGGCAGGCGCAGCGTCGTCACCCGCGCCGCGGGATAGTCATCACGCACCGCGGTCACACCGAAATGCTCGGCCGCGGACGCGACCGCGTGCAGGTTCCACTCGTCGATACTCGCGTAGCGGATCGGCTGGTTCTTGACACACGAACCGTCACCGATCATGTGCGCCAGCAGGATCACCTCGGAGTCGTTCATCCGCTGGGTCTGCACCGGCTCAGGCACCCGCCGAGGCACCGCGACGCGATCGCCAACCTGCAACTCGCCCAACGGAGTCCAGCCGTCCAGCGTCATAAACGGATGGTTCGCTGTCGCCTCTACTTCACGGCCCGACGCCAGCCTTACCTTGAACACTTCCTTGTGCCCGCTGTAAAACACGTTGGTCATCGGATGCGCCACCATGCGCTTGCGCTCATCCAGCGACCACACCAGCGGTCGCTCGCCGGTGCGCATCAGCTCACCGAACGTCACCTCGGCACCGTTGTCCGCCCGCAGGATTCGCGTGTTGGCCGTCAAGCATCCCGACTCGCGAAGATCCGAGATCATCGGCTTCTTGTCGGTGCGCTGTTCCGGACCGCGGTTCAGTTGGCTGATCGCGACCACCGGGACATCGAGCTCCTTGGCCATCAACTTCAGGCTTCGCGAGAAGTCCGACACCTCCTGCTGACGCGACTCGTACTTCTTGCCCGACGTCATCAGCTGCATGTAGTCCACGACAATCAGCTTCAAGCCCGCCTTCTGCGACAGCCGCCGCGCCTTGGCGCGGATCTCCATCATCGTCAGGTTCGGCGAATCGTCGATATACAACGGCGCTTCGCTGATTTCGCTCATCCGCCGCGCCAGCCGCGTCCAGTCGTCATCACTCATCCGGCCCGACCGCATGTCAGCCAGCTTGATCTTCGCCTCCGCCGACAGCAATCGCATCACGATCTCGGAACGGCTCATCTCCAAACTGAAGATGACGCTGGACATCTGGTGCTTGATCGAACACGACCGCAAAAAGTCCAACCCCAGCGTCGAATTGTGCGTCGGCACCATGTCTCGGCCCGCCAGATACAGGTGATCGGCGCTAGTGACCTCGACACAGCGCACCGGCACACTCGCAGTGCGCCGGACCGCGTCGATTCCCCACGCGGACCGACGGCGACCACCCACCGTCGCCAACGCCGGCACCCGCGTCGCGCTGACGACGTCGACGCCGGGTCGCAGCGCCGTGGTGACCTGCACACCCCGACTCGTCGGCCACTGGTGCATCGCATCAGCGACGATCACCGTCCCGTCGGCGAATTCGACCTCGTAACACGGCCGGCCCAGCATGACGTCCGTCGCCGCCACCACCTGCGTCGGCTCACCGTCAGCCCCCAGCAGCCAATCCCCCACCGCGACGTCGCCCATCGTGGTCCAGCCCGTCGGCGTCGGCAGCGGTGTATCCAGCGCCAGTGCCTTACCCACACCCGGCCTCGCCGCGATGATGATCATCTGGCCCGGATGCAGACCGTTGGTGACGTCGTCGAGCTCGATGAAGCCGGTCGGCACGCCGCGCGCCAGCCCGCCGTTGGACGCGATCGCGTCGATCTCATCCATCGTCGGCTGCAGCAGGTCCTCGAGCGGCACGAAGTCCTCGGATCCGCCGCGGCCCTCGGTGACGTCGTAGATCTCGGCTTGCGCCCGGTCCACGATCTCGGTGACGTCGGCCCCCTCCGCGCCTGCGTAGCCGTACTGCACGACCCGCGTTCCGGCCTCCACAAGCCGGCGCAGCAGCGCCTTCTCCGCCACGATGCCCGCGTAGTAGCCCGCATTGGCCGCCGTCGGCACCGTGGAGATCAGCGTGTGCAGGTACGGCGCCCCGCCGATACGGCGCAACAACCCCCGCCGATCGAGCTCCGCAGCCACCGTCACCGCGTCGGCGGGCTCACCGCGCCCGTACAGGTCCAGGATCGCGTCGTAGACGTTCTGGTGGGCGGGCCGGTAGAAGTCGCCGGGACGCAGCCGCTCCAGCACATCGGCGATGGCGTCCTTGCTCAGCAGCATGCCGCCGAGGACGGCCTGTTCGGCCGCGGCGTCCTGCGGCGGTTGGCGACCGAAGTCTTCACTGGGCGGTGGAGCGTCCATGCCCGAATGGCCCAAGTCGTCAACGACAGCCACCTAGCCCTGCACCTCCCCTAGTTCGAAGCTCGAACGCATATTCGACACGTACTGCCGTGACAATAATTGAGCACACAGACAAATCGCCCGCGACGGCTCACGCTAGACGTTGCTGGAGGCCAGTCAATGGGGCCTGTTTATAAGGTTGTGCATGGCGTGTGGATAGACCGCTCCCCCCATGTTGACGGCCTGGGGAGAACCTGTGGACTAACGTCTCCGTTGAATACATTTGCGCTGTTTAGCGCACCACAGGTGGGCTCTGGATCTGTGGATGACAATTCGTTCGGCGTGTCGTGTCCGGTTGCCGTCTCGGGCGTGTTGAGTATCGTCCCGACGGCGCGGAGGTTAACAGCCGGTTATCTTCGCTGTGACGCGATGCGCCCGCAAAGTTCGCCAGCGCATACAGCAACGACCGGGTGAAGGCCGATCAAGCCCTCACCCGGTCTTATTGACGCTGGCGCTAGTCCGCGGCGACGACGTGCAGCGACACCGAAGCATCCACCTCGGGGTGCAGCCGCACCTCGATCGGATGGGTGCCCGTCATCTTGATATGTGCCTTGGGCAGCTGGACGGTGCGCTTGTCGAGGTTCGGCCCGCCGGCGCTCTTGATGGCCGCGACGACGTCTGCAGCCGTCACCGAGCCGAACAGCTTGCCGGTGTCCGGAGCCGCCTTGACCGACAGCTCCACCGCGCCCAGGCCCTCGATGGCGGTCTTCAGCTCGCCGGCATGCTCGAGGCTTTTGACGCTCTTGGCTTCCCGGGCCCGCCGGATCGCCTCGGCCTGTTTCTCCGCGCCCCGGGTGGCCACGATGGCCAGCTTGCGCGGCAGCAGGAAGTTACGGCCGTAGCCGTCCTTGACCTCCACGATGTCGCCCGTCGTACCGAGGTGGTCGACGTCAGCGGTAAGAATCAGTTTCATTCTCTAGTCCTCTTATCGCGGCTTATCGCGCCGACGAGCTGAACGGCAGCAGCGCCACCTCGCGGGCATTCTTGACCGCGACGGCGATGTCACGCTGGTGCTGCACGCAGTTGCCGGTCACGCGGCGCGCGCGGATCTTGCCGCGCTCACTGATGTAGGTACGCAGCAGCGCGGTGTCCTTGTAATCGATGTCCTGCCCCTTCTTGGAGCAGAACACGCACTTGCGAGTCTTGACCGGCTTCTCGGGAGCCGGGCGGCGTTTGTTGCTCTTGGCCATGTGTCTCTATCTCTTCTCGATATTGCTGATCAGTTTGGTTAGAAGGGCGGCTCGTCGTCGTTGCCGGCGAAGGAGCCGGTCGCGGGCGCGCTGCCCCACGGGTCGTCCTTGGGCTGTTCGGGCTGGCGGGAGCCTCCGCCGCCGCCGCCACCACCGAAGCCGCCGCCGCCCCCGCCGCTGCGGCTGGCCTTGTTCACCTTGGCGGTCGCGTACCGTAGCGATGGGCCGATCTCGTCGACCTCGAGCTCCACCACGGTGCGCTTCTCGCCTTCGCGGGTCTCGAACGACCGCTGCTTGAGGCGGCCCTGCACGATCACCCGCGCGCCGCGGGTCAGGCTCTCGGCCACGTTCTCGGCGGCCTCGCGCCAGATGTTGCACCGCAAGAACAGTGCCTCGCCGTCTCTCCACTCACCGCTTTGGCGGTCATAGATACGCGGCGTCGACGCGACCGTGAAGTTGGCGACAGCTGCACCCGATGGGGTGAACCGCAGTTCCGGGTCGGCGGTCAGATTTCCAACGACGGTGATGATGGTGTCACCAGCCACGAGATCCTCCTATTTGGGCGGCTTACTGGGCGCGAGCCTACGGAAGCGCTCCGACGTGTACAGCCTCTTCTTCGGGACTAGTGCTTGTCGGTCCGCATCACCTTGGTCCGCAGCACGGACTCGTTCAGGTTGAGCTGGCGATCCAGCTCGGACACGGTCGCGGGCTCAGCCTTCACATCGATGACGGCATAGATGCCCTCGGCGTGCTTGGCGATCTCGTACGCGAGCCGGCGTCGGCCCCAGATGTCGACCTTGTCCACGCTGCCGCCGTCCTTGCGGACCACGTTGAGGAACGCTTCCAGCGACGGAGCTACAGTGCGCTCGTCAAGGGTGGGGTCGAGGATGACCATGATTTCGTATGGACGCATGAAGACCTCATCACCTCCTACGGTCTAATCGGCCACGGACGTTCCGTGACAGGAGGGTCGCCTGCGTCGGCAACCGGCCCAGGCTACAGGAAACCGCGCTGATCTGCGAAATCCGGGCTACGACGCCGATGAGGCGGCGCTCACCCGGGAGCGCTCCGGGCGCAGCCAGTCCGGCAGCCACGACGGCGGCGCGTCCGGCGCCCCGTCGAACACCCCGCCGGCCGGGTCGTCGACCTCGCCGCGGGCCCGGACCAGATCCAGCTCCGGCCGATAGATCTGGCGGATCACCAGCGCGCACAACGCGACCACCGCGATATCGCGCAGCAACACCGTGGTGGTGAACCACTGCTCGGGCAGGCCGCCGTTCTGCTCGCCGTAGAGGTACAGCATCCGCGGCACCCACACCAGCGCGTCGATCGTCATCCACGCCAACAGCACCCGGCGATGCGGCAACGCCAGCACCGCCAGCGGCACCAGCCACAGCGAGAACTGCGGGCTCCACACCTTGTTGGTCAACAGGAACGCGGCCACCACCAGGAACGCCACCTGCATCACCCGCGGCCGGTGCCGCGCGGTCAGCCCGATGTAAGCGATTGCGACACAACACGATAGAAACAGGATCGCGGAAACGATGTTGGTCACCGTCGGCGGTTCCCAGAAGCCGAGATCGGGATCGAAACCGCGCCAGCCGGTGAACGACTTCACCACGTTGTACAGCGAATCCATGTCGTCGCCGCGGCGGGTGTTGAGCCGGAAGAACTCCGACCACCCGCGCGGAAACAGCACCATGATCGGCAGGTTCACCACCAGCCACGCCACCACGGCCGCCACCGCGGCGCGTACGACCGCACGTACCTGGCCGGTGCGCACCGCCAGCACCGCCAACGCCCCGAGCAGCAGCACCGGATACAGCTTGGCCGCCACCCCCAGGCCGATCAGCGCTCCGGCCAGCACGGGTTTTCGTCGCGCCCACGCCAGCAGCGCGCCGGTCGCGAAAGCCGTTGCCAGCGCGTCGAAGTTCGTGAAGATCTGGAAGATCAGCAACGGCGACGCCGCCACCAGCGCCGCATCCCAGACCCGGCGCGGCCCGGCCAATTGCGATGCCGCCCACACCGTGATCAGCCACGCCAGCGCCAACCCGAACGCGGCGATGTTGAAGAACATCACCACCTCGGCGATGATCGGCACCGACGCCACCTTGGTCAGCGCGGTGTAGGTCTTGGCCAACGACATCGACACGTACTGGTAGAGCCCGGTGAGCACCGGATACTCCATGTAGCGCACTGCGAGGTTGCCGTCGTACTGGATGTGCGGCTCACCGGAGGCGTCCTTCTCCACCCAGCTCGACTTGTACGGGAACTTCCCGAGATTCAACAGTTCCGCGGTGTACAGCGGGACGGTGTCGGAATAGCACAGCTGGTAGTACGCGCGCTGGTTGTCCCAGTTGCCGACCCGCTGATCGGCGGTGCCGGTGCCGGTGGTCTGCAGACACGCAGCCTTGGTCGCATAGCCCAGCGCGAGAAACACCAGCCCGAGGATCAACATCACCCGCAGCGGGGTCAGGAACCGTTGCCTGCCGATCAGGGCGTGCTTGCCGACCGGCCCGCCGATCACATCGGACAGCGCAGCGCCGACGGTGTCGGTGCGGCTGGGCAAGTCACGTTGGTCCAGGCTCCGCCGGTCATCTACCAGCGGAGCCGGTGATTTCAGGTCCGGCTCGGTCACGGAGGCGGAGGCGGGCCGGGCGGGGGCCCCGGGGCTCCCGGCGGCGGCGCGGGCCCGACAGGTGCGGGCTGGCCGGCGGGCGCAGGCGGACCCGGAGCGGGCTGACCAGCCGGAGCGGGCGGACCGACGGGCACGGTGGTGGGCGGACCCCACGGAATCGTAATGCCCGGTGCCAGTTCAAGAGTCGGCTGAATCACCGTCTGCTGCGACGGCGGAACGTCCGACGGTGGCGGCTGGTCTTCATCGGGAGCGGGGGTCCGCGGCGCGACCGGCGCCTGCGGCACACCGGCATAACCGCCGATCTCTTCCGGTTTGGGGAACGACTCGACCTCAGTGCCCTGGAGCGCACCGTCCATCGTGGCCTTCCAGATGTCCGACGGCAGACCGGAGCCGTAAACCGGTGAGCCCCATTGGTTCTCCAGCGGTTTGTCGCCGCCGGTGGTGCCCACCCACACCGCCGTCGACAACGACGGCGTGTACCCCACCATCCAGGCGTCCCGGTTGGCGCCGGTGTCGCCGAGCTGGTTGGTGCCCGTCTTGGCCGCCGACGGACGACCGCCCGCCAACGCGTGGCCGTTGGAGTACGCCGCAATCGGCTGCATCGCCGACGTGACGTTGTCGGCGACCTTCTTGTCGATGCGCTGCTCGCCCTCGGCGTCCTGCTGCGACGCGTCGAACAGCACCTCGCCCTGGGCGTTGACCACCTTCTGCACGAAGTGCGGTTTGTGGTAGACACCGGAGGCCGCCAGCGTCGCGTAGGCCGACGCCATGTCGATCACCCGAGTCTGGTACTGGCCCAACACGATTCCGTTGTTGGGCGGACCGCCCTGACCGTCCTCGGACAGGGTGTGCTCGACACCTGGGAAGCTCTCGGCGATACCGGCCTGGTGCGCGGCCTCGGCGACGTCTTCCGGGCCGTCCTCCAGCTTCAGCATCAAGCGGTAGTAGCTGGTGTTCAGCGAGCGCTTCAGCGCCTCGGCGATATTGCAGGTGCCGCAGCCGCCACCCTCGACGTTGGTGATCTTGATCCCGTTGACTTCCAGCGGCGAACTGTCGACCTGGGTGCCCAACCCCATGCCCTGCTGCAGCGCCGCCACCAGAGCGAACACCTTGAACGCCGACCCCGTCGGCAGCCCGGCCTGCGCGAAGTCGAACCCGTTGGCGTCGTCGCCGCCGTAGTACGCCTCCACCCCGCCGGTGCGCGGATCGGTCGACACGACCGCAGTCCGCATCTCGGGATCCTGGCCCTCGAGATACTCCGCGGCCGCCTCCTCCGCGGCCTGCTGCGCCTTGGGGTCGATGGTCGTGGTGATCTGCAGACCCTCGGTGTTGAGCGTCTTCTCGTTGATGTCGAACAGGTCGAGCAGTTCCTGTTTCACCTGCCGTTCGATCAGCCCCTTCGGGCCGGTCGTCAGGTTCTGCGTACGCGCCAACTCCGGCGGCACCGTCTCCGGAAACACCTGGGCGGCGCGCTCGCCAGGCGTCAACGCGCCGATCTCGACCATGCCGTCGAGCACCCAGTTCCACCGGGCGGTGGCACCTTCGAGGTCCACCGCCGGATCCAGGCCCGACGGCCGCTGGATCAGCGCGGCCAGCAGCGCGCCCTCAGCGACCGTCAGGGCTTCGACCGGCTTGTTGAAGTACGCCTTGGCCGCCGCGGCCACGCCGTAGGAACCGCGACCGAAATAGATGATGTTCAGGTACGACTGCAGCACTTGGTCTTTGGACCACTCGCCGGACATCTTCGTCGAGATGACGAGTTCTTTGGCCTTGCGCAGCAGGCCGCCGATGCCGGCGCGTTCCGAACCCACCAGCGCGTTCTTGACGTACTGCTGGGTGATGGTGGAGCCGCCCTGCAGGTTCTCACCGGCGATGTTGTTCTTGACCGCCCTGGCGAATCCGGTGAACGAGAACCCCGGGTTGGAGTAGAAGTCGCGGTCCTCGGCGGCCATCACCGCGTTGCGCACATGCACCGGAATCTGGTCGATGTTCACATCGACCCGGTTGCCTTCCGGCGGAACGATTTTCGCCAGCTCACTGCCGTCGCTGGCCAGGATCGTGGAGACCTGGTTGGTCCGGATGTCACCTGGTTTGGGGACATCGACGATCAGGTAGGCCATCGCGAACGTCACCATCGGCAACACCAGCAATACGACGGCTGCCGCCAACAGGCCGCGGCGCACCCATGACCAGTTGACCGGCTTGCGCTGGCTGGGCCGCCGTGGCGGCGGTGGGCCTGCCGGCGGTTCACCACCGCCGGGTGGGCGCCGTGGCGGCGGAGGTGGCGGCTGTTTGGGCGCCGGGGTGCCGTCCAGCGCCGCCTTGACGGCGTCGATGGGATCGCGCAGATGCGGTGGCGGCTGGTCGCGCACCGGCGGCAACACCGATGTGTGCCGATCGTCGGGCGGCACCGGTCGGGTGCGGTTGGCGGACGGCGCGTTCTCCGGCGGGCGATGCCGCCCGCCGCCGTCGGCCTTTCTGGGCTCGGGCTCGCTCACACCGTCAGCCTCGCGTCCCTTGCGGACATCGTTGACTGATCGGTCGGGTCGCCCTTCGCTATTCACTGGCCGTGCGCGCGCGAGCGCGCGCCGCCTGGGTGCTCCGCGATGCCCGCCGACCCCGGGACGGGCCTGTCGGCGGTACTTCGCCAAGCACATACGATTTGACCAGGTGATTCCAACTGCAGGTGCGGCATACCTCCACCACGTGTACCGAGAACTCGTCGTATCGGGACGCCAGCAGGACCAACTCCTCGGCGCTACGCGCCGAACCTGACACCGCGCCCAGGTGGTCACCGAATACCCACGAAACCAGGGTGAGCTGCTCCTTGCGACAGATCGGGCACATCACCGAGCTGGGCTTCCCATGGAACTTGGCGGCTCGCAACAGATAGGGGTTGGCGTCACACACCTCGGAGACGCCGGTGCGCCCCGAGTAGACCTCCGCCAGCAAGGACCGCCGCCGAAGCGCGTAGTCCACCACCTGTCGCTGCAATCGCACGAGGACCAGAGTACGTCTCTGTGGGACAGACCGAGGCGCGACGTGCTTCGGCCCGCGCCATCGGAAACCATCTCTTACGATCTTCGACGTGGCTTCGGGCAGCTCAGGGTGGCGCACCTCGGGAATGCGGGCAAAAGACAGCGACCGCGCCGAAACCTGCCAGATTCTGGACACCGCCCTGGCCGACGGCCAGCTGTCGATGACCGAGCATGGCGAACGGGTGAAATCGGCCACTGCCGCGACGACGCTGGGCCAGCTGCAGGATCTGGTGGCCGATCTGCAGAACCCGAAGACGGCGCAGACCACGATGATCACCAAGGTGGTCAACCGGCAGGTGCCGCAGCCGGTCAACTGGGGTATCCGCGCCGCGGTGGCCGGTGTCCTGGTGGTCGTCGGCATCGCGATCGGCTGGGGGCTGTACGGCAACACGTCGTCACCGCTGAGCGGAGCCTCCGACCCGGGCGCCCAGCCCGACGGCATCACGCCCGTCGTGCTCACCCCGCCGCGACAGCTGCATTCGCTCGGCGGTCTGACCGGTCTGCTCGAGCAGATGAAGCAGCGCTTCGGCGACACCACCGGCTACCGGCTGACCGTCTACCCGGACTACGCCGTGCTGAGCCGGCCGGACCCGGCCGAGGACCGCCGCGAGCTCATCTACTCCTATCGCGGCGGCTGGGATGATCCGTCGTCGAGCTCCAGAAGTAGCCGCGCCACCGTGGTGGATCTGGGCCGCTTCGACGTCAAGGCGGTCGTCGGTGTGCTGCGCGGGGCGCCGGAAACGCTGGGCATCAAGCCCGGCGACGTCACCAGCACCTATCTGAGCATCGACCCCGCCCGCGATCCGACCACGCCGGGGGAGCTGTCGGTGTCCGTCTACGTCTCCAGTGACTACGGCAGCGGCCATATCGCGATGGCGCCCGACGGCAGGGTCAAGCAGATCAGCTATCCGTCCTGATAGCGACGCACTTCCGGCCCTGATCGCGACCACGGGCGTCGGGCCGGCGTTCGCATTGGGGCCACCCGGAGTTCGCGACGAATATATCGGCGCGATACACTGGCCCGAGGTGTCGGACCGCCGTATCGGATCAGCTCGGATTTCTAGGAGGAGGTGTCCCGCGTGCTTGAACTGGCCATCCTGGGACTCCTGCAAGAGGCTCCGATGCACGGCTACGAACTTCGCAAGAGGCTGACGGGACTGCTCGGGGCGTTCCGCGCGTTCTCCTACGGCTCGTTGTACCCGGCGCTGCGCCGGATGCAGACCGACGGGCTGATCGCGGAGGATCCGGCACCGGACGGCACCCCGAAGATGCGTCGCGCCCGGCGCGTCTACCGGCTCACCGAGGCCGGCAAGCAACGGTTCGCCGAACTGGTGGCCGATACCGGCCCGCAGAACTACTCCGACGACGGGTTCGGCGTGCACCTCGCGTTTTTCAACCGGACCCCGGCCGAGGCCAGGATGCGGATCCTCGAGGGCCGCCGTCGTCAGGTGGAAGAACGCCGTGAGGGCCTGCGTGAAGCAGTTGCGCGGGCAAGTAATTCGATCGACCGCTACACCCGACAGCTTCACCAGCTCGGGTTGGAGTCCAGCGAGCGCGAAGTCAAGTGGCTCAATGAACTGATCGCGGCCGAACAGTTGGCGCAGAGACGCGCCGAGCAGCCGTAAGGCAGTTACCAAGTTAGTACGAAGGGAAGAGTTCGTGTCATGAGTGAGCACATCGGAGCCGGCGCGCCGGCGACAGACAACGCAGAGGTGCGGGTCGCGATTGTCGGTGTGGGTAACTGTGCGGCCTCGCTGGTGCAGGGCGTGCAGTACTACCAGGACGCCGATGAGTCGGCCACCGTGCCCGGTCTCATGCATGTGCGGCTCGGCCCGTACCACGTGCGCGATGTGAAGTTCGTCGCGGCGTTCGACGTCGACGCCAAGAAGGTCGGGTTCGACCTGTCCGAGGCGATCTTCGCGTCGGAGAACAACACCATCAAGATCGCCGACGTGCCGCCGATGAACGTCACCGTCCAGCGCGGCCCGACGCTCGACGGCATCGGCAAGTACTACGCGGACACGATCGAGGTGTCCGACGTCGATCCCGTCGACGTGGTGGCTGTGCTCAAGGAGAACAAGGTCGATGTGCTGGTGTCCTACCTGCCGGTGGGCTCCGATGACGCCGACAAGTTCTACGCCCAGTGCGCGATCGACGCCGGGGTGGCGTTCGTCAACGCGCTGCCGGTGTTCATCGCCTCCGATCCGGTGTGGGCCAAGAAGTTCGAGGATGCCGGGGTGCCGATCGTCGGCGACGACATCAAGAGCCAGATCGGTGCGACGATCACCCACCGCGTGATGGCCAAGCTGTTCGAGGACCGCGGTGTGCAACTGGACCGCACCATGCAGCTCAACGTCGGCGGCAACATGGACTTCCTGAACATGCTCGAACGTGAGCGGCTGGAGTCCAAGAAGATCTCCAAGACCCAGGCCGTCACCTCCAACCTGCAGCGTGAGTTCAAGACGAAGGACGTGCACATCGGCCCGTCGGATCACGTCGGCTGGCTCGACGACCGCAAGTGGGCCTACGTTCGGCTGGAGGGCCGCGCGTTCGGTGACGTGCCGCTGAACCTGGAGTACAAGCTCGAGGTGTGGGACTCGCCGAACTCGGCGGGCGTGATCATCGACGCGGTGCGCGCGGCCAAGATCGCCAAGGACCGCGGTATCGGCGGCCCGGTGGTGGCGGCGTCGGCATACCTGATGAAGAGCCCGCCGCAGCAGTTGCCCGACGACGTGGCCCGCACGCAGCTGGAAACCTTCATCCAGAGCTGACCTCTTCTTCTAGCGGTTTGTGGAGTCCTGCCCGCGCTGAGCGCGGCTGGGGCTCCACAGATCGCGTTTTGTACTGTTTCGCTGTGAGCGACATAAGCCCCGACGACGAACTGGCCTCACTCGACGAGTTCATGTTCCTCAAAGAGAATGCGCGCCAGGCCGGCGTCCAGACCGTACCGCCGGTCACCCGCATCGACTCCGGGCCGATCAGCGCGCTGAAGTTCGGCGAGGGACCGGCGCGGATCGTGTACCTGCACGGCGGCGGGCAGAACGCGCACACCTGGGACACCGTGGTCGTCGGCCTCGGCGAGCCCGCGTTGGCGCTCGACCTGCCGGGCCACGGCCGCTCGGCGTGGCGCGAGGACGGCGACTACGGGCCCAAGCTCAACGCGGTCACGATCGAACCGGTGCTGCGCGAGCTGGCGCCCGAAGCCGACCTCGTCGTCGGAATGTCGCTGGGCGGGTTGACCGCGCTGCGGCTGGCGGTGTCGGCCCCCGCGCTGGTGCGCCGGCTGGTACTCGTCGACGTCACCCCGTCGGCGCCGCAGCGCCACACCGAGTTGAGCGAAGACCAGAAAGGCACCGTCGCGCTGGTACAAGGTCCGCGCACATTCGAAAGCTTCGACGCGATGCTCGAACTGACCGTCGCCGCCGCACCCCACCGGGACCGGGAGTCGTTGCGCCGCGGCGTTTTCCACAACGCCCAACGCCTCGACGACGGCACCTGGACGTGGCGTTACGACGAGATGCGCAAGGGCGAGGGGTTCGAAGGCCTGTGGGACGACGTGCCCCGCCTCGAGGTGCCCACCACGCTGGTGCGCGGCGCCAAGTCGTTCTTCGTCAACGACGACGACGCCGACGAGTTCGCCCGTACCGCACCGGGTTTTCGCGATGTGCGCATCGTCGAAGATTCCGGCCACTCGGTACAGAGCGACCAGCCGGGCAGGCTGATCGAGATTTTGCGCGAGGTGCTGAACGAACAGCGGCGACGCTAGAAGCGCCGCCGCCGTCCTGCCCGTAACATCAGCTGTCCCAGTAGCTTCCGCTGTCGACGCTGTCGTAAAGACCGTGGAACTCCTGCGGGATGTTCAGCTGCACCGGACCCTCGATCTGCGGAACAGCGGCTGTTAGTTGGACATTCACGTCCGCCGGGTGCGCAGCCAGCGCGGCCGGTCCGGCGTCGGCGTGTGCGGCACCTGCGCCCGCGACCCCGAGTCCGGTGAGCGCGGCGCCCATGGTCAGGACCTTCCAAGTAGCCGTGCGTTTCATTGTGTGCTCCTTTTCCTCGTTTCCCCGACATGTCCACTGTCTCGCTCTGCGGTGAGGGCAGAAGGAGACCAAGATGAGCGCCTTCTCATCCGGCGCTCGCCAGCCATTTCTTCGCCAGCTCCAGGCGCGCGACGGTGTGCTCGCGCCACTGCGGATGCTGAATGCGGAACGGGCCGGTGGCCAGGCCGAGCAGCGCCGCGGCGGTGCGCTGGCGCAGCTGCCGAGGCGGCACTCGCCGATCGGCGTGGGCCAACACCTCGGCCGCGTACCGTCCCGCCGTCGGATGCCACCGGTCCTCCAGGTCCAGCCCCGACAGGTGCGCGATCAGCATCGCCCACTCGTCGATGCGTTCTCCGGGGCCGGCGGTGTCCAGATCGACCAACCCGGTGATCCGGGCGCCGTGGGTCAGCAGTTGACCCTCGTAGAAGTCTCCGTGCACCGGCACCACCGGCGCCGCCTCCTGCTCGACGGTGTGCAGGGCGGCGACGAGCTCAGCCAGCTCGGCCAGCACGTCCGGTTCGCCGGCGGCCGCCCAGCGCAGCGCGGCGGCGTTGTCGTCGACCAGCTGCAGGTGTGACCGTCGCCGCGGCATCGCCGTCAGATCGGCGGGCAGCGCGTCCAACAACGCCTCGAACGCGTCGGGCGCCGGCACATCGCCGCCGTCGGCAAGCACGTTTCGCAGCGCCGTCCCCGGCGCCTCGGGCAGCGCGATCAGCCCGTCCGGGGTGAACGCCGCCACCGGCGGGACGGGTAGGTGCGGGCTGGCCAGGTCGTGGCGGACGCGCAGCTGCGCGACGGCAGATGGGCGCAGCACCTTGAGGAACCATGTGCGACGGCCGTCGTGCACCTCCAGCACCGCGCGCTGCGCGGGCCGATACGCGCGTACCCGGACGTCGCTCACGTCCGTCGCGCTGAGGCCGAGGTGGCGCAGCACCCCCGCGTCGCTGGCCGCGGCCAGCGCAGGCAGCGCCGGGTCTTGGGGCCAACGCCAGATGCCGACCTCGACCGACTCGCCCAGATGTTCGCCGGCGACGACGGCCGCGCCGGCCGGGATGCGGCTGCCGGTCGTGGCGGCCAGGATCTCCGTCGTGCGGGTACCGTCGGCGCGACGCACCGCCGCCCAGTACATGACGGTGGCCGCGCCGCTGGGCCGCACGTTGACGTGACCGGGCTGCAGGTGTTCGAGTTTGCCGCCGTATTCGGTGAGGGCAGCCGTCAGCACGTCGGGTGCGTACGGGCCGAGCAGCAGATCCAGCGCGGGCGAAGTCATATCCCCAAGCCTGGCGTTTGCGGCGGAAACGCAGATGAGTGCGAAATGAGAGTGCTCTCATCTAACTTGAAACGGTGAGCTTCCCCATTCGCATCGGTGTGCAACTACAGCCGCAACATTCCCCGCAATACCGCCATATCCGCGACGCGGTCCGTCGCTGTGAGGACCTGGGTGTCGACGTCGCCTTCAACTGGGACCACTTCTTCCCGCTATACGGCGACCCCGACGGCGCGCACTACGAATGCTGGACGATGCTGGGCGCCTGGGCCGAGCAGACGTCGCGCATCGAGATCGGCGCACTGGTGTCGTGCAACTCCTACCGCAACCCCGAACTGCTGGCCGACATGGCCCGCACCGTCGACCACATCAGCGACGGCCGGCTGATTCTGGGCATCGGCTCGGGCTGGAAGCAGAAGGACTACGACGAGTACGGCTACGAGTTCGGCACCGCGGGCAGCCGCCTCGACGACCTGGCCACCGGGCTACCCCGCATCACGTCGCGGCTGACCAAGCTCAACCCGCCGCCCACCCGGCCGATCCCCGTCCTGATCGGCGGTGAAGGTGAGAAGAAGACGCTGCGGCTGGTGGCCAGGCACGCCGACATCTGGCACACCTTCAGCGGCAGCGCCGGCTACCCCCGCAAGGCCGAGGTCTTGGCGCGGCACTGCTCGGACGTCAGCCGAGATCCTGCCGCGATCGAGCGGTCGGCCGGAGTGTCGGGCAAGACGACCGACGAGCTGCTCGCCGAGGCCGACGCGCTGGCCGAACTCGGGGTCACGCTGCTGACCGTCGGCGCCAACGGTCCCGACTACGACCTCACCCAGGCCGAAGCGCTATGTCGCTGGCGCGACCGCCAGACGAGCTAGTCACTCCCTCGCGTCGATCCGCTCCGGGCGCACCCGCTGCGTGAGACACTGTTGGCCGCGATGCCAAAGAAGTATGGGGTCAAAGAAAAAGACCTCGTGGTCTCGCATGTTGTCAACCTGATACTGACCGGCAAACTTCGCTCGGGTGATCGGGTGGACCGCAACGAGATCGCCAAGGAACTCGGGGTGTCCCGCGTGCCCATCCAGGAGGCCGTGGTACAGCTCGAGCACGACGGCATCCTCTACACCCGCTACCACCGCGGGGCGTTCGTCGAGGTGTTCGACGAGACCGTCGTGCGCGAGCACCACGAAATCTACGGCCTGCTCAACGGCATCGCCGCCGCGCGTGCGGCGACCGACCGCAATCCGGAGCTCATCGACGAACTCGACAGGCTGCTCGGCGTCATGCACAGCACCCGCCGTTCACGTGCCTTCAACGAGGCCGGCTGGGATTTCCGGCGGCTGATCAAGGAGCGGTACGCGGGCCCGCGGTTGCTGGCGCTGATCCAGGCGTCGCAGGCGCTGGTGCCTGAGGCGTTCTGGAGTGCATACACCGACAACCACGACGAGATGCTGCCGTTCTACGTACGCGAGGTCGACGCGATCCGCCGCGGCGACACCGACGCGGCGCGCGCAGCCAACATCGACCGGTCCGACCTGATGGTCCGGATCATGCTGGCCGAACTGGTGCGCCGCGGTGTACTCGCCCCGTCCGCGCACCCGGCGTTGCATTCCAATTGACCTGACGTCGCCGTCGCCGGGCCGACGCTCGCTACGTTGCAGTAATGAAGACAACCGTCTTGGCGCTGATCGGGTTGTTGATCTTCACCTTGGGCCTGGCGCCGCCGGCACGGGCGCAAGTCGACCAGTGCGCGCCGCCCGGCGTCGAGAGCGCCAGCGCACTGCCCACCAACCTGGCCGCAGCTGCCAAGGGACCTGACGAAGACAGCTACACCACGGCCACCGTCGTGCCGCTGGACTCCGTCGACGTGGATGCGCTCGGACTGAGCACCCCGGGAACACTGACGGTCGGCACCCTTTCGGACGCCCCGCCGAGCATCTGCATCAACTCCGCGGGTCAGTTCACCGGGTTCGACAACGAGGTGCTGCGGGCCATCGCCGAGCGGTTGGGGCTGCAGATCAACTTCGTCGGCACCGAGTTCTCCGGCCTGCTGGCCCAGGTGGCCTCGCGCCGCTTCGACGTCGGGTCGTCGTCGATCACCACCACCGAAGCCCGCCGCCGCACCGTCGGTTTCACCAACGGCTACGACTTCGGCTACTTCTCGCTGGTGGTGCCCGCCGGCTCGGCCATCACCGGGTTCGGCGACCTGGCCGCCGGGCAGCGCATCGGGGTCGTACAGGGCACCGTGCAGGAGTCCTACGTCGTCGACACCTTGGGCCTGCAGCCGGTGATCTACCCCGACTACAACACCGTCTACGCGAGCCTCAAATCCCGCCAGCTCGATGCGTGGGTCGCGCCGTCGCAGCAGGCCGAGGGCACGGTGCAACCCGGCGATCCAGCCGAGATCATCGAAAACACCTTCAGCTTGGACAATTTCATCGCTTATGCGGTCGCCAAGGAGAACCAGTCCCTCATCGACGCGTTGAACGCTGGGCTGGACGCGGTGATCGCCGACGGCACCTGGGGCCGGCTGTACTCCGACTGGGTGCCGCGCGCGCTGCCGCCGGGGTGGAAACCCGGATCAAAGGCGGCGCCGGTGCCGCAGCTGCCCAACTTCGACGCGATCGCCGCGCAGCAACAGGAAACCGACACCGGCGGGCCGGTACAGCCGAAATCCACACTGGCGCAACTGAAGGACTCGTTCCTGGACTGGAACCTCTACAAGCAGGCCATCCCCGACCTGTTCAAGACCGGTCTGCCCAACACGCTGATCCTGACCGTGTGCGCCTCGGTGATCGGGCTGCTGCTGGGCATGGCGCTGGCCGTCGCCGGAATATCCCGAAGCCGCCTATTGCGCTGGCCCGCACGGGTTTACACCGACATCTTCCGCGGTCTGCCCGAGGTGGTCATCATCTTGCTGATCGGCCTGGGCCTGGGCCCGGTGGTGGGCGGGCTGACCGGCAACAACCCGTTTCCGCTCGGCATCGCCGCGCTGGGGCTGATGGCCGCGGCCTACGTCGGCGAGATCTTCCGCTCAGGCATTCAGAGCGTGGAGCCGGGCCAGCTGGAAGCCTCGCGGGCACTGGGCTTTTCGTATACCACGTCGATGCGGCTGGTCGTGGTGCCCCAGGGCATCCGGCGGGTATTGCCCGCGCTGATGAACCAGTTCATCTCGCTGCTCAAGGCATCCTCGCTGGTGTACTTCCTGGGTCTGGTGGCCGACCAGCGTGAACTGTTCCAGGTCGGCCGCGACCTCAACGCGCAGACCGGCAACCTGTCCCCGCTGGTGGCGGCCGGGCTGTTCTACCTGGCGCTGACCGTACCGCTGACCCATCTGGTGAACTACATCGACAACCGGCTGCGGCGCGGGCGGGCCCCGACCGAGGAGGACCCACTGGAACTGTCCACGTCACAAGAGATGATCTGATGGCTGCCTTCGAACCGGTATCTCTGGCCGCCAACGACATTCACCTGTCGTTCGGACCGAACTCGGTGCTGCGCGGGGTGCACATCGACGTGCCGGCGGGCAGCACCGCCGTCGTGATCGGGCCGTCGGGTTCCGGGAAGTCGACGCTGCTGCGCACATTGAACCGGCTCCACGAACCCGACCGGGGCGATATCCTGCTCGACGGGCGTTCGGTGCTCAACGACAACCCGGATCAGTTGCGTCAGCGCATCGGGATGGTGTTCCAGAACTTCAACCTGTTTCCACATCGAAGCGTGCTGGACAACGTGACGCTGGCGCCGCGCAAGCTCAAACGCCTCGGCGCCGACGAGGCCCGCGAACTCGGCATGGCGCAGTTGGAGCGGGTCGGACTACGGCACAAGGCCGACGTGCGCCCGACGACGCTGTCCGGTGGTCAGCAGCAACGCGTCGCGATCGCGCGCGCATTGGCGATGGCGCCGCAGGTGATGTTCTTCGACGAGGCCACTTCAGCGCTGGACCCGGAGTTGGTCAAGGGGATCCTGGCGCTCATCGCCGACCTGGGCGAAGACGGGATGACGATGGTGGTGGTGACCCATGAGATGGGCTTCGCACAGTCGACGGCCGACACCGTGGTGTTCATGGACCACGGGCAGGTCGTCGAGGCCGGTCGGCCCGAGCAGATCTTCGAGGCCGCCGAGACCGAGCGGCTGCAGCGGTTCCTGTCCCAGGTTCTGTGAGGTAATCGCCCGTCATCACAACTTGGCAGCCTCAGACAGGTTAGACTGACGAATTATGGCCGAGGTAGAACCGCAGGTCACGGAGTTGGCGGGGGAGTTGCAGCGGGTGCTCTCCCGGGTTTTCTCCGTGCTGCGCCGCAGCGACACCAACCGTGCGGAAGCCGGTGACCTGACGTTGGCGCAGCTGTCGATCCTGTTGACGCTGCTCGATCAGGGGCCGCTGCGGATGACCGATCTGGCCGCCCACGAGCGGGTTCGCACCCCCACCACCACGGTCGCGATCCGCCGGCTGGAGAAGCTTGGCTTGGTCAAACGCTCACGTGACCCCTCTGATTTGCGGGCGGTGCTGGTCGATATCACCCCCGAGGGACGGGCCCAGCACCAAGAGGCGCTGGCGACGCGGCGGGCGTACCTGGCCACGCTGCTGGGCAAGCTCAGCCCCGAGGATCTGGAGATGCTGACCAAGGCCATCGGCCCGCTCGAGCGCCTCGGCGAATAGCGCTCATCCCAGCCAGTCCAGTACCGCCGCGGCGGTCCACGACTGCTGCATGCTGCCCAGCGGTTCTCCGGTGAAGGGCTCGTAGTATTCGGCGAAGCTGCCGTCGCTGACTTGCCGCAGACCTTCCTTGCGCAGCAGGCGGGCACGTTCGGCCCAGCCGCGCCGGGCGAAGCACCACCCGAACAGCCACGTCATCACCGGCCACACCGGCCCACGCCAGTACTCGCGGGCGCGGAAGTCCCGCGATACCGGCGACGTCGACGGCAGCAGACCGTATTTCAGGTCGGGATGCCCGCAGAACCGCGGGCCCTCCAGCAGCTTCACCAGGTGGCGTTCCCGCTCGTGCGGCAACCCGCCACACAGCAGCGGCGCGAACTGCGCGACCGTCTCGGTGGCCACCCACTCGCCGGCGCGGACATCGAAATCGCGTGCCGCGCCGGTTCTTTCGTCGGTGGCGTCGATCACGCCCGCCCGGAACCGATCGGCCCACGCGTACAGGTCGCGCACGTCGGCCGACGGACGTTTGTAGTCCTCGCCGATCTCGGCGAGCACGTCGCAGGCGACGGCGAGGATCGCCGAGACGAACACGTCCTCGACGGCGAAGCTCATCACCTTGGGCAGCAACTCGTCGTCGTAGCGGGCCAGCTTCATCTCCTCGAGTAGCCACAGATACCGGTCGTATTCGACGTCGCTGGGGCGTTGGCTGGCGTCGGTGACGATCGTGGTGTCCGCGCGCTGATACTCGGGCAGCGCGCCGGGAACAACGTTGGCGTAGGCACTGTCCCAGCGCGGCGAGTTGTCCATGCCGGACTCCCACCCGTGGTAGAGCGTGACCCTGCCGCGGGACTGCGGATCGCGGGCTTCGGCCAGCCAACGGTGCCACCGCACCAGGTTGTTCCAGCGGCGGTCCAGGAACGCCTCGGCGACCGCGCGGGTGGTGCGGCCGCGGGTGCGGGCGTTGTCGAGGATGCGCTGGACGGCGATGGCGTGCACCGGCGGTTGGGTGATACCCGAGGTGAGCCGGTTGCGCGGCGCGTGGACGGCCAGCGTCGACGTGGCCCAGCGCGCGGGGCCGGGAAAGTAGCCGTCGACCCCGTTGGCGAAGACGATGTGCGGGATCATCCCGTTGCCCCACTGCGCCGAGAGCAACGTGTCGAGTTCGACGACCGCGCGCTCGACGCTCAGCGGCGCCAGCCCGATCGCCACGAACGCCGCGTCCCAGCTCCACATATGGGGGTACAGCAGCGGCGCGGCCGTCGTCATCGTGCCCAGGTCATTGCCGCGCAGCAGGTAGGCGGCGCGGGCGGAGAGCTGCGTCGGGGCGAAGCTGTGGTCGGCGGGCATCCGTACCATGATGCGACGCGGGAGCGTGGTTCGCAGGTCGGTAGCGTTGACGACATGCCGACCGCAATGATCACGGGTGCCTCCCGGGGGCTCGGCGCGGCCGTCGCGGCCGCGCTGGCGCCGACGCACAGCCTGGTGTTGGCGGGCCGGCCGTCGACGCGGCTGGACGAGGTGGCCGCCGAGTTCGGCGCCGCCATCCTGGCCCTCGACCTGGCCGACACCGACACGATTCCCGACGCCGTCGCGGCCGTCGACGAACTCGACGTGCTGGTGCACAACGCCGGGGTGGCGTTTCCCGGGCGGGTGGCCGAGTCGACCGTCGATGAGTGGCGAACGAGTATGGAAGTCAACGTGATTGGGGCGGTGGCGCTGACGTTGGCGCTGCTGCCCGCGCTGCGGGCGGTCGGCGGGCACGTCGTGTTCGTCAACTCCGGTTCGGGTATCAACGCCTCACCCGGGTTGGCGTCCTATTCGGGCAGCAAGTTCGCGCTGCGGTCGTTCGCCGATTCGCTGCGCGCCGACGAGCCGTCGTTGCGGGTGACGTCGGTGCATCCCGGCCGGATCGCCACCGAGATGCAGGAGAGGTTGGTGGCCTACGAGGGCGGGCAGTACGACCCGTCGCGGTTCTTGTCGCCCGAGACGGTCGCGCGCGTCATCGCCGACGCGGTGTCGTCGCCGCCGGATGGGCACATCCACCAGGTGATCATCCGCCCACGCGTCCGGTGATTTCTGGT